>NZ_MUMF01000160.1 GCF_002155905.1 Streptomyces tricolor | reverse complement strand
CCACCCGCCCCCGCGGATTCCCGGCCTTGCCGATCCGGTACTCCACCGTCCCCGCCACCAGCGCGGCCAGCGCCCCCGGCCGGCCGGGATGCGCGACGACGAACGCGGCGAAGTCCCCGTCCTCCTCGGCCAGCCGCTCCCGCAGCGTCGGCAGCGACTCGGCGTGCCACTCGGTCGGTCCGGCACCTCCCGCGCTCCACAGGGAATCGATCATCACCTGGCGCAGTCGCAGCACCTCGGCGGCGTCCTCGGGCCGGGCCCGGCGTACAAGACTCATGCCCCGCACGCTAGTCAGCCCGCCCGGGCCGGGTCCTGCGGATTTCTTACCGACCGGCTTGCTTGGAGTGCACTCGAAGGCCATAGCGTGGGGCCATGACGGTGATGCAGACCACGCCAGCGGCCACCGAGCGCGCCACCCGCGCCGACATCTGCTCCGCCCCGCCCCGGCGCCATCCCCGCCCCGACGGCCAGGACCACTACACGATCAGCGAGGTCGTCGCCTTCACCGGGCTGACCGCGCACACACTGCGCTGGTACGAGCGGATCGGCCTGATGCCGCACGTCGACCGCTCGCACACGGGCCAGCGCCGCTACCGCAACCGCGACCTGGACTGGCTGGACTTCGTGAACAAGCTCCGGCTGACCGGCATGCCGGTCGCGGACATGGTGCGGTACGCGGAACTGGTGCGCGAGGGCGACCACACCTTCGCGGAACGCCGGCAACTGCTGGAGTCGACCCGCAGGGACGTGCTGAACCGGATCGCGGAACTCCACGACACCCTGGGCGTCCTGGACAAGAAGATCAGCTTCTACGCGCGGGAGCGGTGACTACAGCTCCGCCAGCAGTTCGGCTTTCTTGCTGGAGAACTCCTCGTCCGTGACCAGCCCGGCCTGGTGCAGTTCCCCGAGATGCCGGATCCGCTCGGCGATGTCCGCGGGGTCACGCCGGGACACGGCCGGCGCCACCGGTACCGGCCCGCGTGACCGCACGGCGGCCAGCACCGCCGCGGCGAACGGCAGCGACTCGTGCACCGGCCCGTACCCCAGGCCGAACACGACGGCCGCCGGATCCTGGTCGGGCTGCACGGGCGCCCCCGAACCGGCCGAGCGCCGGTGCAGGCGCAGGTGCCCCTCGAAGATCTCCGGCGACCGCCACTCCACCCCGCTCAGCTCGGCCACCGGAAAGCTCTGGTCGCCGGCCTTCCACTTCGCCGAGGAGGCCCCGGTCCAGGACCAGCGGAACTGCACGGACGTCCCGTCGAACGACGCCTTCCCGTCGTACGCCTTGAACTGCAGCGGCGCCTCGGGCGCGGCCACCAGGTGCCGCTCGGCCGGTCCGGACTCGGTCAGCAGCGCCTTCAGCTCGTCGGCGTAGTACTCGGCGAGGGTCTCCCGCTCGGCCGGCAGCACCAGCCGGTAGGGGTCGGCGCCCTCCTTCAGCTGGCCGTCGGCCGCCTCCATCAGCGGGTCCGCGCCGGGGCGCGGATCCAGCCGCAGCACGACCGTGCCGCGCCGGCCCGGGGCGAGGGTCACCCCCTGGACCGCGGACAGCGGTATCCGGCGCTCGCCGAGCGCCTGGAACAGCTTCGGTGTCCGAATCCCCCGTTCGTAACGGATGAGCACGGAGTCGGACTCGAACTCCCAGACGGCATGAAAACCCGCCAGTACGTCACCCATGCGGCTCATCGTATGCGGCACGTGCTCCTCCGTCGCCACCCGCGCAGACCGCACTTCCTGCTGTCTCTACGCGCGTCCGGCCGTCGTCGTGCCGGACAGACCGGACCGGCACGCATCGTTCTCCCGCGCACACGTCACCGCGTCGTACGCGCCCACGCCGATCACGGCGAGGTTGCGCAGGCTGTCCGTGCCGGGCTGGAAGTAACCGCTGTGGCCCTGGGCGTCCCGGGCCGACAGCACCCGCGCCCCGAAGGCCGAGGACACCGGGTCGGCGCCGTGGCCGAGGCCGCCCAGCTCCAGGTACGGAACATCCTGCACCCAGTCACTGGCGTCCCGCATGGCCCACACCCGGGCCGTGGTGCCGAGCCGTGCGGCGCTGGCGGCGCGCATGCCGGGGCTCGCGGCCACGGCTATGTCGGCGACCCGGCGTGGCATGCCGTGCGCGGCGACACCGCAGACCACCGAGCCGTAGCTGTGACAGAACATCGACACCGGGGACCGGCCGGGCAGGGCGTGCAGCAGCGCGTTCAGCCGGACGGCGCCCTCCGCGGCGCGCAGGCCCGTGGCCGCGTCCACCCCGAGCCCGTCGGGGGAGGTGTAGTCGGCCCAGGCGATCACGGCCGTACGGGTCGTGGGGCTCGCCGCGCGCTCGGCCGCGTACAGCGCCTTGGCCATGCCGACCGGGGCGCTGTACTTGCGGTGCGTGCGCTGGAAGGTGAGCAGGTCGGTGTCGACGCCGGGGACGACGACCGAGATCCGCTGGGCCGCGGTGAGGTTGCCGAACACCTCGGCGATCCGGCCCGAGCCCTCGGGGTCGAAGGCCAGGATCTGCCGGCGGGGGTTCAGCAGGGACTCGTAGCGGTGCATCCGGCGGCCCGCGTCCTGCTGGCCGGCCGTGCTGAGCCGGCTGTCGTGCATGCGCTTGCGCTCGATCCTGCGGGCCTGGTCCAGCGCGATGCGGTTGGCCAGGTAGCGCAGGGTCACGGGGGCGCCGTTCATGTTGCCGACCGCGAGCGGATAGCGGTGGGCGAGGCGGTCGCGGTCCCGTGGGGTGAGCGAGGCGAAGAAGCGGGCGAGGCGGGTCGGCGCGGCCTCGGGGTCCGGCAGGCGGTGGCCGTGGAGACGGCCGTGCGCCCACTTGTCGAGCGAGGCTTGCAGCGCTGTCGACTCCCGGTGACTGCGCAGGGCGGTCCAGCCGGTGGTCGCGAGCATCACGAACACGACGGCCAGCGCCAGCAGTGCGCGCCAGACGTTCCATTGCGGGGAGGTGTCGAAGGAAGTCACTGGGAGGACACACTAGGAGAACGGGAGGGTCTCGGGGTAACCGAGTGACAGGGATCACGTTTCGGCAGGTACCGAACACGGTGTCGGCGATCTGCCAACGATCTCAGCCGGTGCGCCAGTTTCCCGTGAGCGCCGAACCCACCTGATCGAGGTACTCCGCGGTGAGCGTACGGATCGATTCCAGGCTGAACTCCTCGCTGGTGCACCACTGCCGCTCGGCGACCCGGATCACCCCGCCGAAGACCGCCACCGCCAGCCGGGGCCGCGGGTCGGTGTCCACGTCGACGCCCTCCCGTTCGGCCAGCACGCGCGCGAGGGTCTCCTCCGTCGCCGCCGACCGGCGCAGGTGGGCGGCGAGCAGCGCGGGCGTGGACTCGATCGTCCGGTACATGCGCAGGTGCAGCTCGACCGGGACGACCGACTCGACGGTCTCGCGGATCGAGTCCCAGCCCTCCAGGAACGCCTGCCGCAGGGCCCGCATCGGTGCCTCGTGCGGCGGACGTGCGCGGACGGCCGCGACGAAGGCCGCCTCCGTCATCTTCTGCACCGCGAGCGCCACGTCCTCCTTGCCCGCGAAGTAGCGGAAGAAGGTGCGCTGCGAGACGTCGACGGCCTCGGCGATCTCGTCGACGGTGGTCCGTTCGTACCCCTGGCTGGTGAACAGGTGGAGAGCGGCCCGCAGCAGCGATTCCCGTGTACGCCGCTTCTTGCGCTCCCGCAGCGTCTCCATGGCCTCTCTCCTGTGCGTGTCCGGCCGGCCCGGATGGCCGCGCGCCGATGTCGTGTCAGTAACCGACTAGTGAATTGGTTTGTCAACTGTCAGTGGCTGTCACTAGCCTGAGATTATGACTAGTCAGACCACCATCGACGCGACGGGGCCGGGGGACAAAGCACCGGCAGCCCCGTCGGGTCCGCGGCCGGGCGCCGGCCTGCGCGGCCATCCGTGGCTCACCCTCATCACCGTCGCCGTAGGGGTCATGATGGTGGCCCTCGACGGCACCATCGTGGCCATCGCCAACCCGGCCATCCGCGACGACCTGAACGCGTCCTTCGCCGACGTGCAGTGGGTCTCCAACGCCTACTTCCTCGCCCTCGCGGTCACGCTGATCACCGCGGGCAAGCTCGGTGACCGCTTCGGCCACCGGCAGACCTTCCTCATCGGTGTCACCGGCTTCGCCGCCGCCTCCGGCGCCATCGGGCTGTCCGGCAGCATCGCCGCGGTCGTCGTCTTCCGGGTCTTCCAGGGCCTGTTCGGCGCGCTGCTGATGCCGGCCGCGCTCGGCGTGCTCCGGGCGACCTTCCCGGCCGAGAAGCTGAACATGGCGATCGGCGTGTGGGGCATGGTGATCGGCGCCTCCACCGCGGGCGGCCCGATCCTCGGCGGTGTCCTCGTCGAGCACGTCAACTGGCAGTCGGTGTTCTTCATCAACGTGCCCGTCGGTGTCCTCGCGCTGCTCCTCGGCATGCTGATCCTGCTCGACCACCGGGCCGAGAACGCCCCGCGCTCCTTCGACATCCCCGGCATCGTGCTGCTGTCCGGCGCGATGTTCTGCCTGGTCTGGGCGCTCATCAAGGCCCCGACCTGGGGCTGGGGCGACGGCAAGACGTGGCTGTTCATAGCCGGGTCCGTGGTGCTCTTCGCCGTCTTCGCCCTCTGGGAGACGAGGGTCGCCGAACCGCTGATCCCGCTGGGCCTGTTCCGCTCGGTCGCGCTGTCGGCGGGTGTCGTACTGATGGTCCTGATGGCCATCGCCTTCATGGGCGGCCTGTTCTTCGTCACCTTCTACCTGCAGAACGTCCACGGGATGAGCCCCGTCAAGGCGGGCCTGCACCTGCTGCCGCTCACCGGCATGATGATCGTCGGCTCGCCGCTCGCCGGCACCGCGATCACCCGGCTCGGCCCGCGCATCCCGCTGGCCTTCGGCATGGCCGTCACCGCGGTCGCGCTGTACGGCATGTCGACGCTGGAGGGCGACACCGGCAGCGGTGTGATGTCCCTCTGGTTCGCCCTGCTCGGCCTCGGTCTCGCGCCGGTCATGGTCGGCGCCACCGAGGTCATCGTCGGCAACGCCCCCATGGAGCTGTCCGGCGTCGCGGGCGGCCTCCAGCAGGCGGCCATGCAGATCGGCAGCAGCCTCGGTACGGCGGTGCTGGGTGCCGTGATGGCGTCCAAGGTCGACAGCGATCTGCCGGGCAACTGGGCGGACGCGGGGCTGCCGAAGCTGACCCCGGACCAGCTGGACAAGGCGTCCGAGGCGGTGCAGGTCGGTGTGGCCCCGGTGGCGAAGGGCATGCCCGAGCCGGTCGCCGCGAAGATCACCGCCGTCGCCCATGACACCTTCATCTCCGGGATGAGCCTGGCCTCCCTGGTCGCGGCCGGCGTGGCGGCGGTCGCCGTCCTCGTCGCGCTGCTCACCAAGCGGGGCGCGAACGCGGAGGCGGGCGCGGGCGTGGGCCACATCTAGCCCCCGGCTCCGAGCCCCCTTCCGGGCCCTTTCCCGGCGGAGTTCCCCTATCAGGGTGACTCCGCTCAAGATCCCTCGCTCCCGGCACGCGCCGCAGGTCACAGTGGGTCACGTCCTCCGCAGGGCATGGGAGGACGGACGGGCCGCGGCGCGCGCTGCGGAGGGGGCAGCGCGTTGCCTGCGGCGCTTCGGCCGTCGCGGCTGCGGGGGAGGCCGGTGCGGGGTTCGTCGCCGGGTGCGGGTCCGTGGGGGTTTCTCGCGCAGTTCCCCGCGCCCCTCTCGGGGCGCTCAGTGCCGCTGTTTCTCTCGTTCCGCCGTCAAGCGGGCCACCTCCGCCCGCAGCAGCCGGACCTCCTCGGTCAGCACGGCGATCGCCTCCGTCTGGCGGCGTTCCTCCACGTCGTCCTTCTCGAAGCGGGAGATGAACCAGGCGGCGATGTTCGCGGTGACGACACCCAGCAGTGCGATGCCCGACAGCATCAGCCCGACCGCGATCATCCGCCCGAGCCCGGTCGTCGGCGCGTGGTCGCCGTACCCCACGGTCGTCATCGTCGTGAAGGACCACCACACCGCGTCACCCAGCGTCCGGATGTTCCCCTGCGGTGACTCCCGCTCCACGGACAGCACGGCCAGGGAGCCGAACATCAGCAGGCCGATCACGGCCCCGACGACATACGTGGTCAGCCGGATCTGCGGGGCCATCCGCGCCCGCCGGCCCACCAGCAGCAGCGTGGACACCAGCCGCAGCAGCCGCAGCGGTTGCAGCAGCGGCAGGACCACCGCGCACAGGTCGAGCCAGTGCCGCCGGACGAACTCCGTCCGGCGCGGGGCGAGGGCCAGCCGGACCACGTAGTCCACGGCGAACGCGCCCCAGACCACCCACTCCACCACCGTGCACGCGGCCGTCAGGGCGTGCCCGGCGGAGGTGTCCACGATCGGCACCGCGTAGGCGAGGGCGAAGGCCACCGCGAGCCCCAACAACGGCCGCTGGGTACACCGCTCCCACCGCGCCTGCGCCGAAACCTGCTCCATGCCCCGCATCGTAAAGAAACCGTGAGTGCAGCGCCCCGAAGGGGCGCGGGGAACTGCGCGACCAGCCCCCACGCACCCGCACCCGGCAACGGCCCCGCAGGCCCCTCCCCAGTGGCCGCCCGGCCGAAGCCGAGCGGTGGGGGACGCTACGCGTCGCCGCCCGCCGCCCCCGGATCCGCCGCCGAGACGTCCAGCAGCTGGTAACGGTCGATGGCCTGCTTCAGCGCGGACCGGTCGACCTTGCCCTCACGGGCCAGCTCGGTCAGCACCGCGACCACGATCGACTGCGCGTCGATGTGGAAGAAGCGGCGCGCCGCGCCCCGGGTGTCGGCGAAACCGAAGCCGTCGGCGCCCAGGGACTGATAGGTGCCGGGCACCCAGCGCGCGATCTGGTCCGGAACCGATCGCATCCAGTCGGACACGGCCACGAACGGCCCCTCGGCGCCGCTGAGCTTCCGCGTCACGTACGGCACCCGCTGCTCCTCCTCCGGGTGCAGCAGGTTGTGCTCCTCGCACTCCACGGCCTCGCGGCGCAGCTCGTTCCAGGAGGTCGCGGACCACACGTCCGCCTTGACGTTCCACTCCTCGGCGAGGATCTTCTGCGCCTCCAGCGCCCACGGGACCGCCACGCCCGACGCCATGATCTGCGCCGGGATCGAGCCCGCCGTGCCCTCGCTGAGCTTGTGGACGCCCTTGACGATGCCCTCGACGTCCACGTCGGCCGGCTCGGCCGGGTGCTGGATGGGCTCGTTGTAGACGGTGAGGTAGTAGAAGACGTCCTCGCCGTGCGGGTGCTCGGCCGAGCTGCCGTACATCCGGCGCAGCCCGTCCTGCACGATGTGCGCGATCTCGTAGGCGTACGCCGGGTCGTACGCCACGCACGCCGGGTTGGTGGAGGCCAGCAGCTGGGAATGGCCGTCCGCGTGCTGGAGACCCTCGCCGGTCAGGGTCGTACGACCGGCGGTCGCGCCCAGGACGAATCCGCGCGCCAGCTGGTCGGCCATCTGCCAGAACTGGTCGCCGGTGCGCTGGAAACCGAACATCGAGTAGAAGACGTACACCGGGATCAGCGGCTCGCCGTGCGTGGCGTACGCCGAGCCCGCCGCGGTCAGCGAGGCCGTGCAGCCCGCCTCGGAGATGCCGTCGTGCAGCATCTGGCCGGTCGGCGACTCCTTGTAGGCCAGGAGCAGATCGCGGTCCACCGCCTCGTACTGCTGGCCGAGCGGGTTGTAGATCTTCGCGCTCGGGAAGAAGGAGTCCATGCCGAACGTGCGGTACTCGTCCGGCGCGATCAGCACGAACCGCTTGCCGATCTCCTTGTCCCGCATGAGGTCCTTGAGCAGGCGCACAAAGGCCATGGTCGTCGCGATGGACTGCTGGCCCGTGCCCTTCTTCACGGTCGCGTACGCCTTGTCGTCCGGCAGGGCGAGCGGCTTCGAGCGGACGACGCGGGTCGGGACGTAACCGCCGAGCGACTTGCGGCGGTCGTGCATGTACTGGATCTCCTCCGAGTCGCGGCCCGGGTGGTAGTACGGCGGCAGGCCGGACTCCAGCTCCTTGTCGGAGATCGGCAGGTGCAGGCGGTCCCGGAAGCGCTTGAGGTCGTCGACCGTCAGCTTCTTCATCTGGTGGGTGGCGTTGCGGCCCTCGAAGTTCGGGCCCAGCGTCCAGCCCTTGATCGTCTTGGCCAGGATCACCGTCGGCTGGCCCTTGTGCTCCTTGGCCGCCTTGAACGCCGCGTAGATCTTGCGGTGGTCGTGGCCGCCGCGGCCCAGGTGCAGGATCTGGTCGTCGGTCATGTTCTCGACCATCGCGCGCAGCCGGTGGTCGTCGCCGAAGAAGTGCTCGCGGATGTACGCGCCGGTCTCGGTGGCGTACGTCTGGAACTGGCCGTCCGGCGTGATGTTCATCTTGTTGACGAGGATGCCGTCGCGGTCCTGGGCGAGCAGCGGGTCCCAGGTGCGGTCCCAGATCAGCTTGATCACGTTCCAGCCGGCGCCCCGGAAGACCGACTCCAGCTCCTGGATGATCTTGCCGTTGCCGCGCACCGGGCCGTCCAGCCGCTGGAGGTTGCAGTTGACCACGAAGGTCAGGTTGTCCAGGCCCTCGCGGGCGGCCAGGGTGAGCTGGCCGAGCGACTCCGGCTCGTCCATCTCGCCGTCGCCGAGGAACGCCCACACATGGGACCGGGAGGTGTCCGCGATGCCGCGCGCCTGCATGTAGCGGTTCATCCGCGCCTGGTAGATCGCGCCGAGCGGGCCGAGCCCCATGGAGACCGTCGGGAACTCCCAGAAGTCCGGCATCGAGCGCGGGTGCGGATAGCTGGACAGGCCCTGCGGGTACTTCGACTTCTCCTGGCGGAAGCCGTCGAGCTGCTGCTCGGTGAGCCGGTCGAGCAGGTACGCGCGCGCGTAGATGCCAGGGGAGGCGTGGCCCTGGAAGAAGACCTGGTCGCCGCCGTCGCCCTCGTCCTTGCCGCGGAAGAAGTGGTTGAAGCCGACGTCGTAGAGCGAGGCGGAGGAGGCGAAGGTGGCGATGTGGCCGCCGACGCCGATGCCCGGGCGCTGGGCGCGCGAGACCATCACGGCCGCGTTCCAGCGGGTCGCGTTCAGGATCCGGCGCTCGATCTCCTCGTTGCCGGGGAAGAACGGCTCGCTCTTGGTGGGGATCGTGTTGACGTAGTCCGTGCTGCGCATCTCGGGCACGGCCACGCGCCTCTCGCGGGCCCGCTCGATGAGGCGCAGCATGAGATAGCGGGCCCGTTCCCGCCCGCGCTCGTCGACGGCGGCGTCCAGGGAGTCGAGCCACTCCTGGGTCTCTTCGGGATCGAAGTCAGGAACCTGACTCGGAAGGCCGCCAATGATGATCGGATTGCGATCGGATCCGGAAGCCACGCTGTTCCTTACCTGTCAGAGGGCCAGTTTCTGCACGTGCCTACACCGTTCCCCATCGTGTACCTCGGGAAGGCGTACGTCATCTGCACCGTCATCCGCATCGGTCAAAACGCAACGATACGCCCGGGGTGTGACGTGCTTGGCAAAGTTGTTCGAGCGACGTAACACCGGATGATTCCGAACCGTACAAATCGGGCACATGGGTGTGATGCGGGTTGCGTGGAGCCGGGATACGGTGCCAGGAGTTGCGGCGACACGGCCGGGATCGTCACCGTTTCGACGGTCCCGACGGCCGGGTACTTGCGCGATCCGCCCCGCCCGTGTGGACTACGGCCAATGCTTCGCGCACGCGCGTGGCTGAGATACTTACCAAGACATGATCAGGAGGCAACCCGTGAGCGCGACCGCGGACCACGCGGAGGAGCGGACGAACCCTGCCGCCAGGCTGGGGTTCCAGCCCGGGCAGGTGGTCCAGGAGATCGGCTACGACGACGACGTCGACCAGGAACTCCGCGAGGCCATCGAGGAAGCCGTCGAAGGCGACCTGATGGATGAGGACTACGACGACGTGGCCGACGCCGTTGTGCTGTGGTTCCGTGACGACGACGGCGACCTGACGGATGCGCTGGTCGATGCCACCACGTACATCGAAGAGGGCGGCTCGATCCTGCTCCTCACGCCGAAGACCGGCCGTGCGGGGTACGTGGAGCCGAGCGACATCCAGGACGCCGCCAAGACGGCCGGCCTGACGGCCGCCAAGAGCGTCAGCGTGGGCAAGGACTGGAGCGGCTCGCGGCTGGCGACGCCGAAGGCGACCAAGCCCAAGAAGTGACCTGAGTCCGCCCCCGGACGGGCCGGTACCGACCCGGCCCGTCCGCGGCCCCCGGTGATCGCTGCGTAGGGTGGAGTCCAGCGTTTGCTGTGCTCTCACCCGATTCAGCCCACCGAAGGGATGCACGACGATGGCGATCCAGGTCGGCGACAAGGCGCCCGACTTCGAGCTGAAGGACAACCACGGCCGGACCGTGAAGCTCTCCGACTTCCACGGCGAGAAGAACGTGGTCCTGCTCTTCTACCCCTTCGCCTTCACCGGCGTGTGCACCGGCGAGCTGTGCGAGCTGCGCGACAACCTGCCCAAGTTCGCGGACCGCGACACCCAGCTGCTCGCCGTCTCCAACGACTCCATCCACACCCTGCGCGTCTTCGCCGAGCAGGAGTCCCTGGAATACCCCCTGCTGAGCGACTTCTGGCCGCACGGCAACGTCTCGCGCGCGTACGGCGTCTTCGACGAGGACAAGGGCTGCGCCGTCCGGGGCACCTTCATCATCGACAAGGAGGGCGTCGTGCGGTGGACCGTGGTCAACGGCCTGCCGGACGCCCGCGACCTGAACGACTACGTGAAGGCGCTCGACACCCTGTGAGCCCCTCGGCGGGCCGACACCTGTGATTCCTCGGCCTCAGGGTCTGCGAGGCGCGGGAACCCGTCACTAGGATCGGCACGTTGATCCCATATCCGAAGCACGACGGGGCTCCCCGCCCCGGAACACCACATGGAGGACCCGTGGGAGTCAGCCTCAGCAAGGGCGGCAACGTATCGCTGACGAAGGAGGCCCCGGGCCTGACCGCCGTCATCGTGGGCCTGGGGTGGGACGTGCGCACCACGACCGGCACGGACTTCGACCTCGACGCCAGCGCGCTGCTGCTGAACAACGCCGGCAAGGTCATCAGCGACCAGCACTTCATCTTCTTCAACAACCTCAAGAGCCCCGACGGCTCCGTCGAGCACACCGGCGACAACCTCACCGGTGAGGGCGAGGGCGACGACGAGCAGATCAAGGTCAACCTGGCCGGCGTCCCGGCCGAGATCGAGAAGATCGTGTTCCCGGTGTCGATCTACGACGCCGAGAACCGCCAGCAGTCCTTCGGCCAGGTCCGCAACGCCTTCATCCGCGTCGTGAACCAGGCCGGCGGTGCGGAGATCGCCCGTTACGACCTCTCCGAGGACGCCTCCACCGAGACCGCCATGGTCTTCGGTGAGCTGTACCGGCACGGCACGGAGTGGAAGTTCCGCGCCATCGGTCAGGGCTACGCCTCCGGCCTGCGCGGCATCGCACAGGACTTCGGCGTCAACGTCTGACGCGGAGACGTCCGGCGGTGACCACCTGACACCGCACAGCCCTCGAGTCCGGCGCCGCACCGTTTAGGGGCGGCGCCGGACGCGCAGGACAACCAGGGAAGCACCACCAGGGGAGGACCAGCATCATGGGCGTCACACTCGCCAAGGGAGGCAACGTCTCCCTCTCCAAGGCCGCACCGAACCTCACCAACGTCATGATCGGGCTCGGCTGGGACGCCCGGTCCACCACCGGCGCCCCCTTCGACCTGGACGCCAGCGCGCTGCTGTGCGGTGCCGGCAACCGGGTGCTGGGCGACGAGTGGTTCGTCTTCTACAACCAGCTCAAGAGCCCCGACGGCTCGGTGGAGCACACCGGTGACAACCTCACCGGCGAGGGCGAAGGCGACGACGAGTCGATCCTGGTGGACCTCGTGAAGGTGCCGCCCCAGTGCGAGAAGATCATCTTTCCCGTATCCATCCACATGGCGGACGAGCGCGGCCAGACCTTCGGCCAGGTCTCCAACGCCTTCATCCGCGTCGTCAACCAGGCCGACGGCCAGGAACTGGCCCGCTACGACCTGAGCGAGGACGCCTCCACCGAGACCGCGATGATCTTCGGCGAGCTGTACCGCTACCAGGGCGAGTGGAAGTTCCGTGCGGTGGGACAGGGGTACGCGTCCGGGCTCCGGGGCATCGCTCTAGACTTCGGGGTCAATGTTTCGTAAAGCCGCGCGCGGCTCGGGGGCAACCCGTACTCGGCGCGGGGGAGACCCGTACACAACGATTGGTTAGCCAGTGGTACTGAAAACCTTCGGCTGGTCGTTCGCCGTCACCGCGCTCGGCCTGGTCGCCGCGTTCCTCTACGGCAGCTGGACCGCGTTCGGACTGGTAGCGATCCTCTCCATCCTCGAGGTCTCGCTCTCCTTCGACAACGCGGTGGTCAACGCCGGCGTGCTGAAGAAGATGAGCGCCTTCTGGCAGAAGATCTTCTTGACGGTCGGCATTCTCATCGCCGTCTTCGGCATGCGGCTGGTCTTCCCGGTCGTGATCGTGTCCATCACCGCCTCGATGGGCCCCATCGAGGCGGTCGACCTCGCACTGAACAACCACGAGCGGTACGAGGAACTCGTCACGGACGCGCACCCGGCCATCGCGGCCTTCGGTGGCATCTTCCTGCTGATGATCTTCCTCGACTTCATCTTCGAGGACCGCGACATCAAGTGGCTCGGCTGGCTGGAACGCCCGCTGGCCAAGCTCGGCAAGGTCGACATGCTGTCGGCCTGCGTGGCGCTGATCGTGCTGCTGATCACCTCCATGACCTTCGCGGTCCACGCCCACCAGTACGGCGGCGTCCACGCCGACAAGTCGCAGACCGTGCTGCTCGCCGGGATCGCCGGCCTGATCACCTACATGGTCGTGGGCGGCCTGTCCGGCTTCTTCGAGGACAAGCTGGAGGAAGAGGAGGAGCGCGAGCACGAGGCCGAGGAGGAGGCCAAGCGCAGCGGCAAGCAGGTCACCGGCGCCAAGCTGGTCGGCAAGGCCGCGTTCTTCATGTTCCTCTACCTGGAGGTCCTGGACGCCTCCTTCTCCTTCGACGGTGTCATCGGCGCCTTCGCCATCAGCAACGACCCCGTCATCATCGCCCTCGGTCTGGGCATCGGCGCGATGTACGTCCGTTCGCTCACCGTCTACCTGGTCCGCCAGGGCACCCTGGACGACTACGTCTACCTGGAGCACGGCGCCCACTACGCCATCGGCGCCCTCGCCGTGATCCTGCTGATCACCATCCAGCACGAGATCAACGAGGTCATCACCGGTCTCATCGGCGTCGTGCTGATCGTCGCCTCCTTCCTCTCCTCGGTCCGGCGCAACCGGGCACTGGCCGAGGCCGAGGGCAACGGCCCCGGCGAGAAGGCCGAGGTCTCCTCGGGGGTGTGACAGCCCGGCCGGTGAGGAACGCTCTGAGCGGGGCGGCCGACACGGTCGGCCGCCCCGTCGGCGTCACAACAGGTACCTGGGGGCGGGAATGGGTTTCTTCGACGGACTGCTGGGCGGGCGCGCCGCCGACTTCGACTCGGGCAACGCCTCGACCAACGCCATCGAACTGACCAAGCGGCACCAGACGGTGTCCCTCACCAAGCAGGAGGCGGCCACCGGCCATCTGCGCATCAACCTGTCCTGGCGGATGCGCACCTCCGACTTCGACGGCGCCCAGCGCACCAGCCTGTTCCGGCACCCCTTCAAGGCGCTGAAGCCGCCGGAGGTCCTCGGCCACGGGCAGAGCATGGTCGACGTCGACCTCGACCTCGGCTGTCTGTACGAGCTGGCCGACGGCACCAAGGGCGTCGTACAGCCGCTCGGCGGTTACCTCGGCGACGTCAACGCACCGCCGTACATCAAACTCAGCGGCGACGACCGGTTCGGCTCGGGGTCCGGCGAGACCATGTACGTCAATCTCGACCACCGGGACGCCCTCAAGCGGCTGCTGGTCTTCGTCTACATCTATGACCAGACCCCCGCCTTCGACCGTACCCACGCCGTCGTCACCCTCTACCCCAGCAACGGCCCCCGCATCGAGATAGGTCTGGACGAACGCCACCCGCAGGCCCGCTCCTGCGCCGTCGTCATGATCGAGAACGTCAAGGGCGAACTGATGGTCCGCCGCGAGGTGAAGTTCGTCTACGGCTTCCAGGGCGAACTGGACCGCCTGTACGGGTGGGGGCTCCAGTGGGGCAGGGGCTACAAGGCGAAGGCGGACAGGTGAACCCCGTGAGCGGGGGCGCCCCGTAAGGGGCGCGGGGAACCGCGCGACCGGCCACGGACGACCCGCAGCCGCCGTACGGCCTTCGGGCCCCGGGCCGGCGGGCGGCCTACCGCCCGATGAACTGCGGCCCCTGCGGCGGCAGCCGGAAGTACCCGTCCACGGCCGCCGGCACCGGCGCCGCCATCGGCTGCGGATAGCCGTAGGCGGGCGGCTGGGCCGGCACCGCGGCCGTCGGCTGCTCCGAGGGCACAGGCTGCCCTGACGGCACGGGCTGCCCGGACGGCACGGCCTGCCCCGAGGGCGACGGCTCCGCGGCCGGCGGCTGCTCCGGAGGCAGCGGCTGCGACGACGTGGGCTCGGACGCGGCCTCCTCCACCTCGGACTCGTCCACCGAGATACCGAAGTCCGTGGCGAGCCCCTTCAGCCCGTTCGAGTAGCCCTCGCCGAGCGCCCGGAACTTCCAGCCCTCCCCGCGCCGGTACAGCTCACCGCAGATCAGCGCCGTCTCCGCGCCGGTCTCCGGCTTGATGTCGAACCGGGCCAGCGGCTCCCCGTCGGCGACCGCCGCGTCGTGCAGCAGGATGCACAGCGCCGGCACCCGGTCGAAGGCGACGCCGTCCGCGGAGGCGACCAGCAGGATCCGCCCGACGCTCGCCTCCACGCCGGAGAGGTCTGTCTGGATCGTGTCCGTGAGCCCGTCGGCGAGCCGCTTCTTGCCGAGCCGCCACACCTTCCCGGAGGGGTGCCGGGGCTGGTTGTAGAAGACGAAGTCCTCGTCGGAGCGCACACGGCCGTCGGGGCCCAGCAGCAGCGCCGACACGTCCACGTCCGGGACGCCCTGCCCGGGCGTCCAGCGCAGCACGGCGCGCACCGTGGTGGCCTCCAGCGGGACGTTCGACCCCTTCAGCATCGCGTGCGTCATGCGGTCATCCTGCCCTCTCGGTCCTGGTCACGACAATGCGGGGGGTGGTGCCGCCGACATGGGTGGGTTACGCGAAATTCATGCCCGCGGGGAACCCCGGACATGGATCCCTACGTACTATTACCGGCCACCCTTTACGAACCCACAGGCCTGACTCGTACCCGTAGGGAGTCCTATGCGTCATTTCGGGCACATCGCCCCCGAGGTGCGGCAGCGCCTCTTCCATCAGGAGCCGTGCGCCTTCACCGCCGACTCCCCGGCCCGGCTGCTCGCCGCGGCCCTGGGCGCCACGCTGTACAGCCCGGCAACCCGGCCGCGGCTCGCCGACGACATCGTCAAACAGGCCGGCAACGGCGTGGTCTCGATGGTGCTGTGCCTGGAGGACTCGATCGACGACGCGGACGTCGGCGCGGGCGAGGAGAACCTGGTCCGGCAGTTCGCCGACCTCGCCGCCCGGCCCGGCGTCGAGCCGCCCCTGCTGTTCATCCGGGTCCGCACCCCCGAGCAGATCCCGGACCTGGTCCGCCGCCTCGGCCCGGCCGTGCGTCTGCTGTCCGGATTCGTGCTGCCCAAGTTCACCGAGGAACGCGGCATCCCCTTCCTGGAGGCCCTCGGCGCGGCCGAGAGGGCCGGCGGCCGGCGGCTCTTCGCCATGCCCGTCCTGGAGTCCCCCGAGCTGCTCTACCGCGAGTCCCGGGTGGAGACGCTGGAAGGCATCTTCCGCGCGGTCGACAAGTACCGTGACCGGGTGCTGGCCCTCCGCCTCGGCGTGACCGACTTCTGTTCCTCCTACGGCCTGCGCCGCGCCCCCGACATGACGGCCTACGACGTCCAGATCGTCGCCTCCGTGATCGCGGACGTCGTGAACATGCTCGGCCGCGCCGACGGCACCGGGTTCACCGTCACCGGCCCGGTCTGGGAGTACTTCCGGGTGTCCGAACGCATGTTCAAGCCGCAGCTCCGGCAGAGCCCCTTCCTGGAGGTGCAGGCCGTCGAGCTGCGCGAGAAGCTGATCGAACACGCCATGGACGGGCTGCTCCGGGAGATCTCCCTCGACCAGGCCAACGGCCTGCTGGGCAAGACCTGCATCCACCCCTCCCACGTCCTGCCCGTCCACGCACTCTCCGTGGTCAGCCACGAGGAGTTCAGCGACGCCCAGGACATCCTGCGGCCGGAACGCGGCGGCGGGGGTGTACTCCGGTCGGCCTACACGAACAAGATGAACGAAGTGAAACCGCACCGCGCCTGGGCCGAGCGGACGCTGCTGCGCGCCGAGGTGTTCGGCGTCGCCAACGAGGACGTCGGCTTCGTGGAACTGCTCGCCGCCGGCATACCCGGCTGAACCTTTCTCCACCTCTCCAAGGAACGCATGAAGAACGCAGTGAACGACGGGGTCTGGTCCGGCAGCTGGGTCGCCGAGCGGCTCGGGGTCCAGCTGGTGGGCGACGACGAGCTGCCGGCGCTGCTCGGGCTCGCGCTGCGGCGCAACCCCAAGCGGGCCCACCTGCTGGTCTCGAACGTCCTCGGCAAGCATGTGCCGCAGTCGCCCGCCGTGGTGTACGAGCACGGGTTCCGGCTGGGCCGACGGGTCGCCGAGCTGCTCGGCGAGGAGGCGGGCACCGCCGTCGTCCTCGGCTACGCGGAGACCGCGACCGGGCTGGGGCATTCCGTCGCCGACGGGCTCGGCCCGGCGCCGTATCTGCACTCCACGCGGCGGCCGGTGCCCGGGGTCGCCCTGGCGGGCGGCTTCGAGGAGTCGCACTCCCATGCCACGTCGCACCTGCTGCTTCCCGAGGACCCCGGGCACCGGCCGCC
>NZ_MUMF01000159.1 GCF_002155905.1 Streptomyces tricolor | reverse complement strand
GGTGGCCCGGCACGCCGACGAACACGACGTCGGCGTGCCGGGCCACCTCCAGCAGCACGCGGGGGCCCTCGGCGGTGCGCCACAGGCCCGGGCGGTGGTTCACGTCGAAGGAGATGAGCGGGCGGTCCGGGCCGGGTGCCGTCAGCGCGCGGAGCAGGTCCAGGCACGTGTCCGACAGGGCCGCCGTGATGCCGGACAGGTGCAGCACGCGGGCCGCCCGGACCGCCGCGAGGTCGACGTTCCGCGTCGACATGGCCGAGGCCGCCGAGCCCGCCCGGTAGTACGCCACCTCGTGCGCGCCGGTGCCCCGGTCGCCGGCGGTGCGGAAGTACACGCCGGTGGGCCGGTCGGGGTCGCGGCGGACGGCCGAGACGTCGACCCCGTACCCGGCGATCCGCTCCACCAGGTGATCGCCGAAGCCGTCCGCGCCGACCCGGCTGACCCAGCGCGCGGTGTGCCCGAACGCGGCCAGGGCGCAGGCGACGTTGGACTCGGCGCCGCCGATGGCCCGGTCGAAGGAGGGCACGTCGGCGAGGCGGCCGGGGCGGCCGGGCAGGAAGGTGGCCATGGACTCGCCGAGCGTCACCACGTCCATGATCTGCCACGAGTGCGCAACGGCCGAGGCGTAAGCAGCGTCGTCGATGATGGCTCCTGTCGATGTCCGGGTGACGGCTCCGTTGACCCGGTCTCCGGCGAGATGCTAGACAGCAGTGAGCACTGCATGCAATGGCTGTTGCAGACAGTGCAACGACCCGAGAGAGGGGCTCCATGGGCAGCGAAGCGCTCACCCGCCTTGCCGAGGAACGTGTCGACCACCGCTTCAAGGGCCTCCCGCCGGACGCCGACGGCCTCACCGTCGCCGAGCTGGCCGCCCAGCGCCGCAACCTCTTCCGGGACGGTTTCACCACCCCCGTCCTCGCCCTCTCCGCCGAGCGCCTGGCGCACAACCTCGCGCTGATGGAGACGTACACCGCCCGGCACGGCCTGGCCTTCGCCCCGCACGGCAAGACTTCCATGGCCCCGCAGCTCTTCCGGCGCCAGATCGAGCACGGCGCCTGGGGCATCACACTGGCGCTGCCCCACCAGGTGCGGGTGGCCCGGGCGTTCGGCGTCCAGCGGGTGTTCCTCGCCAACGAGCTGGTGGACGCCGCCGCCCTGCGCTGGATCGCCGGCGAGCTGGCCGCCGACCCGGAGTTCCGGTTCGTCTGCTACGTCGACTCCGTGCGCGGGGTCGAGCTGATGGACGCGGCACTCGCGGGCACCGCCCGTCCGGTGGACGTGGTGGTGGAGCTGGGCGCGGGCGAGGGCGCCCGGACCGGCGTGCGGTCGGAGGCGGAGGCCCGTGCCGTCGCCGACGCGGTGGCCGGCGCCGGGTCGCTGCGGCTCGTCGGCGTGGCGGGGTACGAGGCCCAGGTGCCGGACGCCTCCTCGGAGCGGGTGCGACGGTGGCTGGAGCGGCTGGTGGCGCTCGCCGTGGAGTTCGACCGGGAGGGGCGCTTCGCCAAGGCGAGCGAGATCGTGGTGAGCGCCGGCGGCAGCGAGTGGTTCGACGCCGTCGCCGATGTCTTCGCCGGCGTTCCCGGACTGTCCCTGCCGGTGCTGAAGCTGCTGCGCTCGGGGGCGTACGTCTCGCACGACGACGTGCACTACCGCCGGCTGACCCCGTTCAACCGGGTGCCCGAGGAGGGGGCGCTGGAGCCCGCGTTCCGGCTGTGGGCGCAGGTGGTGTCCCGGCCGTCCCCGGCGGAGGCGTTCGTCAACGCGGGCAAGCGGGACGCCGCCCACGACCTCGACCTGCCGGTGGCGCACGTGGTCCGCCGGGACGGCACGGAGCGTCCGGCGACCGGGATCGAGGTGACCGCCCTGTCCGACCAGCACCTGTGGCTGCGCACCGGGCCCGGCGCGGAGGTGGAGGTCGGCGACTGGATCGCCTTCGGCCTCTCCCACCCGTGCACCTCCTTCGACAAGTGGCAGCTGATCCCGGTGGCCGAGGCCGACGGCACGGTGGTCGACTACATCCGTACGTTCTTCTAGGAGGCCCGTGTGGAGGACCTGGTCGTCCGGGACGCCGACGTCGTCGACGGCAGCGGGGCGGACTCCTACCGCGCCGATGTCGTGATCGACGCCGGCCGGATCGTCTCGATCGTCAAGGAGGCCGCCGCCGCGGGCTGCCAACGGCCGCGCGCGCGGCGCGAACTGGACGCGGAGGGCCTGGTCCTCTCCCCCGGCTTCATCGACATGCACGCCCACTCCGACCTGGCTCTGCTGCGCGACCCCGACCACAGCGCGAAGGCCGCGCAGGGGGTCACGCTGGAGGTCCTCGGGCAGGACGGGCTGTCGTACGCCCCGGTGGACGACCGCACGCTGGAGGAGGTGCGGCGGGCCATCACCGGCTGGAACGGGTACGGCGACGACGTCGACTTCGACTGGCGGACCGTCGGCGAGTACCTGGACCGGCTGGACCGGGGCATCGCGGTGAACGCGGCCTATCTGATCCCGCAGGGCACGCTGCGGGCGCTCGTCGTCGGCTGGGAGGACCGTGAGGCCACCCCCGAGGAGCTGGACCGGATGCGGCGGCTGGTGGCCGAAGGGCTGGAGCAGGGCGCGGTCGGGCTGTCCTCCGGGCTGACGTACACGCCCGGGATGTACGCGCGCGACGCCGAACTGACCGAGCTGTGCCGGGTGGTGGCCGCCTACGGCGGCTACTACTGCCCGCACCACCGCTCCTACGGCGCCGGCGCCCTGGAGGCGTACGCCGAGATGGTGGCGCTGACCCGGGAGGCGGGCTGCCCGCTGCACCTCGCGCACGCCACGATGAACTTCGGCGTGAACCGGGACCGGGCGCCGGAGCTGCTCGCGCTGCTCGACCGGGCCCTGGCCGCGGGAGCGGACATCACGCTGGACACCTACCCCTACACCCCCGGCTGCACCACCCTCGCCGCGCTGTTGCCGAGCTGGGCGAGCGAGGGCGGCCCGGAGGAGGTCCTGGCCCGGCTCGCCGACCCGGTGACGGCCGAGCGGATCCGGCACGACCTGGAGGTCACCGGCTCGGACGGCTGCCACGGCGTGCCGGTGGAGTGGGAGACGATCGAGATCTCCGGGGTCACCGATCCGGCCCTGGCCGAGTGCGTGGGCCGTACCGTCCGTCAGGCGGCGGACCTGCGCGGCGAGCCGCCCTGGGCCACGGCCCGCCGGCTGCTGGTGCGGGACCGGCTCGGTACGACGATCCTCCAGCACGTCGGCCACGAGGAGAACGTCCGCGCGATCATGCGGCACCGCGCGCACACCGGGGGCTCGGACGGCATCCTGCGGGGCAGCAAGCCGCACCCGCGGGCGTACGGCACCTTCCCGCGCTATCTCGGCCATTACGTGCGGGAGTTGGGGGTGCTGACGCTGGAGGAGTGCGTCGCTCACCTCACCTCCCGGCCCGCGGCGCGGCTGCGGCTGCCGGACCGGGGGCTGGTGCGCGAGGGCTACCGGGCCGACCTGGTGCTGTTCGACCCGGCGACGGTCGCGCCCGGCGCCACCTTCGCCGAGCCGCGCGCGCTGCCGACGGGGATTCCGTACGTGCTGGTCGACGGCCGGTTCGTCATCGAGGACGGCCGGCGCACCGATGTGCTGGCGGGGCGGGCGGTCCGCCGTACTCCGGTGTGACCGCCCGGCCCCGCCAGGGTCACGGCTTGGGCAGGGTGCAGCCGGCGGCGCTCAGGTTGAGCTTGTTGCCGGTGGTGAAGCAGGCGGGGATGTTGTAGGTCTGCTGGGCGTAGTTGATGCCCTGACGGACGGTCACGGTGCCGTTCGCGTCGACCTCGCACGGGTTGTTCTCGGTGCAGCGCTGGCCGTCCTCGTTGCCGGTGTTGTTGACGGCGACGACCTTGCCGGTGGCGGTGTCGATGACGGGGGAGCCCGAGGTGCCGCCGATGGTGTTGCAGGAGGAGGTGTAGCGGACCGAGTCCTTCCAGGTCCAGCCGCCCTCCTTCAGCCGGTACACGAACCCGTCGATGTTGCAGCTGTAGATGCGCTTCCAGTACCCGGACACCACCTTGATGGAGGTGCCGGCGACCGGGTGCGTGTCCTGCATGGTCAGCGGGCTGATGCCGTAGGAGTTCTTGATCGCCGCGTAGGTGGTGGTGGTGCGGTAGATCGAGACGTCCGTGTCCGTCATGGTCGAGTAGACGACCTGGTTGGCGCGCAGGGTGGCGACCTTGGTGCCGGCGGAGTTCAGCAGGCCGAAGGTGCGGCTGGAGGACTGGCCGGTGATGACCTCGCCGGGCGCCGGGAAGCCGGTCTCCAGGCAGTGGCCGTTGGTGAGCACCAACGCCGGGTCGGTGTCGACCGAGTTGGGGAAGCGGACGACGGAGCCGGAGCAGTTGCTGAGCGAGACGGTGCCGGCGAAGTCGACGGTCGCCTTGACGGCCTTGGCGGAGTGCGGGGCGGTGGTCTGCGGGGCGGCGATCGCCGGAGTCGCGCCCAGCCCGGCGATCGCCAGGGAGGAAAGCGCGGCAAGGAGAGGCTTGTTCACGTGGGGGTCCCCTCTTACGACTGGGGCGACCGGAGGTGTTCCGGTCGCCCACTCGGTTGTCATGCGCATTCTCAGCAGGGAAGAGGGGCGGGGACAAGACGCGGCGTCAGGTCATAGGGGTTTCCCTGTGCGGACGGGCGGCGGCGGGACCGCCCTCGGCGCGGAACGGGCCGTCGAGCAGGCGGCGGCCCGCCGCCTGCGCTCAGCGGGGGCGTTTCGTGGTGCCGTGACCGTGGCCGCGGCCCCTGCCGTCGGCCGTGCCGGACGGCGACGCCGTCGACGCCGGGGCCGTCGCGGTGCGCGTCGGCGCCGGGGAGCCGGAGACCGAGGCGGCCGGCGCCGAGGCCGTGGCGCCCGCGGAGGCCGTCCCGGCATCCGCGCCGTCCGTGGGAACGCCGGCGTCCGGGGCGGCGGCCGGGCGGGACGGCGAGCAGGCGGCGGCCCGCCGCCTGCGCTCAGCGGGGGCGTTTCGTGGTGCCGTGACCGTGGCCGCGGCCCCTGCCGTCGGCCGTGCCGGACGGCGACACCGTCGACGCCGGGGCCGTCGCGGTACGCGTCGGCGCCGGGGAGCCGGACGCCGAGGAGGCCGGCGCCGAGGCCGTGGCGCCCGCGGAGGCCGTCCCGGCGCCCGCGCCGTCCGTGGGAACGCCCGCGTCCGGGGCGGCGGCCGGGCGGGACGGCGAGGAGCCGCCGGCGGCCGGGGCCCCCGTGCCCGGCGCGGCGGTGTCCCCGCCGGGGCTCGCGGGAGCGGGATCGGCGCCCGTGCTCCGGCCGCCCCCGGGACGCGTGCCGTCCGGGGAGTCCGAGCCGCCCAGCGTGGCGAACGCCGCGAGGGCACCGGCAGCGCCGAGGACGCCGACGACGGCCGCCACCCGGCGCCGGCCGCCCGGGCGTCGCGCGGCGCGCCGTCGGCCGGCCCGTCCGGGGCCCGGCTCGCGCGCCGCGGCCGGGCCCGGCGGAACCGGCGCCTCGACCGGCTCGTACGGCTCGGACAGCGGGGGGAGTTCACGCGTGTCGTCGTAGGTGTTCTGCCAGCCGTGCGCGGCGGCCGGGTCGGCGTACTGCTCGTACGCGGGGGGCGGAGCCGGCCGCGGGTGGTACACGTTCGGCCGGACGCCGGGCGCGCCGCCCTCCCCCTGCATGCCGTACGCCCCCGCGTCGTACTCCCGTTCCGTGGACATGCCAGCGGATTCTAGGGAGGCAAGAGTCTCTTGAGACAGCCAACGGCGATATCCGGGCAAACCTTCGTGTCTCACGTGGCGGAAAACACGACCCATGAGGCATTACCGGGCCGTAAGCTCACGGACATGCAGGTGATCCAGTCGACCAAGCTCTCCAACGTCTGCTACGAGATCCGGGGCCCGGTTCTCGAGGAGGCCATGCGGCTGGAGGCGGCGGGCCACCGCATCCTCAAGCTGAACACCGGCAACCCGGCCGCCTTCGGCTTCGAGTGCCCGCCGGAGATCCTGGAGGACATCCTCCGCAACGTCTCCACCGCGCACGGCTACGGCGACGCCAAGGGCCTGCTCGCCGCGCGCCGCGCGGTCGTGATGCACAACCAGACCATCGGGATCGAGACGGACGTCGAGCACGTCTTCATCGGCAACGGCGTCTCCGAGCTGATCGTGATGGCGATGCAGGGCCTGCTGGACGACGGCGACGAGGTGCTCGTACCGAGCCCGGACTACCCCCTGTGGACGGCCGCCGTCTCCCTCTCCGGCGGTACGGCGGTGCACTACCGCTGCGACGAGCAGTCCGACTGGATGCCTGACCTCGCCGACATCGAGCGCAAGGTCACCGACCGCACCAAGGCGATCGTCGTCATCAACCCGAACAACCCCACGGGCGCGGTCTACGACGAGGCGATGCTCAGGGGCCTCACCGACATCGCCCGCCGGCACAACCTGCTGGTCTGCTCCGACGAGATCTACGACAAGATCCTCTACGACGGCGCCACGCACACCCCGACGGCCGCGATCGCGCCGGACCTGCTGACGCTGACGTTCAACGGCATGTCGAAGGCCTACCGGGTGGCCGGCTACCGCGTCGGCTGGATGTCGATCTCCGGCCCGCGCGCGCACGCCGACTCCTACATCGAGGGCCTGACGATCCTGGCCAACATGCGGCTGTGCGCCAACATGCCGGGGCAGCACGGCGTGGTCGCCGCGCTCAGCGGACGCCAGTCGATCAAGGACCTGGTGCTGCCGGGCGGGCGGCTGAAGGAGCAGATGGACACCGCCTACGAGCTGCTGACGCAGATCCCGGGCGTGAGCTGCGTACGACCGAAGGGCGCGCTGTACCTGTTCCCGCGGCTGGACCCCGCGGTCTTCAAGATCAAGGACGACCGGCAGCTGGTGCTGGACCTGCTGCGACAGGAGAAGATCATGGTCGTCCAGGGCACCGGCTTCAACTGGCCCGAGCCGGACCACTTCCGGGTGGTGACGCTGCCGGCGGTCGGGGATCTCCGGGACGCGGTGACCCGCATCGGGACCTTCCTGGACGGCTACAGCCAGCGGTAGTCGACGGACTTCATTCCGTGACACGGCTCAACTTTAGACGAAATCTAAGCTAGGATGGCTTCCTGTCAGAGCACAGGAGGCCATCCCATGTACGAACCGATCCGGACCAAGTCGGTCCACAGCACGATGGCCGGCACCCACTCCGACTTCCCGCACCGGTCGCGCGAGGAGGAGCTGGACATCCAGCTCGCCGGACACCTCTCCGCGCTGCTCACGGTCACCGACGAGCTGCGCGCCCTCACCCCGTCCGCCGACCTGGACACGGCAGCGGAGCGCCTCGCGGCGCAGGTGGCCCGGCTGCGGGGAGGGCGTACGCCGTTGCGGGCGGCGCCGGCCGCGGCCGGTGACCCCGCCGCCCTGCACCGGCGCGCGCACACCCTCGCCGGCCGCGCGCTCGTGGTCGCCGCCTCGCGCGCCGACACCTCGGCGGCGATCCTCGCGGCCCAGCGGATGGACGCGCACACCGCCGCGCTGTCCGAACCGAAGGCGTTCAGCACCGCCCGCTGATCCCCGTACGGGGGTCCCCTCGATCGGCCCCGGTCCGCGTGCACCCGCAGCGACACGCGGACCGGGCGCCACACACCCGCCGGTCGGATGCGCCTCCGGGCGCCTGTCCCGTCCCGCGGCCCCCGGCTCGTCGGAGTGGCTCGCGCGGTTCCCCGCGCCCCCCGGCGGCGCCCGGGTCCCGCGCCCGGTGCCCGGAGGGACCGGGGCGGGAACCGCCACGGAGGCTCAGCGCCTGACGTACACCGTGGCCGACGCCGTCGCGCCGGTGTGCAGGTCGTCGCCCGCCCAGCTGACCGTGTAGGTCGCCTCGCGCCGGGTGCGCGGCAGGTCGTCCACGGCGAAGGTGCCGTCGGCGCCGACGGTCACCGACGACAGGGTGCCGGTGCCGAGCCGGTCCGTGCGCCGCACGGTGAGCACGGCCCGCTCGGGCAGCGCCTTGCCCTGCGCGGTGAAGGTGCCGGTGATGTGCACGCCGCCGCTCATCGTGGCCTCGGCCGGCGCGGTCAGCGCGATCGAGCTGGGCGCCTTGCCGACCGTCACGGTGTGCGTGACGTCGGTGGCGGGGCGGTGGGTGAGGTCGCCGAGGAAGGACAGCGTGTACGTGGCCTCGCCGACCACGTCGGGCTCGTCCAGCACGGCGAAGGTGCCGTCGTCCTTGACGGTCGCCGTGCCGAGCTGGTGGGTACCGGTCGCGTCCTTGCGGACGGCGGTCACCTTCAGCGGCTCGGCGGGAGCGGGCCCGTCCCACTCCAGCCGCCCGCGCACGGCCAGCGGCTCGCCCGCCACGGCCCCGGCGGGGCTGTGCGTGAGGTCGCCGGCGAAGCGGGTGTCGTACTGGACGGCCGGGGGCTGGATGACGTGCAGCCAGTACTGGCCGGTGCCGCCCTGGGTGACGGCGAAGAGCCGGGAGCCGTCCTGGGACCAGGCCAGGCCCCGCGGGGCGACCCCGTTGCCGTCGAGGCTGCCCTCGAAGGCGAACTCCAGCGGCGGCGTGCCGTCGGCCGGGTCGGCGCTCTGCACCAGCAGGTCGGGCGTGCTGCCGGCGGCCTGGGCGCCCCGGGCGAGGTACTTCCCGTCGCCGCTGAAGGCGACCGCGGTGGACGTCGCGCCGGCGGGCAGCGCCGGGTACTGGACGGGCGCGTCCGACAGGTCGCCGGCGTTCAGCAGCCGGGTGCCGGCGGCGGCGTCGGCCACGGCGACCCTGCCGCCGTCCGGGCTCGCCGCCATGTCCTTCAGGTCGAGCGCGCCCTTGCCCTCGGCGTCCGCGAACCGGCGGGCGGCGTCCCGCACCGGGGTGGTGCCGCTGACGTCGAACGAGGCGAGGAACGGGTTCGCGGCACCGCTGTCCGCGGGCTGGCCCATCAGGAGCCGGTTCTGCCCGCGGGCTCCCGGCGCCAGCTGGAGCCGGCCGACGTCGTTCCAGCCGGTCCGCGAGACCGTGCCGTCGGTGAGCCGGTCCAGGGCCGTGGAGGCCGTGGCGCACAGGTAGTCCTGGAAGACGTAGGCATCCGTGCTCCACACCGTGCCACCGGCGAAGGCGAGCTGACGGCCGCAGGTGTCGTAGGCGGCGCCGTGCGCGCCGCTCTCCTGGAGCGTGCCGGTGTCGTAGCTCACGACGCGTCCGCGCTCGCCCACGTACAGCGTCGCGGAGTCCTCGCTGAGCGCCACGCCCGAGACCGCGGACTGGTGCTGGAGCGTGCTGACCTTCTGGCCCTGGAAGTCGTAGACCACCACGGTGCCGGCGCCGTTGTCGTCGCGCCGGTCGGCGACGTAGACGCGCCGGTGCACCGAGTCGACCGCCAGTCCCGAGTACGACGAGATCGGCAGCTTGGCCACGGCGTCGGAGGCCGCCGCGTGGGCCGCGGGCGCGGCGGCGACGGTGAGCGCGGTCCCGGCGAGTGCGGCGGCGAGCAGCGTGGCCGCGAGACGTCTGGATCCGTGTGCTGTATTCAACTGTGCCCCCCACAGGCTGGATCGGGCCTCTCGCCGCCGTCGGCGAGACGCCTGTGCAGAGCATGAAACAGGCGTGAAGATCCCGTGAGCAAGGGGGCGCGCGCGAAGGGCCCCGCACGCCGTTGTGCGGGGCCCCTCGGGGTTGTGCCACGGCCGGTCGTGACGATCGCTGGTCAGGGCACATCCTGGCCGGCCGTGGGGTCTGGGGCGGGGCCGGTCAGCCCAGGCGCTCCAGCAGCGCCCGGTACTGGTCCCACAGCTCCTTCGGGGTGTGGTCACCGAAGGTGTTGAGGTGGTCCGGGATCAGCGCGGCCTCCTCGCGCCAGATCTCCTTGTCGACCGTGAGCAGGAAGTCCAGGTCGGACTCGGCGAGTTCGAGGCCGTTCGTGTCCAGCGCGTCCTTCGTCGGCAGGATGCCGATCGGGGTCTCGACGCCCTCGGCCGTGCCCTCCAGCCGCTCCACGATCCACTTCAGGACGCGGGAGTTCTCGCCGAAGCCGGGCCAGACGAACCGGCCCTCGTCGTTCTTGCGGAACCAGTTGACGTAGTAGATCTTCGGGAGCTTGGACTGGTCCTTGTCCTTGGCGACGTCGACCCAGTGGGCCATGTAGTCGCCCATGTTGTAGCCGCAGAACGGCAGCATCGCGAACGGGTCGCGGCGCAGCTCGCCGACCTTGCCCTCGGCGGCGGCGGTCTTCTCGGAGGCGACGTTGGCGCCGAGGAAGACGCCGTGGTTCCAGTCGAAGGACTCCGTCACCAGCGGCACCGCGGTGGCCCGCCGACCGCCGAAGAGGATCGCCGAGATCGGCACGCCCTTGGGGTCCTCCCACTCGGGCGCGATGATCGGGCACTGCGCGGCCGGCACGGTGAAGCGGGCGTTGGGGTGGGCGGCCGGGGTCTCGGAGTCCGGCGTCCAGTCGTTGCCCTTCCAGTCGGTCAGGTGGGCCGGGGGCTCCTCGGTCATGCCCTCCCACCACACGTCGCCGTCGTCGGTGAGCGCGACGTTGGTGAAGACCGCGTTGCCCCACAGGGTCTTCATCGCGTTGGCGTTGGTGTGCTCGCCGGTGCCGGGCGCGACGCCGAAGAAGCCGGCCTCGGGGTTGATCGCGTAGAGCCGGCCGTCCTCGCCGAACCGCATCCAGGCGATGTCGTCGCCGATGGTCTCCACCGTCCAGCCGGAGATCGTGGGCTCCAGCATGGCGAGGTTGGTCTTGCCGCAGGCGGAGGGGAAGGCGGCGGCGACGTACTTGGCCTCGCCCTGCGGCGGGGTCAGCTTCAGGATGAGCATGTGCTCGGCCAGCCAGCCCTCGTCACGCGCCATGACGGAGGCGATACGCAGCGCGTAGCACTTCTTGCCGAGCAGGGCGTTGCCGCCGTAGCCGGAGCCGTAGGACCAGATCTCGCGCGACTCGGGGAAGTGCGAGATGTACTTGGTGGAGTTGCACGGCCACGGCACGTCCTCCTGGCCCGGCTCCAGGGGGGCGCCGAGCGTGTGGACGGCCTTGACGAAGAAGCCCTCGTCGCCCAGCTCGTCCAGGACGGCCTGGCCCATGCGCGTCATGGTGCGCATGGAGACGGCGACGTACGCGGAGTCGGTGATCTCCACGCCCAGCGCGGCCAGCGGGGAGCCGAGCGGGCCCATGCAGAACGGGACGACGTACATGGTGCGGCCCCGCATCGAGCCGCGGAACAGGCCCTGTTCGCCGGTGAAGATCTCCCGCATCTCGGCAGGGGCCTTCCAGTGGTTGGTCGGGCCGGCGTCCTCCTCCTTCTCGGAGCAGATGAAGGTCCGGTCCTCGACGCGCGCGACGTCGGTCGGGTCGGAGGCGGCGTAGTAGGAGTGGGGGCGCTTGACCGGGTCGAGCTTCTTGAACGTTCCCTTGGCGACCAGCTCCTCGCACAGTCGCTCGTACTCGGCCTCGGAGCCGTCACACCAGACCACGCTGTCCGGCTGCGTCAGTTCGGCGATCTCGTTGACCCACGAGATCAGTTCCTGGTGGTTGGTGGGGACGACGGTGGGAGCCGCGATGTCGCGCGCCACGATTGCTCCTAAGTGAGGGATTTTTGTTTGTTCGCCCCGTGGGGGCCGCGACCCGGATGCTTCGTAGCCCGCTCATCCGGTGCCGACCGCACTCATTTGATCATCCGAGTCTAGTGCCCATCTGTCCAGAGGGCATCACAGGTGAGCGGCGTGAGGAATCCCACGCTGTCCACGACTCTTTGCGTCCACGTTGGCTTCAGCTGACAGACTTTTTGCCCGGCGATCTCGATGACGCGGATGACACCGCGATGACCGTGCATTGATGAACGACTTACGGTCGCGTCGCTACCATGCGCGCATGACTGCGTCCGTCCCCGACGCGCCCACGGACACGCCGGCCGCCGGCCGCGGTCCCGTCGCGCTCTCCCTGCCGCATCCGGTCAAGCCCCGACTCCGGGGCTGGCTGCACCTCGGCATGTTTCCGGCCGTTCTCATCGCGGGCCTCGTGCTCACCGCCCTCGCCGACTCGACCAGAGGCCGCATCGCGTGCGGCATCTACGTGCTGACGGCCTGCCTCCTGTTCGGCGTCAGCGCGCTGTACCACCGGGGCAACTGGAGCCCGCGCATGGACGGCGTGCTGCGCCGCCTGGATCACGCCAACATTTTCCTGATCATCGCGGGCACCTACACCCCGCTGACCCTGCTGCTCCTGCCGGGCGGCAAGGGCCAGTGGCTGCTGTGGGGGATATGGGCCGCCGCGGCGGC
>NZ_MUMF01000016.1 GCF_002155905.1 Streptomyces tricolor | reverse complement strand
GCCACACCACCGACAGCAGGATCGGCAGCCCGCGCCGCCGCCGCAGCACCTCGTGCAGCAGGGAGGACTCCAGGCGCTGGTAGTCGCCCGGCGTCCCGTGGAACTCGTAGCGGGTACCGAGCAGCCGTCGTACGGCCTCGGCCCAGGCACGCGGTCCGCCCGGCCGGTACGGCAACTCGCCCGCCAGCCGGTCCAGCTCCGCCTGCGCGGCGTCGATGCCGGCCTCGTCCAGCGCGCCGTCCGCCTCCGCGCCGATCAGCAGGCACAGCGCCGACAGGTCCGGCCGCTCGGCCCGCGCCTCCTCGGCGAACCGCTGCCGCAACTCGGCGGAGCGCTCCGGCGGGGGCGGGTACGGGGGCGGCAGATAGGGGTGGCTCATGACAGGCTCATGCCCTTCCGTGGTCGCCGGTCTCGCCCTGCGGGGCGGACCGGTCACCGGCCTCGGCGTCCGTCTCCCGGCCGGTGGCCTCGTCGGGCGCCGGGTGCCGGCTGCCGGCCGGACCGGCGGCCGGGCGCGGACCACCGGGCGTGCTGCCGGCCGGGCGCCGGTCTCCGGGCGCGTAACCCGCCGGGACCCGGCCCCCGGGACCTCCTTCCGGCGCCGACCGGCCGCCAGGCCCGCTGCCCGCCGAGATCCGACCGCCGGGCACGCCGTTCGGCGCGGAAGGGTCTCGGGGGGTGTTGCCGGCCGGGGTTCGGTTGCCGGGATCGCTCTCCGGCGTGGTCGGGTTTCCTGGGGCGCCGCTCTCCGGCGCGGTCCGGTCGTCAGTCGTGCCGTCCTCCGGCGTGGACGCGTCTTCTGCCGCGTGGCCCTCCGGCGCGGTCCGGTCGTCAGCCGCGCCGCTCCCCGGCGTGGACGCGTCTCCTGCCGCGTGGCCCTCCGGCGCGGTCCGGTCGTCAGTCGCGCCGTCCTCCGGCGTGGTCGGGTTTCCGGGGGCGCCGCCCTCCGGCGCGGTCCGGTCGTCAGCCGCACCGCCCCCCGGCGCGGTCCGGTCCGCGGTCCCGGTCTCGGTGTCCGTACCCCGGTCGCCGTTCTCCTCCGGTGCCCGGTAGTGGTGGTAGGCGTGGTGGGGTGCGAAGCCCAGGTCGCGGTAGAGGGCTCGGCCGGGCTCGTTGTCCGTCTCCACCTGGAGCCAGGCCGCCGAGGCGCCCTCCTCCAGCGCGCGCCGGGCCAGTGCGGCCATCACCTCGGTGGCCAGCCCCTGCCGCCGCCGGGCGGGGTCCACCTCGACGGCGGCGAACCCGGCCCACCGCCCGTCCACGACACACCGGCCGATCGCCGCCGGCGGCTCGTCGTCCCCGGCGCCGGGCACGGAGGCGAACCACACCGACGGCCCCGACCCGAGCACCCGCAGGGCCACCTCGCTCACCCCCTTGCGCTGGTACCGCGCGAGCCACGCCTCATCCGCCGTCCGGGACAGGACCACCCCCCGCGCCCTCGGCCCGGTCCGCGACCGGCGCCAGCGCCCCGGTCCACAGCTCGGCGGTCACCTCCCGCACCCAGCCGCGCCGCTCCAGCTCCGCGCACAGCAGCTCCTGCGTGCCCTCGGCGCCGGTCGCGGTCTGCACGTAGGCGGGCAGGCCGCGCTCGCCGTACCAGCGTCGTACGGCGGCCAGGGCCGCGTCGAGCGGGAGGCCGGGATCACCGAGCGGCAGCACACTGTTGGCCCGCCGGGTGAAGCCCGCCCGCAGCCCGACCGTCGCCCCGCCCGGGAGCGCTGGGCGCGGCCCCGTCTGTACCGCGGCCCGCAGCTCCCACTCGCCCAGCCGCTCGCTCTCCACCGGCCGCCACGCCCGCGCGGCGATCCGCGCCAGCTCCGGATAGGAAGCGGAGGGTCCCCTTCGGCGTGCCGGGGCGGCAGGGACGACCTTGCCCGCGACCAGCGCGGATTGCGGGATTCGGACCCTTTCGCCGTCCCGCCGTGTGATCATGAGCACGCCACCGTCCCATGATGTGAGAACACCCACCGTGTCAGTGAACTTCTCCGATTCGCCACCGGGTTCGCCCAAGCGCCGTACAGAGACCCGTTTGCCCACGTCAGCAGGGGTGATTCGGACCTCCAGGCGTCCTTTAGCGGAGATTTCCACTGGTCAGTTCACCCCTCCTGTTCGGATCATGCTCCGGAACGGAGATACTAGGGGCGGGCATCGACGACGCCGCGCTCCCGCGCGCCAGGCGGCGGAGCCTGAGGAGGCCCGCCAGCGCCCTATCGAGGAGGAACGACAGCGTGACCTACGTCATCGCGCAGCCTTGTGTCGACGTCAAGGACAAGGCGTGCATCGAGGAGTGCCCGGTCGACTGCATCTACGAGGGCTCCCGGTCCTTGTACATCCACCCGGACGAATGCGTCGACTGTGGTGCCTGTGAGCCGGTCTGCCCGGTCGAGGCGATCTTCTACGAGGACGACGTCCCCGAGGAGTGGAAGGACTACTACAAGGCGAACGTCGAGTTCTTCGACGAGCTGGGCTCGCCCGGCGGCGCCAGCAAGCTGGGGCTGATCGAGCGCGACCACCCCTTCGTCGCCGCGCTGCCGCCGCAGGGCGAGTGACCGTCTAGCGCCCCAAGCGGCCCGCACCAGCGCCGCCTCGGTCCCGTACGGCCCGATCACCCCGATCAGCGCCGCACGGGACCGAGGCGTTTGCCGCCCCCGTACGAAAGTGAGCCTGATCCCCGTGTCCGCAGTCTCCGAACGGCTCCCCACCTTCCCCTGGGACAAGCTGGAGCCGTACAAGAAGACGGCCCTCGCCCACCCGGACGGCATCGTCGACCTCTCCGTCGGCACCCCGGTCGACCCGGTGCCCGAGCTGGTCCAGAAGGCCCTGATCGCCGCGGCCGACTCCCCGGGCTACCCGACCGTCTGGGGCACCCCCGCCCTGCGCGACGCGATCACCGGCTGGCTGGAGCGCCGCCTGGGCGCCCGCGGGGTCACCCACCGCCATGTGCTGCCGGTCGTCGGCTCCAAGGAGCTGGTCGCCTGGCTGCCGACCCAGCTCGGCCTCGGCCCCGGCGACAAGGTCGCCTACCCGCGCCTGGCCTACCCCACCTACGAGGTCGGCGCCCGCCTCGCCCGCGCCGCGTACGAGGTGTACGACGACCCGCGCGAGCTGGACCCGACGGACCTGAAGCTGCTCTGGCTGAACTCCCCGTCCAACCCCACGGGCAAGGTCCTCACCCGGCAGGAGCTGACGGACATCGTCGCCTGGGCCCGCGCCCACGACGTCCTCGTCTTCTCCGACGAGTGCTACCTGGAGCTGGGCTGGGAGGCCGACCCGGTCTCGGTCCTGCACCCGGACGTCAACGGCGGTTCCTACGACGGCATCGTCGCCGTGCACTCCCTCTCCAAGCGCTCGAACCTGGCGGGCTACCGCGCGGCCTTCATCGCCGGCGACCCGGCCGTCCTCGGCCCGCTGCTGGAGATCCGCAAGCACGGCGGCATGATGACCTCCGCGCCCACCCAGGCGGCGGTCGTGGCCGCGCTCGGCGACGACGCCCACGTCCACGAGCAGCGCGAGCGCTACGCGGCCCGCCGCGAGGCCCTCCGCTCGGCCCTCCTCGCCAGTGGCTTCCGCATCGAGCACAGCGAGGCCAGCCTCTACCTGTGGGCCACCCGGGACGAGTCCTGCTGGACCACGGTCGCCCACCTGGCCGAGCGCGGCATCCTGGTGGCCCCGGGCGACTTCTACGGCGAGGCGGGGGAGAGGTTCGTCCGCGTGGCGTTCACGGCGACGGACGAGCGGGTACGCGCGGCGGTCTCCCGCCTGACGGCCTGACCCGGCCCCTGCCCCACCTACGCACACAGGCCGACGGGGCCCAGGGGAAGACCCTGGGCCCCGTCGGCCTGTGCAGCGGGGATCAGCCGCCCAGCGGCAGCCCGTTGGTCGGCAGGGACGACGTCGGCAGCCCGCCCTTGGTGAGCGCGTCCGTCGGCAGCCCGCCCTTGGTCGCACCGGAGGCGGCGTCCCCCAGGACACCCCCCGCCGTGCCGGCCGCGTCACCCGCGGCCTTCTGCGCCGCGGGCGCCGCCTTCTTCACGGCGCCGCCGCCGGTCTTGCCCGCGGCCGGAACCGCCTGCTTGACGGCCTTGCTGCCCGTGTCGCCCGCGACCGAGGTGACGCTCTGCGCGGCACCGTCGACGGCGTTGCCGACGTGCGCCCCGTCCAGCGCGGTCAGACCGCTGAGGTTCGGGGTGGCCGCCGGCAGATTCGTGGCCGCTCCGGCGGAGCCGGCCGCACCGACCCCGGCAGCCGCTCCCGCTGCGACGAGCAGCGCGGCACGGGCGATCCGGCGGGTCAGAGGGAGGGACATGATGCTCCATTCGACGGGAGAGAACGGTGTGTGCGTCCGAGTCCGGGTGTCCGGCTCGGACGCCGTGACTACCGCTCGAAGCCCGCGAAGGTTGCGGACGCCCCAGGTAAAGAATGGATAACGCATCGCATTATCAGGTGTGGATAAAAACGGGCAAACAGCGTCCGCCGGACACCGTGCAGAATCCTTCCGGCCCTTGAATTCCCAGGGTTTCCCCGTCCGGCCCGCACTCCGCCCGGACCGCCGGGCGGCACCGCGCCGCGCAACCCGCGGGAGTGACCGGCCGTACTACTGTCCGGTCACGATCCGGACCGCGCCCACGGACCGCTCCGGCCCGCCGGCCCCCTCCGAACCGACCGTGCGCCACTCGTCGCTGTCGCTCCCCACGGTCCACACCCGCCCCGCGTACGACACCCGCTGGATGTGCAGCGCCGAGGAGTTGGCGACCGCCCACTGCGCGAGCTGCCAGCCCCGCGCCCGCTCGTCGCGCCCGGTCGCGTCCGTCTTCGCGCCCTCCGGCACCGGAACCGTCACCGTCCGCCCGCGCGCGGTCGCGGTCACGCTGGGCGACGGGGACGGCGACGGCACGGGCGTCCCGCCCACCACCGCACCGGTCTCCTGCAGCGCGTCCCGCCCGAAGTCCCGTACCAGCGCGGTGCGCACCGCGTCCGGACCGGTCGCCGAAGCCGTGCGCGCCGGGCGCCCGTCACAGGTCAGGGTGGCCGCCGCCTGTCCGGTCAGGGCCGCGGCGAGCAGTCTGGCGTCCGGCTCGTGCTTGGCGTACGCCTCCGGGTAACCGCTGCGCTGCACCCGCTGCGCGGCCACCGTCAGCGGCAGCTCGGTGTAGTCCGGCACCTTGGCCAGATGCGCGTAGAACATGCCCGCCGCGTACGCCGGGTCCATGATCTGCCGCTCGGTGCCCCAGCCCTGCGAGGGCCGCTGCTGGAACAGGCCCAGCGAATCCCGGTCGCCGTGCCCGATGTTCCGCAGCCCCGACTCCTGCAGGGCGGTGGCCAGCGCGATCGTCACGGCCCGCTCGGGCATCCCGCGCCCGGTGCCGACGGCGGCGATGGTCGCCGCGTTCACCGCCTGCTCGGGCGAGAACTCGTACGAGGCCCCGTCGCCGGAGGCCGAGACCACCTTGCAGCCGCGCGCTCCGCCGCCTCCGGTGATGTACTGCACCACGAGGTACGCGGCGACGCCGCACAGGACCAGCAGGGCCGCGGAGTAACGGAAGAGGCGACCGCGGCGCTTGGGACGGGTGGGGGACGGCTCTGACACGCGTACAAGGTACTGGAGCCCGACCGCCCCCTCGCGGCGGGTCCGCGCCCCGTCGTACGGCCCCGGCCCCGGTGAGCGGCGCGCTAGGGTCGTGGCCATGGCCGACACCTCGCTTGATCTCACGCTGGACGCCGCCGCGCTCACCGCGCAGCTCGTGGACTTCCCGTCCGAGAGCGGCACCGAGAAGCCCCTCGCGGACGCCATCGAGAGCGCCCTGCGCGCCCTGCCGCACCTGACGGTCGACCGCTACGGCAACAACGTGATCGCCCGCACGCACCTGGGCCGCGCCGAGCGCGTGATCCTGGCCGGGCACATCGACACCGTGCCGATCGCGGACAACGTGCCCTCCCGGCTCGACGCGGACGGCGTGCTGTGGGGCTGCGGCACCTGCGACATGAAGTCGGGCGTGGCGGTGCAGCTGCGCATCGCGGCCACGGTCCCCGCCCCCAACCGCGACCTGACCTTCGTCTTCTACGACAACGAGGAGGTCGCCGCCCACCTCAACGGCCTGGGGCATGTGGCCGAGGCCCACCCGGAGTGGCTGGCCGGCGACTTCGCGGTCCTGCTGGAGCCCTCCGACGGCGAGGTGGAGGGCGGCTGCCAGGGCACGCTGCGGGTGCTGCTGAAGACCAAGGGCGAGCGGGCCCACTCGGCGCGCGGCTGGATGGGCGCCAACGCCATCCACGCGGCGGCCCCCGTCCTGGACCGGCTGGCCTCCTACGAGCCGCGCCGGCCGGTCATCGACGGCCTGGAGTACCGCGAGGGCCTGAACGCGGTCGGCATCAGCGGGGGAGTGGCCGGGAACGTCATCCCGGACGAGTGCGTGGTGACGGTCAACTTCCGCTACGCCCCCGACCGCACCGAGGAGGAGGCCGTCGCGCACGTCCGCGAGGTGTTCGCGGACTGCGGCGTCGAGGAGTTCGTGGTCGACGACCACAGCCCCGGCGCGCTGCCCGGTCTCTCCCAGCCGGCCGCCGCGGCCTTCATCAAGGCGGTCGGCGGCACCCCGCGGCCCAAGTTCGGCTGGACGGACGTGTCCCGGTTCTCCGCGCTCGGCGTCCCCGCGGTCAACTACGGCCCCGGCAACCCGCTCCTGGCCCACAAGCGCGACGAGCGCGTGGACACCGCGAAGATCCTCGCCGGCGAGGAGCGGCTGCGGAGCTGGCTCACCGCGTGACCCGGTGCCGGGCGGCGCCGCTGCACGCCGGACATGCGCGCGTCCCCCCTCCGTAACCCGGGTGGATCTAGGCTGAGATCGAACTACCGGCAAGCGGAGGGAGCGCACATGGCTACCGGCAACCCCGAGGGGAAGAAGCAGCCGCCGGACGAGCAGCGGCTCGGACCGGTCCTCCGACGGCGGGGCCAGGTGACGGCCAGCACGACCGACCAGCGGCTGCTGGACGAGCGTGCCCCCACGGACTGGGTGCACACCGACCCCTGGCGGGTCCTCAGGATCCAGTCGGAGTTCATCGAGGGCTTCGGCACCCTGGCCGAACTCCCGCCCGCCATCAGCGTGTTCGGCTCGGCGCGGACGACGGTGGACTCACCGGAGTACGACGCGGGGGTGCGGCTCGGCCGCGGGCTGGTGGAAGCGGGCTGGGCGGTCATCACGGGCGGCGGCCCGGGCGCCATGGAGGCGGCCAACAAGGGGGCGTGCGAGGCGGGCGGCATCTCGGTCGGCCTCGGCATCGAGCTGCCCTTCGAGCAGGGCCTCAACCCCTACGTCGACATCGGGCTGAACTTCCGGTACTTCTTCGTCAGAAAAATGATGTTCGTGAAGTACGCCCAGGGGTTCGTGGTCCTTCCCGGCGGCCTCGGCACGCTGGACGAGCTGTTCGAGGCCCTGACCCTGGTCCAGACCCAGAAGGTCACCCGCTTCCCGATCGTCCTGTTCGGCACCGAGTACTGGGGCGGTCTGGTGGACTGGCTGCGGAACACGCTGGTGGCCCAGGGCAAGGCGGCGGAGAAGGACCTGCTGCTCTTCCACGTGACGGACGAGGTGGAGGAGGCGGTGGCCCTGGTCTCCAAGGAGGCGGGCCGCTAGCCGGCGAGCCGGGGCCCTCGCCCCGGCAGGGGTGCCAGGGGGCGGGTCCCCCTGGTACCTACGCCAGACCCCGCCGGGCCACCGCGGGGACCCGGTGCCCGGCGATGGACGCCACCATCTCCAGCACCTGACGGGTCTCGGCCACCTCGTGCACCCGGTACACCTGCGCGCCGAGCCACGCCGACACGGCGGTCGTCGCCAGCGTGCCGATCAGCCGTTCCTTCACCGGCCGGTCCAGGGTCTCGCCGACGAAGTCCTTGTTGGACAGCGACACCAGCACCGGCCACCCCGTGGCCACCATCTCGTCCAGCCGCCGCGTCGCCTCCAGGCTGTGCCGGGTGTTCTTCCCGAAGTCGTGCCCGGGATCGATCAGCACGGACTCCCGCGGCACCCCGAGCGCCACCGCCCGCTCGGCCAGCCCCAGGGTCACGTCGAGGATGTCGGCCATCACGTCGTCGTACGTCACCCGGTGCGGACGCGTGCGCGGCTGCACACCGCCGGCGTGCGTGCACACCAGCCCCACCCGGTACCGCGCCGCGACCTCCGCGAGGCCCGGGTCGACCCCGCCCCACGCGTCGTTCAGCAGATCCGCGCCCGCCTCGCACACGGCCTCGCCGACCTCGGCCCGCCAGGTGTCCACGCTGATGATCACATCGGGGAACCGGCGCCGGACCTCCGCGACGAAACCCACCGTCCGGCGGGCCTCCTCCTCGGCCGTGACCTCGTCGCCGGGCCCGGCCTTGACCCCGCCGATGTCGATGATCGCGGCGCCCTCGGCCACCGCCTGCTCCACCCGGGCGAGGGCCGGCTCGTCGCGGAAGGTCGCCCCCCGGTCGTAGAAGGAGTCCGGCGTCCGGTTCACGATCGCCATGATCACCGGCTCGTGCGGCCCGAATTCCCGCCTGCCCAGCCTGAGCATCCGCTGTGACCTCTCCTAGTACGTTCCGCAGTACGGCCGCCTGTGACCCTAACCGTCAGACTCGCATGGCACGATCGGACCCTGACAGATTCAGCTTCCGGCACAGCGTCCGGTACCGAGCGTGGGGACCCTGAGGCGATGTTGATGTTCTTGTTCCTGGTCGTCGCGCTGGCCGTCGTGGTCGCCGCGGTGACCCTGGCCGTGGTGGGCGGCGGCGAGAGCGGCCCGCTCCCCGAGGCGGCGCCGGAGCGGCTCCACGACCCGCTGCCCGCCGACCGCCCGGTGGACCGCGCCGACGTGGAGAGCCTGCGCTTCCCGGTCGCCCCGCGCGGCTACCGCATGGCGGACGTCGACGACGCGCTCGGCCGGCTCGGCGCGGAACTGGCGGAGCGGGACGCCCGGATCGCCGATCTGGAGTCCGCGCTGGCCGGCGCCAGAGCCGCCGCCGCGCACGCCCGGCACGTGCGGCCGGACGACGGCGAGAGCGCGGAGGACCAGCGATGACCCCCCGAGCAGCCGTCGCGGGACCGGACGGCGCCCTGCGCTGCCCCTGGGCCCTGTCCACCGACGACTACGTGGCGTACCACGACGAGGAGTGGGGCCGCCCGGTCCACGGCGACGACGCCCTCTTCGAGCGGCTCAGCCTGGAGGCCTTCCAGTCCGGCCTGTCCTGGATCACGATCCTGCGCCGCCGCCCGGGCTTCCGCGCGGCCTTCGCCGGCTTCCGCATCGAGAAGGTCGCCGCCTTCACCGACACCGACCGCGAGCGGCTGCTGGCCGACCCCGGCATCATCCGCAACCGGGCCAAGATCGACGCCACTCTCGCCAACGCGCGCGTCCTCGCCGACTGGGCCGAGGGTGACCTGGACGCCCTGATCTGGTCCCACGCCCCGGACCCGGCGAGCCGCCCGGCCCCGAAGACCCTGGCGGACGTCCCGGCCGTGACCCCGGAGTCGACAGCCCTGTCCAAGGCTCTGAAGAAGCGGGGACTGAGGTTCGTCGGGCCCACGACGGCCTATGCCCTGATGCAGGCGTGCGGCCTGGTCGACGACCACCTGGAAGCCTGCGTGGCCCGCAGCGCCCCGTGAGGGGCGCCGGGCCGTGCCGAGGTGCGGCCCGGCCGCGTGGGCGCGGGGGCCCGCCACGGCCCGCGGCTCCCCACGGCGCGCGGCCGCCCCGGACTCACCGCCCCACGTACTTCGGCTTCTCCTTGTTCACGAACGCCTGCACGGCGATGGCGTGGTCCTCGGACTGCCCCGCCCGCGTCTGCAGCTCGTCCTCCTTCTCCAGCGTCTCCTCCAGCGAGTGCGTCAGACCGTAGGCCACCGCCTCCTTGATCGCCGCGTACGCCACCGTCGGCCCCGAGGCCAGCGTCCGCGCCACCTTCTCGGCCTCGGCGCGCAGCTCGGCGGCGGGGACGACCCGGTTGGCGATGCCCAGCTCCAGCGCGTCCTGGGCGCTGATGCTGCGCGGGAAGAGCAGCAGGTCCGCGGCGCGGCTCGGGCCGATCACCCGGGGCAGCGTCCAGGAGATGCCGGAGTCGGCGGTGAGGGCCACGCCCGCGAACGACGTGTTGAAGGAGGCGGTGTCGGCGACGACGCGGTAGTCCGCGGTGAGGGCGAAGCCGAAGCCGGCCCCGGCCGCGACGCCGTTGACCGCCGCGACCACCGGCTTCGCCGCCCCGGCGAGCGCCCGCACGATCGGGTTGTAGTGCTCCTTGACCGTGCTCATCGTCTGCCCGGACCCGGTCTCCCGGTCACTGGCCAGCAGCCCGATGTGCTCCTTGAGGTCCTGGCCCACGCAGAACGCCCGGTCCCCGGCCGCGGTCAGCAGAATCGCCCGTACGGCCGTGTCACCGGCCGCCGATTCCGCCGCCTCGCGGAGGGCGACCTTGGTCGCGATGTTCAGCGCGTTCATCGCCTCGGGGCGGTTCAGCGTGATCGTCGCGAGCCCGTCGCTCACCTCGTAGAGCACGGTGTCGGCCATGGCGCATCCCCTCCGGTTCGCGGCTGGTGACGTACCGTTCAGTACGTCCGTGTCTGAGGACAGCATGGCGGAGATCGCTGTCCATGGGCCGGACCGGGCGTGTGACCTGCGTCAAAGAAATCCGGAGCCGAGCCGGCCGGCGGATCTTCGTGCGGTGGCGCAGTATCGCAGCCACATCGCCGAATTGGGTGGTTTTGCTCGCGCGCGTTGCCCAAGCGATGCCGACTCATGTTGGTCATCGGGTCCTGCGATGCGGGATAATGGCCGGGAAGCAATGTGTTCGATGCCGGTGTCGCGTGTCCGTTTCGGATGGCGGGTGCCCTTGCGGGGCCGTCGGCAGACGATGAGCTGGTTTCAGGAAGGGGAACGAGCATGGCGGCCATGAAGCCGCGGACGGGTGATGGCCCGCTCGAGGTGACCAAGGAGGGGCGGGGCATCGTCATGCGCGTTCCGCTCGAAGGCGGCGGTCGACTCGTCGTCGAGCTGACCCCTGACGAGGCCGAGGCGCTTGGCGACGCCCTCAAGAAGGTCGTCGTCTGACGTCCCAGCGATCAGTCCTTCCGGCTGCCCCGGCATCGTACGCGGTGCCGGGGCAGCCGCGTTCCACCACCCCTCACCTGCACGTTCACCGCCCGACAGACCGCGGGTTCACCGCTTGACGGCGCACAGCAGGCCGTCGCCCACCGGCAGCAGCGAAGGCACCAGCTCCTGGCTCTCGCGGACCGTGCGCAGCAGTTCGCGCAGCCGCAGCACCTCCGTCGGCTGCGGCCCCGAGTCGACCGTACGGCCGCCCGCGAACACACCCTCGAAGACCACCAGGCCGCCCGGCCGCAGCAGACGCAACGATTCAGCGAGGTAGTCCGGGTACTCCAGCCGGTCCCCGTCGCAGAAGACGAGGTCGTAGCCGGCGTCGGCCAGTCGCGGCAGGACGTCCAGCGCCTGGCCGGGGATGAAGCGGGCCCGGTTGCTGGCGAAGCCGCAGACGCGGAACGCCTGCCGGGCGGACTGCTGGTGCTCCGGCTCCGTGTCCACCGTGGTGAGCACCCCGTCCGGCCGCATTCCGTGCAGCAGATGGATTCCGGACACCCCGCAGCCCGTGCCGATCTCCGCGACCGCCTTCGCGTCCACGGAGGCGGCGAGCAGACGCAGCGCGGCGCCCGTGCTGGGCGACACCGAGCGCAGCCCTGCCTCGCGGGCGCGGTCGCGGGCCCAGCGCAGCGCTTCGTCCTCGGCGACAAAGGCGTCGGCGAACGCCCAGCTCGTCTGCCGGTTGCCGGTAATGACCCTCTCCTGTCCCCGTGGTTGCCTGGGCGTGACTGTATCCGTTGGCGGCGGGAACCCGCAGATGGGACCGGGCGTTTATAGGGATGAGCCGGTGGTCGGGGACACGACGGGGGGCGAGAGGTGGATCGGGGCGCCGAGCAACTGCTGACGCAGCGGCATGAGCCGTATCAGCGTGTATCAAATTCTCGTAAAACCGCTTATCCGGAGCTAACGGGCGAGGTGGCTATGGTAGGGGCTCCACTGGACACCACCAGAGCCGACAGGGGAGGTGCGGCTGCGCCCGGGGATCGGGGTGGAGTGCTGCGGCGCTTCCTCGGGTCGGCGGGCAGGCCGAAATCCGTGACCGACACCGCTGCTGACAGCCACGCCGCCGGTTTCGCCGCAGGCGAGACCCAGACCGCGACCTTCGCCACCGACGCGGACGGGCAGGCGTGGACTCCGCCCACGTGGGAGGAGATCGTCAGTACGCACAGCGGCCGGGTCTACCGACTCGCCTACCGCCTGACGGGAAACCAGCACGACGCCGAGGACCTCACCCAGGAGGTCTTCGTCCGCGTCTTCCGCTCCCTGTCGACGTACTCGCCGGGCACCTTCGAGGGCTGGCTGCACCGCATCACCACCAACCTCTTCCTGGACATGGTCCGGCGCAAGCAGCGCATCCGCTTCGACGCCCTCGGCGAGGACGCGGCCGAGCGCCTGCCCAGCCGCGAGCCCACCCCGCAGCAGCTGTTCAACGACGCCCACTTCGACGCCGACGTCCAGCAGGCCCTCGACACCCTCGCCCCCGAGTTCCGCGCCGCCGTCGTCCTGTGCGACATCGAAGGACTGTCGTACGAGGAGATCGCCGCGACCCTCGGCGTGAAGCTCGGCACCGTCCGCTCCCGCATCCACCGCGGCCGGTCCCAGCTCCGCAAGGCCCTCGCGCACCGCTCCCCCGAGGCCCGCGCGGCCGAGCGGCGCTCCTTCCTGGCCCGGGTCCCCGCTCTGGGAGGAGGGGGCGCGACCGCGTGAGTGGATCTCGACCGAAACCTGTCGAGGAGGCACACCTCGCAGAGCAGCACCTGGGAGACCGGCTCTCCGCCCTGGTGGACGGAGAGCTGGGTCATGAGACGCGTGAGCGCGTCCTCGCGCACCTGGCCACCTGCGCCCGGTGCAAGGCGGAGGCGGACGCCCAGCGCGCGCTGAAGAACGTGTTCGCGGAGGCGGCCCCTCCGCCACCCTCGGCGAGCTTCCTGGCCCGCCTCCAGGGCCTGCCCGGGGGAGGTGACCTGGACGGCGGCGGCACGCCGTCACCCGGGGGCGGACTCCTCGGCGACGGCCCCGCCAGCGGGCCTTCCGGGTCCTCCGGATCCTTCGGGACCTTCGGCGTGAGACGTGGCGAGCGCCTCCCGTTCGGGTATGCCCCCGCCCGTGCGCACGGCATCGCCCCGGACCGCCCGGCGGCCTCCGCGGACCGCGGCTTCCGCATCCATCCCGTCGGCCGCCCGGACGACGGCCGCTCCGCCTCGCGCGGACTGCGGTTCGCGTTCGCCGCCGCCGGCGCGGTGTCGCTGGCCGCGGTCGCCCTCGGCGGCGTGACCACCGTCCTCCCCGGCGACCTGACCTCGGAGGCCCGTGGCGGCTCCGGCACCGGCAGCAATGTGACCCCGGCCCGTTCGGCGGGCACCGGCGCGGGCGGGGGCGCGGCCACCCCGGACAGCCAGCGCCGCCGCCCGGTGGGACCGCTGCTGGCGCAGGGCGGCCCGCAGGCCGGCCCGGCCCCGGTGGCGCCGACCACCTTGTCCGCGCCGCTGCTGCCCGGGCTGCCGACCCCGGCCGCCGGCCAGCAGCGCACCGGGGCGGTGCACGACCTGACCGCGCCGGTGCTGGCCGGCACCGCCGCCGTCTCCCCGCTGATACGCCCGCTCGACGAGACCGTGGCCCTCCCGCTCGCCGACTGGCCCACGACCCCCGGAGTTCCCGGAGTCACCGGCTCCGGTCTGCTGTCCGCCCCCGTCCCCGACACCACCCCCGCTCCCTCCGTCTCGCCGGCCGCTCCCGTCGTGCCCCACCCGTCGCCCTGACCGGCCGCTGCGCCACGGCCCGCGAACCTGGTTGAATCCTGTGAGGCCGTGCCCGCGGCGAGGACCCGGGACCGGCAGTCGATGTTCCATGGCCGCGGCAGCGCGCGGTCGCGGCCCAGCCGTGGGGAGAGCATGAACGAGGGGAACCGTGTCCCGCCGGTGGACGGACCGGAGGGAGCGGCGGGGGAGACACCGGCCGACCGGACCGCGGACGCCGAGGGTGCCGTACCGGAGGCCACCGGGGCGGCCGGCGGCGACTTCGAGCTGGCCAAGCCGGCGGCGGTGCCGCCGGCCGGCGCCGAGGGGGAAGAGGCCGTGGCGGCCGGGGAGCCCGCCTGGGCGGCCCCCGCCGAGCGGCCCAAGCCGTTGCACGACCCCGACCCGTACGGCACCCCGCCGTACGGCGAACCCGGCCCCTGGGCACCCGCGCCGCCCGTGCAGCACCCGGCGGCCACCCCGGCCCACGGAACGGCCGTACCCGCGCCCGTGGGCGCGTCGGCCGCCGCGCCCACGGCACCCCTGC
>NZ_MUMF01000158.1 GCF_002155905.1 Streptomyces tricolor | reverse complement strand
CGCCTAGAGCGCCGGCCGACCGGCTACGGCGAGGGCCGACCGGCCAGCCCCGGGCGACCGCCCGCAGCCCCGGCCGATCGGCCACCGCACCGGCCGTCGCCTAGAGCACCGGCCCCGCCACCACGGCCACCGTCTTCGGCAGCGACGTGCCCGAGCCGTCCCGGCGCGGGTCCATCTCCGGCAGCTGCGCCGGAGTGCCGTTCTTCTGCGCCGCGCGCGCGGGCGCCGGGCCCGCCCAGGCCAGTGCCAGGCAGTCCTCGCCCTTCAGGAACCGCTGGCAGCGCACGCCGCCGGTGGCCCGGCCCTTGCGCGGGTACTGGTCGAACGGGGTCAGCTTGGCCGTGGTCTGCACCGAGTCGTCCAGCGTGCCGCGCGAACCCGCCACCGTGAAGACCACCGCGTCGGCGGCCGGGTCGACCGCCGTGAACGAGATCACCTTCGCGCCGTCGGCGAGCTTGATGCCCGCCATGCCGCCCGCCGGGCGGCCCTGCGGGCGGACGACGGAGGCCTGGAAGCGCAGCAGCTGCGCGTCGTCCGTGATGAACACCAGGTCCTCCTCGCCGGTGCGCAGCTCCACCGCGCCGACGATCCGGTCGCCCTCCTTGAGCGTGATGACCTCCAGCTCGTCCTTGTTGGACGGATAGTCGGGCACCACCCGCTTGACGACACCCTGCTCGGTGCCGAGCGCGAGGCCCGGGGACGACTCGTCCAGCGTGGTCAGGCAGACCACCGTCTCGTCGTCCTCCAGGGAGACGAACTCCGCCAGCGGGGCCCCTCCGGAGAGGTTCGGCGAGGTCACCGTCTCCGGCAGCTGCGGCAGGTCGACCACGTTGATCCGCAGCAGCCGGCCCGCCGACGTCACCGCGCCGATCACCCCGCGCGCGGTGGCCGGCACCGCCGAGACGATCACGTCGTGCTTGACCCGCTTGGCGGCCGTCTCCGGGAAGGGCTCGGCGGTCGCCGTACGGGCCAGCAGCCCCGTCGAGGACAGCAGCACCCGGCACGGGTCGTCGGCCACCTGCAGCGGCACGGTGGCCGCCGGGGCGCCCGCGGACTCCAGCAGGACCGTGCGCCGGTCGGTGCCGAACTTCTTCGCGACCGCGGCCAGTTCGGCCGAGACCAGCTTGCGCAGCTCCGCGTCCGACTCCAGGATCCGAGTCAGCTCCTCGATCTCCGTGGTGAGCTTGTCCTTCTCCGCCTCCAGCTCGATCCGGTCGTACTTGGTGAGCCGGCGCAGCGGCGTGTCGAGGATGTACTGCGTCTGCACCTCGCTCAGCGAGAAGCGCTCCATCAGGCGCTCCTTGGCCTGCGCGGAGTTCTCGCTGGAGCGGATGATCCGGATGACCTCGTCGATGTCGACCAGCGCGGTCAGCAGGCCCTCGACCAGGTGCAGCCGGTCGCGCTTCTTGCCGCGGCGGAACTCGCTGCGGCGCCGGACCACGTCGAAGCGGTGGTCGAGGTAGACCTCCAGCAGCTCCTTCAGGCCCAGGGTGAGCGGCTGGCCGTCGACCAGGGCGACGTTGTTGATGCCGAAGGACTCCTCCATCGGGGTCAGCTTGTAGAGCTGCTCCAGGATCGCCTCCGGCACGAAGCCGTTCTTGATCTCGATGACCAGGCGCAGGCCGTGCTCGCGGTCGGTGAGGTCCTTGACGTCGGCGATGCCCTGGATCTTCTTCGCGTTGACCAGGTCCTTGATCTTCGCGATGACCTTCTCGGGACCGACCGTGAACGGCAGTTCGGTGACCACCAGACCCTTGCGGCGGGCGGTGACGGTCTCGATCGAGACGGTCGCGCGCATCTTGAAGGTGCCGCGACCCGTCGCGTACGCGTCCCGGATGCCGTCCAGGCCGACGATCCGGCCGCCGGTGGGCAGGTCCGGGCCGGGGACGTGCTTCATCAGCGCGTCCAGATCGGCGTTCGGGTGCCGGATCAGGTGGCGGGCGGCGTTGATCACCTCGCGCAGGTTGTGCGGCGGCATGTTCGTCGCCATGCCGACCGCGATCCCCGAGGAGCCGTTGACCAGCAGGTTCGGGAAGGCGGCGGGCAGCGCCACCGGCTCCTGCTCCTGGCCGTCGTAGTTCGGGACGAAGTCGACCGTGTCCTCGTCGATCGACTCGGTCATCAGGCTCGTCGCCTCGGCCTGGCGGCACTCGGTGTACCGCATGGCGGCCGGCGGGTCGTCGTTGCCCAGCGAACCGAAGTTGCCGTGGCCGTCGACCAGCGGCACGCGCATGGAGAACGGCTGCGCCATGCGCACCAGGGCGTCGTAGATCGACGCGTCGCCGTGCGGGTGCAGCTTGCCCATGACCTCGCCGACGACCCGCGCGCACTTCACGTAGCCGCGGTCGGGGCGCAGGCCCATCTCGTTCATCTGGTACACGATCCGGCGGTGCACCGGCTTGAGGCCGTCACGGGCGTCCGGCAGGGCGCGCGAGTAGATGACCGAGTAGGCGTACTCGAGGTAGGAGCCACGCATCTCGTCCACGACGTCGATGTCGAGGATCCTCTCCTCGAACGAGTCGTCGGGCGGCGGGGTCTTCGTGCTGCGGCGGGCCATCGCTGCCGGCTCCTTCTGATCTGGTCGCTCGCCTACGGGGCGCTCATCGTCGGTGCTGGGAGGGCGATCGTGCTCAACCCTTCGGGCCTCCGCGCGCTCGCCCTCCCAGCATCGACGCGCCCCTTCGGCTCGCTCGTGCTGCTGAAGCGATTGACTGATCTGACGCGGACCATTGTGGACCGCGGCACTGACAGCCCGGGCCACGACCCGGTCTCCGCCGACCTGCCCGGTGCCGGAGAACCGTCCGCCCGCTGCCGGAAACCCGCCCCACGGCACGCGAGACGCAGGCTACGCGATCCGCTGTGGGCGTACGTCCCGCGGGAACTTCGCCGAGCCCCCGCACGCTTTGCATACAGTGGCAGGACCGGCAGGAAAACCGCGGTTTCCATCAACCGCCTCCGCTCGCGAAGGGACGTACATGCCCATGGGTCACACGACCACAGCCGAGGCAGGCTCCGGGGGCCTGACAGCGACCGAGCATCGCCTGGCCAACGGTCTGCGCGTGGTGCTCTCCGAGGACCACCTGACCCCGGTGGCGGCGGTCTGCCTCTGGTACGACGTCGGCTCCCGCCACGAAGTCAAGGGGCGTACGGGCCTGGCCCACCTTTTCGAGCACCTGATGTTCCAGGGCTCCGCGCAGGTGAAGGGCAACGGCCACTTCGAGCTGGTGCAGGGCGCCGGCGGCTCGCTGAACGGCACCACCAGCTTCGAGCGCACCAACTACTTCGAGACCATGCCCGCCCACCAGCTGGAGCTGGCGCTCTGGCTGGAGGCCGACCGCATGGGCTCGCTGCTGGCCGCCCTGGACGACGAGTCCATGGAGAACCAGCGGGACGTCGTCAAGAACGAGCGCCGTCAGCGCTACGACAACGTGCCCTACGGCACCGCCTTCGAGAAGCTGACCGCCCTCTCCTACCCGGAGGGCCACCCCTACCACCACACGCCGATCGGCTCCATGGCGGACCTGGACGCGGCCACCCTGGAGGACGCCCGCCAGTTCTTCCGCACCTACTACGCGCCGAACAACGCGGTGCTCTCCGTGGTCGGCGACATCGACCCCCAGCAGACCCTCGCCTGGATCGAGAAGTACTTCGGCTCCATCCCGTCCCACGACGGCAAGCCCGCGCCCCGCGACGGCTCCCTGCCGGACATCATCGGCGAGCAGCTGCGCGAGGTCGTCGTGGAGGAGGTGCCGGCGCGCGCCCTGATGGCCGCCTACCGGCTCCCGCACGACGGCACGCGCGCGTGCGACGCGGCCGACCTCGCGCTGACCATCCTCGGCGGCGGCGAGTCCTCCCGGCTGTACAACCGGCTGGTGCGCCGCGACCGGACGGCCGTCGCGGCCGGCTTCGGCCTGCTGCGCCTGGCCGGCGCGCCCTCCATGGGCTGGCTGGACGTGAAGACCTCCGGTGACGTCGAGGTGCCGGTCATCGAGGCCGCCATCGACGAGGAGCTGGCCCGGTTCGCCGCGGAGGGCCCCACGGCCGAGGAGATGGAGCGGGCCCAGGCCCAGCTGGAGCGCGAGTGGCTGGACCGGCTCGGCACGGTCGCCGGCCGCGCCGACGAACTGTGCCGGTACGCCGTCCTCTTCGGCGACCCGCAGCTCGCCCTGACCGCCGTCAAGCGCGTCCTGGAGGTGACCCCGGAGGAGGTCCAGGAGGTCGCCAAGGCCCGCCTGCGGCCCGACAACCGCGCGGTCCTCGTCTACGAGCCGAAGTCGCCGGAGGCCGCCCCCGACGCCGAGGTCCCCGAGGACCCGGAGCAGGAAGCGACCGTAGAGGCGGGCCGCGACGAGACCGAGAACGAGGAGACGGCCAAGTGACCCAGCTCGCCACCATGGACTTCCACCCCCAGCCGAGGCCCGGCGAGGCCAGGCCCTGGGCGTTCCCGGCCCCCGAGCGCACCGCGCTCGACAACGGCCTGACGGTGCTGCGCTGCCACCGCCCCGGCCAGCAGGTCGTCGCGGTCGAGGTGCTGCTGGACGCGCCGCTGGACGCGGAGCCGGCCGGTCTGGACGGCGTCGCCACCATCATGGCGCGGGCCTTCTCGGAGGGCACCGACAAGCACTCCGCCGAGGAGTTCGCCGCCGAGCTGGAACGCGCGGGCGCCACCCTGGACGCGCACGCCGACCACCCCGGCGTCCGGCTCAGCCTGGAGGTCCCGGCCTCCCGCCTGGCCAAGGGCCTCGGCCTGCTCGCCGACGCCCTGCGCGCGCCGGCCTTCGCCGCCGGCGAGGTCGAGCGGCTGGTCCGCAACCGCCTGGACGAGATCCCGCACGAGCTGGCCAACCCCTCCCGCCGGGCCGCCAAGGAACTCTCCAAGGAGCTGTTCCCGGAGACCTCGCGCATGTCCCGGCCGCGCCAGGGCACGGAGGAGACGGTCGAGAAGATCGACGCGGCGGCCGTGCGCGCCTTCTACGACCGCCATGTGCGGCCCGCGACGGCCACCGTGGTCGTCGTCGGCGACCTGACGGGCACCGATCTGGACGCGCTGCTCGGCGACACGCTGGGCGCCTGGACCGGCACGCCGGGCGAGCCCCGGCCGGTGCCGCCGGTGACCGCGGACGACACCGGCCGTGTGGTCATCGTGGACCGGCCCGGTGCCGTCCAGACCCAGCTGCTCATCGGCCGGATCGGCCCCGACCGGCACGACCGGGTGTGGCCCGCCCAGGTGCTCGGCACGTACTGCCTCGGCGGCACCCTCACCTCCCGCCTGGACCGCGTCCTGCGCGAGGAGAAGGGCTACACCTACGGCGTGCGCTCCTTCGGGCAGGTCCTGCGGTCCGCGCCGGACGGCACGGGCGCGGCGATGCTCGCCATCAGCGGCTCGGTGGACACGCCGAACACCGGCCCGGCGCTGGACGACCTGTGGAAGGTGCTGCGGACCGTGGCGGCGGAGGGCCTGACCGACGCCGAGCGGGACGTCGCCGTGCAGAACCTCGTCGGCGTGGCGCCGCTGAAGTACGAGACCGCGGCGGCCGTCGCGAGCACGCTGGCCGACCAGGTCGAGCAGCACCTGCCCGACGACTTCCAGGCGACGCTGTACCAGCAGCTGGCCGCCACGGGCACGGTGGAGGCCACCGCGGCCGTCGTGAACGCCTTCCCGGTGGACCGCCTGGTGACCGTCCTCGTCGGCGACGCCGCCCAGATCAAGGCACCGGTCGAGGCGCTCGGCATCGGCCCGGTGACCGTGGTGGCGGCCGAGTAGGCGGCGCGACCGTGCCGGCGGCGCGTTGGGCGACGTGACCGTCGTGGCCGCCGCACGGACGGCGTGACCGTGCCGGCGGCCGCGTGGACGGCACACGCGCGCGTGGGGCCCTGGCGACCTACGGGTCGTCAGGGCCCCTGCCGTTCCGCACGGTCCACCAGATGCCCGATTTGGGGCGGAGGTTGCCTGTCTGCCCTGTGGGATGCGCTACAAAAGCCGGGATCCGTTTGAGGATTGAAAGCGGGCCGCCGTAGCGTCGTCCGGGCTGTTCGTCAGGCAGTGCGCCGCACCCGCGGCACCGGACAGTCATCGCCGAGTCCCCGTACGGCGCGAGCCAGGGGAGCCGGGGACCCACCGTCCCTGGGGTGAATCGGGCGCCCGCGCGGCTGCGAGGGGGCCCGTAGGAGACCTTCCTGCTCCGAACCCGTCAGCTAACCCGGTAGGCGAGAGGGAAGGAAAGGACCAGTCACTTCATGGCGTTCATGTGCGCCACCGGGAAGCACCGCAAGCCCGGCCGGGTCAAGCGGACCACGGCTCAGGCGGCCGGCGTCGCGGCCCTCACCACCACCGGCGTGATCGGCACCCTCGCCGCCTCCCCGGCGACCGCCGCCGAGAACACCACGGAGCGGACCGGCCTCGTCCCCGTCCTCGCCATGACCGAGGACGTCCCCGAGCAGATCGACGCGCAGGCCGCCGCCCAGCAGCAGGCCGCCGAGGAGAAGGCGGCCGAGGAGGCCGCGGCGAAGGCCGCCGCCGAGCGGGCCAAGGAGGTGCGCGCGGCCAAGGCCCGTGCCGCCCGCGAGGCCGAGCGCAAGCGGCTGAACACCTTCGTCGCCCCGATCGCGCACTCGTACGTCTCCACGGCCTACCAGGCCGGCAGCTCGCTGTGGTCCTCCGGCTCGCACACCGGCGTCGACTTCCACGCGGCCAGCGGCACGTCCGTCCACGCGGTGGGCTCCGGCACGGTCGTCTCCGCGGGCTGGGGCGGCGCGTACGGCAACCAGGTCGTGATCCGGATGGCCGACGGCATGTACACCCAGTACGGCCACCTGTCGTCCATCGGCGTCACGGTGGGCCAGAAGGTCGTCCCCGGCCAGCAGATCGGCCTCTCCGGCGCCACCGGCAACGTCACCGGCCCGCACCTGCACTTCGAGGCGCGCACGACCCCCGAGTACGGCTCGGACGTCGACCCGGTCGCCTACCTCCGCAGCCACGGCGTGCACATCTGACGCCCGGCGCACGGCCGTTCGAGGCCCCGGCTCATCGAGCCGGGGCTTTCGCCGTTTTTCGCAGGGTCCGCCGGATCCGCTGACCAAAAAATATCCATGGATTACGACCCGCCGTCGGAAATTCCGGCTCATTGGAATAGAGTCACGGAACACGCGTCCATCGTCGACGTTTCACGGGGATTAAGGCGGAGGTCGGTCATGCGTATTCCGGCGCACTCGGTATGCACGGCGATCCGGGACGACATCGTCGCCGGTGTCTACGAGCGCGGTGGCCGCCTCACCGAGGAAGTCCTGGCCCGCCGGTACGGCGTCTCGCGCGTCCCCGTGCGCGAGGCGCTGCGCACCCTGGAGGCCGAGGGCTTCGTGGTGACGCGCCGGCACGCGGGCGCGTGCGTGGCCGAGCCGACCGAGCAGGAGGCCGCCGATCTGCTGGAGATGCGGATGCTGCTGGAGCCGCTCGGCGCCGCCCGGGCCGCCCAGCGGCGCACCGAGGCCCATCTGAAGGTGCTGCGCGGCCTGGTCCGGCTGGGCCAGGAGCGGGCCAGGCGGGGCGGCAGCGAGGACCTGCGCGCGCTGGGCGGCTGGTTCCACGAGACGCTCGCCCAGGCATCCGGCAGCCCCTCACTGACCTCCATGCTCACTCAGCTGCGGCACAAGATCGCCTGGATGTACACGGTGGAGGCGCCGGTCAGCCCGGCGGAGTCCTGGACCGAGCACGGCGCGATCGTGGACGCGGTGGCGCGCGGGGACGCCGAGCGCGCGCGGGCGCTCACGACCCTGCACGCCGAGCGTGCGACGAGCGCGCACCGGCTGCGCTTTTCCGCTGCCGCGGACCGTGTGAGGACTTCGCAACATGCCGTAAACATCTCGGGCCCGCGGCATTAACACGGACACCGTATACAAAGAAGAGTTATTCAGGGGTGGGGTGTTTTCTGCTGCCCGAATTCATCCTGCGGAATTCCCGCGGGTTTACCGGGTGCCGGCGGCCGGTAAATCGACCGCGCCGGGCGGAACGTGCGCGCCGGATGGAACCTGCGCGCCGGATGGAACGTGCGCGCCGGACGGCAGGTGCGCGCCGGACGGCAGGTGCGCGCATACGGCGAAGCCGCGCCGCCCCGAAAGGCGAACGCGGCTCCGGCGCTCTGTGCGGTGGTCGCTCAGACGGTCTCGGGCAGCTCTTCCAGGCCCTCGGAGACCAGCTTGGCCAGACGGTCGAGGGCGGCGTCCGCACCCTCGGCGTCGGAGGCGAGGACGATCTCCTCGCCACCCTGGGCACCCAGGCCCAGGACGGCCAGCATGGAGGCCGCGTTGACGGGGTTGCCCCCGGCCTTGGCGATCGTCACCGGGACGCCTGCGGCCGTGGCGGCTCGGACGAAGATGGAGGCGGGGCGGGCGTGGAGGCCCTCGGCCCAGCCGACGTTGACGCGGCGCTCAGCCATGTGTTGCTGCCCTTCAGTGTTCAGGGTTGTCTAGACCAGTTTCCCACATCGTGAAGCGTGCCCGGAGGGGACCTTCGTCCCGCTCCGGTGTGGCGTCGGACCGCGGCCTCGGTCCGGCGTTCTCGTCCTCCACAGACTGCCTCGCGCCGTTGTCGGACGCGAGCCGTACTCTGGGGCCCATGCAGACCTCGGCGGACCGGCAGGACCGGCACCAGTACCCCGCCCACTGGGAGGCGGACGTGGTGCTGCGCGACGGTGGCACCGCGCGCATCCGGCCCATCACCGTTGATGACGCCGACCGCCTGGTCAGTTTCTACGAGCAGGTCTCGGACGAGTCGAAGTACTACCGCTTCTTCGCGCCGTACCCGCGACTCTCCGCCAAGGACGTCCACCGCTTCACGCACCACGACTTTGTGGACCGGGTGGGACTCGCGGCCACCATCGGCGGCGAGTTCATCGCCACCGTACGCTATGACCGCATCGGCGCGGACGGACTGCCCGCCTCCGCGCCCGCCGACGAGGCCGAGGTCGCCTTCCTGGTGCAGGACGCCCACCAGGGCCGCGGGGTCGCCTCCGCCCTGCTGGAGCACATCGCGGCCGTCGCGCGGGAGCGGGGCATCCGCCGCTTCGCCGCCGAGGTGCTGCCCGCCAACAGCAAGATGATCAAGGTGTTCACGGACGCCGGCTACACCCAGCAGCGCAGCTTCGAGGACGGCGTCGTCCGCCTGGAGTTCGACCTCGAACCCACCGACCGCTCGCTCGCCGTGCAACGCGCGCGGGAGCAGCGCGCCGAGGCCCGCTCGGTACGGCGGCTCCTCGCGCCCGGCTCCGTCGCGGTCGTCGGCGTCGGCCGGACCCCCGGCGGAGTGGGCCGCAGCCTCCTGGGCAACATCCGCGACGCCGGCTACCCGGGCCGGCTGTACGCCGTGAACAAGGTCTTCCCGGACGACCTCAAGGAGGTCGACGGGGTGCCCGCGCACCGCTCGGTGCGGGACATCGACGGCCCCGTGGACCTCGCCGTCGTCGCCGTACCCGCCGAACACGTGCCCGCCGTGGTCGCCGAGTGCGGCGAACACGGCGTCCAGGGACTGGTCGTGCTCTCCGCCGGATACGCCGAGAGCGGCCCCGAGGGGCGCGAACGGCAGCGGGCCCTCGTCCGGGCCGCGCGCGCGTACGGCATGCGGATCATCGGCCCGAACGCCTTCGGGATCATCAACACCGCCCCGGACGTCCGGCTGAACGCCTCGCTCGCCCCGGAGCTGCCCCGCCCCGGCCGCATCGGACTGTTCGCCCAGTCCGGCGCCATCGGCATCGCCCTGCTGTCCCGGCTGCACCGGCGCGGCGGAGGCGTCACCGGGGTCACCGGCGTCTCCACCTTCGTGTCCGCCGGCAACCGCGCCGACGTCTCGGGCAACGACGTCCTGCAGTACTGGTACGACGACCCCGAGACCGACGTCGTCCTCATGTACCTGGAGTCCATCGGCAACCCCCGCAAGTTCACCCGCCTCGCCCGGCGGACGGCGGCGGCGAAGCCGCTCGTGGTCGTGCAGGGGACCGGGACGGCACCGCAGGGGCACACGGTACGGGCCACGCGGCTGCCGTACGCGACCGTCTCGGCGCTGCTCCGGCAGGCCGGCGTGATCCGGGTCGACACGATCACCGAGCTGGTCGACGCGGGGCTGCTGCTCGCGCGGCAGCCGCTGCCCGCCGGCCCGCGCGTGGCCATCCTCGGCAACTCCGAGTCGCTGGGCGTGCTGACGTACGACCGGTGTCTCGCCGAGGGCCTGCGGCCGGCCCGGCCGGTGGACCTGACGACCGGCGCGACGGCGGAGGACTTCCACCGGGCGCTCGCCGCCGCCCTGGCCGACGGCACGAACGACGCCGTGGTCGTCACGGCGATCCCCGCGATCGGGGAGGGCTCGCCGGGGGACGCGGAGCTGGCGGAGGCGCTGCGGTCGGCCGCCGCCGCGGTGCCGGGCAAGCCCGTGCTCGTGGTGCACGTCGAGCTGGGCGGGCTCGCGGCGGCGCTGTCGGCCGCGGCGAGCACGGCACCGGGCGCCGGCGACAGGGCGCCCGGCGGCACGGAATCGGCGGCCTCGGCCACAGAGGCGGCCCCAGCCACAGAGGCGGCCCCGGCCACAGCACCCCCGGCCGCGGCGGCGACCCAGGCGGCAGCGGCGCCCCCCGCGCCCCGGACCGCCCCTCCCGAAGGCACCCACCTCATCCCCGCCTACCCCGCCGCCGAACGCGCCGTCCGCGCCCTCGCCGAAGCCGTGAAGTACGCCGAGTGGCGGCGCGAGGCGGCCGACCCGGGGAAGGTGCCGGAGTTCGACGACATCGACGAGAAGGGGGCCGCCCGGCTGATCGGCGAGCTGCTCGCGCGCGGGGAAGGGCTCACCATCTCCGCCGCCGAGACCTGCGAGCTGCTCGGCAAGTACGGCATCCCGGTGCGCCGCGCCCTGCCCGCGCCCACCCCGGCCGCCGCCGTGGAGGCCGCCCGCGCGCTCGGCTATCCGGTGGCCCTCAAGGCCACCGCCCCGCACCTCAGGCACCGCGCCGACCTGGGCGGTGTCCGCCTGGACCTCGCGGACGAGGACCAACTGCTGCGGGCGTACACCGAGTTGACCGAGCTGTTCGGACGGCCGGAGGAGCTGCGTCCGGTGGTGCAGGGCATGGCACCGCGCGGGGTCGACACGGTCGTACGCGCCGTGATCGATCCGGCGGCCGGAGCCGTGCTGTCCTTCGGCCTGGCCGGCGCCGCCTCACAGCTGCTCGGCGACATGGCCCACCGGCTCGTCCCCGTCACCGACCGGGAAGCCACCTCGCTCGTGCGCTCGATCCGGACGGCGCCCCTGCTGTTCGGCTGGCGCGGCTCCACACCGGTGGACACCCCGGCCCTGGAGGAGCTGCTGCTGCGGGTGTCCCGGCTGGTCGACGACCACCCGGAGGTGGTCGCGGTCACCCTGGAGCCGGTCGTCGTCGCACCCCACGGGGCCAGCGTGCTCGGCGCCACCGTCCGGCTCGCGCCCCCGCCCGCCCGCGACGACCTCGGCCCGCGGACACTGCCGGCCTACTGAGCGACGCCAGGGGGGACCACATGGAGATCGCCGGACGGAAGCTGCCCGAGGGCAGTTGGTGGGACTGGGAGATCATCGCCTGCGACGCGGGGCGGCTGCGCCTGGCCGCCGGGTACGACCTCGGCCACCACCACGGCCTGGAAGTGATCTTCACCGACCCGCTCTTCGTCTCCTGCCCGCCGAGCTTCCAGGACCCCGTCTTCCGTCCGCCGACGCCCGAGGAGACGGCACGTCTCGCGCGCGGCCTCGGGGCGGCCGCGCCTCTCGTCGTCGCCTTCGAAGCGGACGCCGGGGGCCGGGAGGCCGTCTCCTGTCTGATCGCCGCCGAGGGCTTGGACATCCTGCCGGGGCTCGTACCGAGGCCCCCGCGCGCGGGCGCACAGGCGGCCCCCGGTCCGCGCGACTGGCCCGGACCGCCCTTGCCCACGGATTAGGATGGACGCCATGGCCAAGACCAGTACGACGACCCAGGGGCTGCGCGCGGCGATCGAGCGCAGCGGCTACTACCCGGCCCTCGTGGCCGAGGCGGTGGAGGCCGCTGTGGGCGGCGAGCCCGTCCGGTCGTACCTGGTCCACCAGGAGACGACGTTCGACCAGAACGAGGTGCGCCGGCACGTCACCGTGCTGGTCCTCACCGGCAACCGCTTCATCGTCAGCCACACCGACGAGCAGGCCGCCGACAGCACGTCCCCGACGCCGTACGCCACCACCTCCACCGAGTCCGTGAAGCTCGACCGGATCTCGTCGGTCGTGGTGAGCCGCGTGGTCGCCAACCCGGAGCAGTACACGCCGGGCACGCTGCCCCGCGAGGTCGTGCTGACCATCGGCTGGGGCGCCGTCAACCGCATCGACCTGGAGCCCGCCGCCTGCGGCGACCCCAACTGCGACGCCGACCACGGCTACACGGGCAGCTCCACGGCGGACGACCTCAGCCTGCGCGTCAGCGAGGCCGGGGACGGCCCGGAGACGGTGCGCCAGGCGCTCGCCTTCGCGCAGGCCATCTCGGAGGCGACCGCGGACCTCACACGCTGATGTCCCAGCTCTCCGCCTGGGACCACCCGGAACCCCTCGCCCTGGACACCGCGCCGCTGCCCCAGTACGGCAGCGGCTCCCTCGCCGACCTGCTGCCCACCCTGGCCGCCGGCATGGGCGTTCCCGGCCTGACCGCCACGATCGAGGAACTGACCCCGGCCGACCGGGTCTGCGTCTTCCTGATCGACGGCCTCGGCTGGGAGCAGCTCAGGGCCCACCCGGACGAGGCCCCCTTCCTGACCTCCCTGCTCGGCAGCTCGCGCGGCGGCACCGGCCGCCCGCTCACCGCCGGCTACCCGGCGACCACCGCGACCTCCCTCGCCTCCGTCGGTACCGGCCTGCCGCCCGGCGCCCACGGCCTGCCCGGGTACACCGTGCGCAACCCGGACACCGGCGAGCTGATGAATCAGCTCCGCTGGCAGCCGTACACGGAACCGCGCCCCTGGCAGCCGTACCCCACCGTCTTCCAGCTGGCCCACGAGGCCGGGGTGCACGCCGCCCAGGTCTCCTCGCCCGCCTTCGAGCACACCCCGCTCACCAAGGTGGCGCTCAGCGGCGGCAGCTTCCACGGCCGGCTCACCGGCGAGGAGCGCATGGACCTCGCCGCCGCGCAACTGGCCGCCGGGGACCGCGCGCTGGTGTACACGTACTACGCCGAGCTGGACGGCTCCGGACACCGCTACGGCATCGCCTCCGACACCTGGCGCGGCCAGCTCATGTACGTGGACCGGCTCGTCCAGCGCCTCGCGGAGCAGCTGCCGCCGCGCAGCGCCCTGTACGTCACCGCCGACCACGGCATGGTCGACGTGCCGTTCGACGAGCGGCACCGCATCGACTTCGACGAGGACTGGGAGCTGCGCGCCGGGGTCGCCCTGCTGGGCGGCGAGGGCCGGGCCCGGCACGTGTACGCGGTGCCGGGCGCCGAGAACGACGTCCTGACCGTGTGGCGCGAGGTGCTCGGGGAGCAGTTCTGGGTGGCCTCGCGGGACGAGGCGATCGCGGCCGGCTGGTTCGGGCCGCACGTGGACGAGCGCGTGTACCCGCGGATCGGCGACGTGGTCGCCGCCGCGCACGACGACGTGCTGATCATCGCCTCCGAACGGGAACCGAAGGAGTCCGCGCTGGTCGGCAACCACGGCTCGATGACCCCTGCCGAGCAGCTGGTCCCGCTGCTCGAAGTACGCTCCTGACACACCCCCCGCCCTCCCTTGCCGAAAGGTGCTCAACTCCTCATGCCCGAGCTGGTGTTCTTCTCCGGAACCATGGACTGCGGGAAGTCGACGCTGGCTCTGCAGATCGAGCACAACCGCTCCGCGCGCGGCCTGGCCGGAATGATCTTCACCCGGGACGACCGGGCGGGCGAGGGCAAGCTGTCCTCCCGGCTGGGCCTGGTCACCGACGCGGTGGAGGTCGAGGACGGCCAGGACCTGTACGTGTATCTCGTGGATCACCTCTCGCAGGGCGGCCGGGCCGATTATGTGATCGCGGACGAGGCGCAGTTCCTCGCGCCCGAGCAGATCGACCAGCTCGCGCGCGTGGTGGACGATCTCGGCCTGGACGTGTTCGCCTTCGGTATCACCACCGACTTCCGTTCCAAGCTGTTCCCCGGCTCGCAGCGGCTGGTGGAGCTGGCCGACCGGATCGAGGTGCTCCAGGTGGAGGCGCTGTGCTGGTGCGGGGCCCGCGCCACGCACAACGCCCGCACGATAGACGGCGAGATGGTGGTCGAGGGCGCCCAGGTGGTCGTCGGCGACGTCAACCAGTCCGCGGGCGAGGTCGGCTACGAGGTGCTGTGCCGGCGCCACCACCGGCGCCGGATGACGGCGGCGTCGGCCCGCGCGGCGGCCCTGTCCCCGGACGTGCTGCCCGTCCCCTCCTCCTGACTGCCGGGCACGTTCAGCGCGGACCCTGGACCACCGTGAACTCGGCGCCCTCCGGGTCCGCCACCGTCGCCACCCGCCCGTGCGCGCTGTCCTGGGCCGGCCGGAGGATCCGGCCGCCCAGGCCGGTGACCTGCCGCAGCGTTTCGCCGAGGTCGGCGACCTCGAAGTACGTCTGCCAGTGCGGCCCCCGGTCCCGGGGCAGCGCCTGGCCCATGCCGTGCAGCCCGGCCACCGGCCGGCCGTCGAGGCGCAGGGTCAGATAGTCGAAGTCGGCGGAGACCACCGGCTCCTCCTCGTAACCGAACACGCTCTTGTAGAACTTGGCGACGCTCTCCGTCTCGAAGGTGAGCAGCTCGTTCCAGACGGGCGTGCCGGGTACGCCGGTGAGCGCCGTACCGAGATGCGCGGCACGCTGCCAGATCCCGAACACGGCCCCGGAGGGGTCCGAGGCGATGGCCATCCGCCCGGCCTCGGCGGCGTCCAGCGGGCCGACCGCCACCGTGCCGCCGCACAGCCGTACCGAGTCGGCGGTCCGGTCCACGTCGTCCGAGGCGAGGTACGGCGTCCAGGCGACCGGCAGCCGGCGGTCCGGCGGCAGCTGGCCCATACCCGCCACCTCCCGCCCGTCCAGCAGCGCCCGCACATACGGGCCGAGCTGCTGCGGGCCCGGCCGGAACTCCCAGCCGAACAGCTCACCGTAGAACTCCTCGGTGGCGTCGAGCCCGTGCACCATCAGGCTCACCCAGCAGGGTGTGCCGGGCACGCGCCGCGCGTGCGGACCGGCCGACTCCCGTGCCTCGGTCATCGATCACTCTCTCCCCGGCCCCTCACGGTGGCCGTGTCGCTTCCGTTCCCCGGAAGGGGTGTCCACGCCGCCGGCGCGTCACGCCCGTGCCGGTGCCCGCATCCTCCGCGGTGCCGCGGGGCCGTGTCGCGCCGCTCGGCTGTCCTCCGGGAGGATGCCCGATCTGCCGTCTTTCGCCGCTTCCTGACGATGGCCGGCGGGGGGTCCGTCGGCTGTACAGCACGTGCTCGATCCCGTACGCCTCGTGATCGAGCCTGTCCGGCCGAGCAGAGTAGCCGGACCTGGACGCCGCGGCCACCCCTGGCGTATGGATGGACGCCATGACAGCCATCATCACCGCATCCGAACTCGCACAGCAGCTGGCCGGGGGCGCCCCGCCGGTGCTGCTGGACGTGCGCTGGCAGTTGAGCGTGGCGAAGGCGGCGGGCGCGCCGGCCTTCGACGGCCGGGCCGCGTACGCGGCCGGGCACATCCCCGGCGCGGTCTTCGTCGACCTGGACCGGGAGCTGGCCGCGGCGCCCGGCGCGCACGGCCGGCATCCGCTGCCCGACCTCGCGGAGTTCGGTGCCGCGATGCGCCGCGCGGGCGTGTCGGCCGGGCGCCCGGTCGTCGTGTACGACGGCGGGCAGGGCTGGGCCGCCGCGCGCGCGTGGTGGCTGCTCAGCTGGACGGGTCACCCGGACGTGCGGGTCCTCGACGGCGGGTTGCCGTCCTGGCGGGGCGCGCTGTCCACCGAGGAGGCGGTCCCGGCCGAGGGCGACTTCGCCCCGGTGCCGGGGGCCGCGGGGTTGCTGGACGCCGACGGGGCCGCGGCCCTGGCCCGCACGGGTGTGCTGCTGGACGCGCGCGCGGGGGAGCGGTACCGCGGTGAGGTGGAGCCGATCGACCGGGTCGGCGGGCACATCCCGGGCGCGGTGTCGGCGCCGACGACGGAGAACGTGGGCCCCGACGGCCGGTTCCTGCCCGCGGCGGAGCTGAGGGACCGTTTCAAGGCCCTCGGGGTGTCCGAGGACACCGAGGTGGGCGTGTACTGCGGCTCGGGCGTCTCGGGCGCCCACGAGGTCCTCGCGCTGGCGGTGGCGGGCATTCCGGCGGCCCTGTACGTCGGTTCCTGGTCCGAGTGGTCCTCGGATCCGTCCCGGCCGGTGGCGACGGGGGCGGATCCGCAGTAGCGGGGCAGCCGGAAGAGGGGGCGCGCACGCGTGCCCCCTCTTTCCGTGCCGGTACGGACAACCGCCTCCGTGCCGGCGCGCAGGCCTACTCCTGCTTCTTGCGACGGGTGCCGAACACGATCTCGTCCCAGCTCGGGACGGCCGCGCGGCGGCCGGGGCGGACGCCGTCGGCCTCGGCCTGGCGGTCGGTGGCGCCGATCAGCCGGTCGCGGTGGCTGCCGACGGAGCGCGGCATGAGGACGTCCGCGTAGGCCGAGCCGGCGGACGCGGCGGGCGCCGGCGGCTCCTCGGCGGCGGGTTCGTCGTCGGGCTCCTCCGCGGGCTCCGCCGGGCGTTCCGGGACCACCAGGTCGCCCCGGAAGCTCGGCACCGCCTCCAGCAGGCTGGTCAGCGAGTCCCGCTCGCCCGTGCTCTCCTCGGCCGGTTCCGTGGACGGCGCGGGCAGGCCGGGCCGTTCGCGGTCGCTCCGGTCGAGGGCGCGGTCCATCGAACGCTCGCGTGGCAGCCGGGCGATCCGCGGCACGAAGGGGAAGCTCGGCTCCGGCACGGCGAGGTCGTCGGACTCGCCGATCAGCGAGCGGGCCTCGTCGTCGACGGCCTGGACGAGCCGCCGGGGCGGGTCGTACGTCCAGCTCGCCGAGTGCGGTTCGCCCGCGACCCGGTAGACGAGCATGACCTCCCAGGTGCCGTCGTCGCGGCGCCAGGAGTCCCACTGCACGGTGTCCTTCTCGGCGCCGCGCAGCAGCAGCCGCTCCTGCACGGCCTCGCCGAGCAGCGGTCCGGAGTTCTCACCGGGGCGGCGGACCGGGGTCTTGCGGGCCCGCTCGGCCATGAAGGCGCGCTCGGCCAGCACCGGCCCCTCGAAGCGCCGTACCCGGTCGACGGGGATGCCGGCGAGCTGGGCGACCTCTTCCGCGGTGGCACCGGCTCGTATCCGGGCCTGGATGTCGCGCGGGCGCAGATGGCTCTCGACCTCGATCTCGATCTGGCCGAGGCGGGGCCGGTCGCCGCGCACGGCCGCGCGCAGCCGTTCGTCGATCGGAAGCGTGTACTCCGTAGAGTCGGCAGCCTTCAGCACCAGCCGTGTGCCGTCATTCGAGACGGCCACGACACGCAGTTCGGGCATGGGGACCTCCCGGGTGGTGCCTGCCGACGTCACGTGCGTCGCTGCTTCCGCTAGTCGAGTGTGGCCTGCCCGGGTGCAGCCTGCCACAACCTTGCCGAGTTGCCCGGCGTGTCGGGCACGGGCCCGGGACCGCCGTTATGGCACGGTTACCTGTTCGCAACGCTAAGTGACCAACTCCGTCACCCTGTGCAACTAGCCCCCTCCCGGCGGTCCTGGCTGGCCGCGGGCACCCTGGTGGGAGACCGGACCCAGGGCTCGCAACAGTACTCCATTTGGACCACGTGCGTGGATTGGCGCGCCGCCCAACTTCTGGCAAGGGATGCGACTTGGCCGTTCGCAACCGGTTTTACCGATCATGAACGTGGTGAACTTCACGCAATCGCCAGAAACGGAACTAATGGTTTCGTCCGTACGTCCCCCTCTCGTGCAGTCGGTCGGCCAATGTCGATCAAGTACGGGAAAGGCAGGCAAGTTCCGGGTATGCGTGAGACACCCGATACGGGGCGGAAGCGGATCGATCTGAGCGTTCCCCAGGTCGCGGGCAGCGCCCTGGCGGCGGTCGTGGCGGCCAAACTCGCTTCGTACTTCGGGGTGTACGGCACGATCCTCGGCGCCGGTGTCGTCAGTGTCGTCGCCACCTGCGGCGGCTCGGTCTTCCAGCACTTCTTCAAGCGGACCGGGGAGCAGCTCCGGGAGAAGACCGTGGTGGCGGCCCGGCCGAGGGAGCGGGCACCGGTGGCGCCGGGCGAGTTCACCGAGGGCACCGTCTACCGCGCGCGGGTGAAGAGCTGGCGCCGCCCGCTGGTCGCCGCCGCCCTGGTCTTCGGCGTCACGATGGCCGGCATCACGGCGTACGAGCTGGTGTCCGGCAGCAGCTTCAGCGGCGGCAGGGGCACCACGGTCAGCGACGCGGTCACCGGACGCGGCTCGTCCGGCGCCAAGTCCGATGACACGCCCGCCCCTTCCGGCACACCGTCCCCGGAGCACACACCGTCCGCCGACGGCGGTACGACCCGGGACACGGCCCCGACGCCCGGCCACTCGCCGAACGGGGAACCGGGCGGGGAGCCGGGAGGGACCCCGGGCGACGAGCCGAGCGGCGCCCCCGCC
>NZ_MUMF01000157.1 GCF_002155905.1 Streptomyces tricolor | reverse complement strand
CGGCAAGTCCACCCTGATGAACATCCTCGCCGGCCTCGACACCCCCACCGCCGGCGCGGCCCGCGTCGCCGGCCGCGACCTGCTCACCCTGACCGCCGCCGACCGCCTCGCCTACCGCCGCGAGGTCGTCGGCTTCGTCTGGCAGCAGACCGCCCGCAACCTGCTCCCGTATCTCACCGCGGCCCAGAACGTCGCCCTCCCCCTCCAGCTCTCCGGCACCCGCAAGGGCCGCCGCGCCCGTGCCGCACGCGCCCTGGAACTCCTGGAGCTGCTGCGGGTGGCCGACTGCCGCGATCGCCGCCCCCAGCAGCTGTCCGGCGGCCAGCAGCAACGCGTCGCGATCGCCGTGGCCCTCGCGAACGACCCCGCCGTCCTGCTCGCCGACGAACCCACCGGCGAACTCGACTCCCGGACGGCGGCCCAGATCTTCGACGCGTTCCGCACGGCCAACGAGACCCTCGGCACCACCGTCGTCATCGTCACCCACGACCAGGCGGTGGCGGGCGAGGTCCGCCGTACGGTGGCGATCCGCGACGGCCGTACCTCCACCGAGGTGCTGCGCCGCAGCGAGATCGACGCGGCGACCGGCCGCGAGACGGTCGTGGCCCGCGAGTACGCCATGCTCGACCGCGCGGGCCGGCTCCAGCTGCCCGCCGACTATCTGCGCGCCCTGGACATGCGCGACCGCGTGGCCCTGGAGCTGGAGTCCGACCACATCGGCGTATGGCCGGACGACACGAGGTGACGCGGGCGGCTCAGCGCACGCTGAGCCCGAAGGACCCGAGCCCCGCCTGCCGTACCGCCACCGAGCCGTACGGCGTGCGCAGCCGCAGCCACGCCCCCGAGGAGAACAGCCCGGTGTCGCCCGGCTCGATCCCGGGCCGCAGGAAGCCCAGTGACTGGGCCGCGTGCACCGCCCGCACGGGCAGCCGGGTGCCCTTGACCTGCCGGGACCAGATGTCCCGCCCGATCCGGTCCAGCTCCGCGCGGGTACGGCCCTCGGGGCCCAGTTCCTCGGTGCGCGCGCGGAACTCGGCCACCGCGGCGGCGACCGTGGCGCGCAGCGCGTCCGGCGCCGGCAGCCCGGGCTCCGGCTGCCAGCCGGCCCGCGGCGGCAGCACCCCGGCCCACGGCGGTCCGGTGACCGCGGCCGGGACGGCGGCGGTGGCCGCCCGCTCGTCCACGGACTCCAGCAGCTCACCGGCGGAGACGGTCACGTCGAGGGTGACGTCGAGCCCGTCCTCGTACGGCTTCGCCAGCCGCACCGCGCGGACGGCCAGCACCTCGAAGGAGGGCGGCCGGCCGAAGACGGCGAGGGCGGTGCCGGCGGCCTGCAACCGCACCGCGGCCCCACGGTCGTAGTGGAGCAGCCGGGAGAGGAAGGCGGTGAGGTCCGCCGCCTCCCTCTCGTCGGCCAGGTGCAGCACCGTCATGCCGCGACGGCCTCCCCCTCGGACTCCGGGTCCGTGACGCCGTCCGGGGTGTCCATGTACTCCCGGAGGAACTCCCGCTCCTCGGCGGTGATCCGCCGCGGGCGCTGGGCGTCGAAGTCGAACGGGACGATGACCGTCGACGCCCGTACGTAGACGAGATCGCCGTCCTTCACCTCGTAGGCGAGGGTGAAGGACGCGGCCTTGATCTCGGTGACCCACAGCTCGATGTCCACCGGCTCGTGCCGGTGGACGAGCTGCCGCTTGTAGTCGATCTCGTGGCGCGCCACCACGGACCCCTGCCGGAAATCCTTGTCCGGGCGGAACAGGAAGTCGATCCGGGCTTCCTCCAGGTAGCGGAGGAACACCACGTTGTTGACGTGGCCGTACGCGTCCATGTCCGCCCAGCGCAGCGGGCAGCGGTAGATGTGGCGCAAGATGCGATCAGCCCCGGGTCAGCTTCTTGTAGGTGGCGCGGTGCGGACGCGCGGCGTCCGGGCCGAGCCGCTCGATCTTGTTCTTCTCGTACGACTCGAAGTTGCCCTCGAACCAGAACCACTTCGACTCGCCCTCGTAGGCGAGGATGTGCGTGGCGACACGGTCGAGGAACCAGCGGTCGTGGGAGACGACGACGGCGCAGCCGGGGAAGTCCAGCAGGGCGTTCTCCAGGCTGGAGAGCGTCTCGACGTCGAGGTCGTTGGTGGGCTCGTCCAGGAGCAGCAGGTTGCCGCCCTGCTTCAGGGTCAGCGCCAGGTTGAGCCGGTTGCGCTCACCACCGGAGAGGACGCCGGCCGGCTTCTGCTGGTCCGGGCCCTTGAAGCCGAAGGCGGAGACGTACGCGCGGGACGGCATCTCGACCTGGCCGACGTTGATGTAGTCGAGTTCGTCGGAGACGACCGCCCACAGCGTCTTCTTCGGGTCGATGTTCTCGCGGCTCTGGTCGACGTACGAGATCTTGACGGTCTCGCCGACCTTGATGTCGCCGGAGTCGGGCTTCTCCAGGCCCTGGATCATCTTGAACAGCGTCGTCTTGCCGGCGCCGTTCGGGCCGATGACACCGACGATGCCGTTGCGCGGCAGCGTGAAGCTGAGGTCGTCGATGAGGACCTTGTCCCCGAAGGCCTTGCTGAGGTTGTTGACCTCGACGACGACGTTGCCGAGCCGCGGCCCCGGCGGGATCTGGATCTCCTCGAAGTCCAGCTTCCGCATCTTCTCGGCCTCGGCGGCCATCTCCTCGTACCGCGCGAGACGGGCCTTGGACTTGGCCTGGCGCCCCTTGGCGTTCGACCGCACCCACTCCAGCTCTTCCTTGAGCCGCTTCTGCCGCTTGGCGTCCTTCTGGCCCTCGACCTTCAGACGGGCGGCCTTGGTCTCCAGGTAGGTGGAGTAGTTGCCCTGGTACGGGTAGGCGCGGCCGCGGTCCAGTTCGAGGATCCACTCGGCGACGTTGTCGAGGAAGTACCGGTCGTGGGTGATCGCGACCACCGTGCCCGGGTACTTGGCCAGGTGCTGCTCCAGCCAGTTCACCGACTCGGCGTCCAGGTGGTTGGTGGGCTCGTCCAGGAGCAGCAGGTCGGGCTGCTCCAGCAGCAGCTTGCAGAGCGCGACGCGGCGCTTCTCACCACCGGAGAGGTTGGTGACGGGCCAGTCGCCCGGGGGGCACCCGAGGGCGTCCATGGCCTGCTCCAGCTGGGCGTCGAGGTCCCACGCGTTGGCGTGGTCCAGCTCCTCCTGGAGCTTGCCCATCTCGTCGAGCAGCGCGTCGGAGTAGTCCGTCGCCATCAGCTCGGCGATCTCGTTGAACCGGTCGAGCTTGCCCTTGATCTCGGCGACACCCTCCTGGACGTTCTCCAGGACGGTCTTCTCCTCGGTCAGCGGGGGCTCCTGGAGGAGGATGCCGACGCTGTACCCCGGCGACAGGAACGCGTCCCCGTTCGACGGCTGCTCGATGCCCGCCATGATCTTCAGCACGGTCGACTTACCGGCGCCGTTCGGGCCGACCACACCGATCTTCGCACCGGGCAGGAAGTTCAGCGAGACGTCGTCAAGGATCACCTTGTCGCCGTGCGCCTTGCGCGTCTTGCGCATGGTGTAGATGTACTCAGCCAAGAGAAACCGTCCGGCAGCTTGAAATCTGGCAGTGGGCAGATACACCCCATCTTGCCTGACCGCCTGCCTTGGGTGGTAACCCGTCCGGCCGGGGAGCGGTGACCTGGGGCTTCCCCGCTGACGCGTCCGGCTCCTGTGCACCGTGGGTCACATTGGGCGACCCGGGTCCTCGGGCGGCGCCCGGCCGTGCCGGAGTAAGGGCGGACGGGGGCCGCCGGTCCGGCCGGGGCCCCCGTCGGTGATCAGCTGGTGGGGAAGCTGTCGGGGGTGCTGATCCGGCTCTTGAGCAGCGTCCCGGACTCGGTCAGGACGCCGCTGCTGCTGTAGTCGCCGCCGTCGCAGGTGCCGGGGCGGAACGCCGCGCTGCTCTCGGGGGCGTCGGAGTACGTCCAGTTCGCGTAGCTGATCTTCAGCTGATCGAGCAGGTCCAGCCAGGCCGTGGTGCTGGCCCGGTCCAGCGTGCCGCCGCCGGTGGCGCTCACTGTGCCGAACTCGCTGACGAACAGCGGCAGCTGCGAGGCCGCCCGGCTCACCGCGGCGCGGTAGGCGTCCTTGTGGCTCGCGGCGTAGAAGTGGAACGCGTACATGATGTTGGTGGCGTTGACGGGGTTGTTGACGACCTCGCTCTCGTTGGAGCCGTCCGAGACTCCCAGCGAGGACCAGCCGCGGGTGCCGACGATGATCACGGCGTCCGGGTCGGCGGCCCGGATGACCGGGATGACCTGCTCGGCGTAGCTCTTGACGGCCGTCCAGCTCACGCCGTTGGGCTCGTTGGCGATCTCGTAGATCACGTTCTTCTTGCCTGCGTTGCGCGCGGCCACGGACGCGAAGAACGTCTTCGCGCGGTCCAGGTTGTAGTTCGGGTCGCCCGGTGTCAGCGTGTGGAAGTCGATCACCGCGTACATGCCGCGGGCCTCGGCCATGTCGACGAGGCCGTTCACCCGGCCGGTGAAGCCCGCCGGGTCGGTCTCATAGCCGTCCTCCTGCACGTACATGGCGATGCGCAGCAGATCCGACTTCCAGTTCTTCGCCAGCGCGTCCAGGGACGCGGTGTTGTAGCACTTGCTGAACCACTGGATGCCGTGCGTGCTCATGCCGCGCAGCTGGACGGGGCGGTTGTACTGGTTGCACAGGTGCACACCGCAGACGTGCAGCCGGCCGTTGACGCCGACCGGGGTGCCGTCGCCCGGGGTGGTCGGCGGGGGCTCCTCGACGGAGCCGGTGCAGGGCACGCCGTTGAGCGCGAAGGCCGTGGGCTTCGGGTTGGCGCCCGTGAAGGAGCCGGTGAATCCCAGGTCGGCCGCCGCGCCGGTGGCCAGCGTGCGGTTCCAGTCCAGGGCGGTGGCGGTGACCGCGTCGTGCAGGGTGGGCCGGGCCTCCCGGACGGCCAGGCCCGGGCGGTTCCACACCGCGGCGAGGAGGGTGACGGCCCGGTCGCCGCGCAGGAACGGGCTCAGCGTGCCGTCGGCCGCGGCCCGGGCCATGGTGTAGAGCGCGGGAGCGAAGTGCTCCTCGGCGCGCGGGTCGAGCAGCGCGGTCAGGAAGCGTTCGTAGGCGGCGGCGAGCCGGTTCCGGGCGCGGCCCCGGGGCGGGCGGCCCTCGGGCGGGGCTCCCCACATG
>NZ_MUMF01000156.1 GCF_002155905.1 Streptomyces tricolor | reverse complement strand
CCACGCCCGCAAGGTCGCCGACGAGTACCGCGCCCGTACCGGGGCCCCGATCGACCCCGACACCCTGCGCTCCCGCCTCGGCGTCCCGCCCCACCTCGCCGACGCCATCGCCGCCCACCTCGCCTGATCGGCGAGAGAGGGAGACCAGTGACCCGTGACCCGGGCGACCTGACCGCCTCCGACTACCTCGACGGTGCCTGTGAGATGGCCGCCGCCAACCGGCCCTTCCTCGCCCACCTGCTCGCCGAGGAAGCCGCCCGCCTCACCGCCGACGCGGCCACCGCCGCCGGCATCCGGGCCAGCTTCCCCGCCCCGGCCACGACCCGAGAGGAGACCGACTGACATGCCTGCCCGCGACCATTTCCACTCCGTGATGCGCATCGGCCCGGTGCAGATCGGCACGCACCGCGACCGCAACGGCCAGACCAAGCACGCCGCCGTGTGCAGCTCCGACGACTGCGGCTGGTCCGCCGACTACTCCAGTCAGTCCGCGGCCCAGCTCGCCGCCCGCACCCACCGCTGCCGCGTCCGCTAGGAGACATCCGCCATGCAGGTCCCGCTCTGGTTCGCGCTGCTTGCCGTCGGCTACCTCGGCGTCAAGCTCATCCGCCCGCCGGCCTGGCTCATCGGCGTTCTCCTGCTCGGCGGCTTCCTCCTCGCCGACAGCGTCCTCGCCCCGGCCATCAACGCGCTCGTCAAGTAGCCCGCTCGCGAGAGGAGATCACCGATGTTCCGTCCGAAGATCCCCACCATGCCCGCGCCGACCGGGCTCGGCGCACCGCCCGCCGTCGTAGAGCCGACCGCCATCACCCCGAACGCGGGGACCCCGCCGGTCGCACCGCCGGCTCCGACGCCGGTCCGGCCCACGGTCCAGCTCACCCCTGGCACCGTCCTCGCCCTCGTGGGCGGCGGCACGGCCGTCGTCCTGGTGCTCGGAGCCGTCCTGGTCTCCCTGCTCCTGGCGGTCGCCATCACCGGCGCTTCGGTCGCCGTCTGCGCGGTCGTCCTGCGCTCCCTGCTCACTTCCGACGCCAAGCGTCGCTGACCGGCACCCGGGCGGCCTCGATACCGCCAAGCATCCGCCGCCCGGGCGCCGTCCCTGTCCGATCTCGCAACCGGAAGGAACCCCAAGCATGGCCCACCGCGCCTCATCCGCGACACCGAGTGCGCCGATTTCCGACACATTGCTTGACCCGATCACCCTCGGGGACGTGCTGCGGGTGGCCGCGGCCTCGGACTACGCCCGCTGGGAGGACCAGATCCGCCGTACCGGCGGCTGCTCCGATCCGATCCACCTCACCGGCTGGGTCCTCCACAAGGACAAGACCACCGGCGAGACCCTGCACCACTACTCCACCGAGCAGGAGCCGGGCGGACGTCTCCGCCTCGCCTGCGGCAACCGCCGCGCCTCCCGCTGCCCGTCCTGCGCCTGGACCTACGCGGGCGACACCTACCACCTGATCCGTGCGGGCCTGACCGGAGACGACCGCCGCGACGTCCCCGCCACCGTCCGCGATCACCCGCGTGTCTTCGCCACCCTCACGGCCCCCTCGTTCGGCCTGGTCCACAACCGCCCCGATCACGGCACCTGCCGCTGCGGCACCCCGCACACGTCCGATGCTCCGGAGCTGGGCACCGCTCTCGACCCGGACAGCTACGACTACGCGGGCGCCGTGCTGTTCAACAACCACGCCGGTCAGCTCTGGCAGCGCTTCACCACGCGACTCCGCCGCGAAATCGCCGCCCGCGCCGGCCTGCCCCGCCGTGAACTCGCCGAACACCTTCGCGTCTCGTACGGCAAGGTCGCCGAGTTCCAGAAGCGCGGAGCCCTGCACTTCCACGCCGTCGTACGCCTCGACGGCCCGGAGGGGCCCGGGACACCCCCGCCCACCTGGGCCACGGTCGACCTCCTCACGGACGCCGTACATGCCGCCGCAGCGCACTCGTACACGTCCGTCTCGGTCCCGGCTGCCGGTGATGAACCCGCCCGTACCTTCCGCTGGGGCCGACAGCTCGACGTCCGCCCGGTGAAGGCGTTCGGCGACGGTTCCGACATCACCGAACAGGCCGTCGCCTCGTACGTGGCCAAGTACGCGACCAAGGCCGCCGAGAACACCGGCACCCTGGACCGCCGTATCGGCGAACTCGCCGAACTCGACCGCCACCAGGTCCCCGACCACACCCGGCGCCTCATCACCGCCTGCCGCGACCTGGACAGCCTCTACCCGGACCGGCGTCTCTGGGCCTGGGCCCACATGCTCGGCTTCCGCGGGCACTTCTCGTCCAAGTCGCGGACGTACTCGACCACTCTCGGTGCCCTCCGCCAGGAACGCGCCGACTACCGCGCCGCCCAGGAGGCATCCGTCCTCGGCCTCGACGACCGCGAGCCGGACACCGTCCTCGTCCTAGCGGACTGGCAGTACGCCGGCCACGGCCACACCCCGGGTGAAGCCGCCCTCGCCGCGACCATCGCCCGCGACCTCCAGACCAACCGCGAAACCGCCCGCGACGCCCTCCTGAACGAAGGGAGCACGGAATGACCACAGGCATCCGGTCACGACGGACCATGCTCACCCTCGCGGAGGTCTGCGAGGAACTGGCCATCTCACGCTCGACCTTCTACGACTGGCGGGCCAAGCGCCGTGCACCGCGCTGCATCAAGCTCCCGAACGGCGATCTCCGGATCCGGCGGAGCGATCTCGATCACTGGCTGGACGACCGCGAGGACGCCGCCTGATGGAGACGACGTACGACGTGAAGATCTACAAGATCCTCACCTACAAGGGCGCTCGGAAGACCACGTACACCGTGCGTTGGGTTGTCGCGGGCAAGCGCTGGCGTGAGCCCTTCAGCACCGTCGCGCTCGCCGAGGGCTTCCGCTCGGAACTCATCCGGGCCACGGGTAAGGGTGAGGCCTTCGTCGTCGCCACGGGTCTCCCGGTGTCTCATCGCTCGAAGTCGGCTGCCATGAGCTGGTACAAGTTCGCCGTCGAGTACGTGGACGCCCGTTGGCCCCACCTCGGCGGCAACAGCCGCAAGAACATCGCGAAGACCCTGACCGCCACCACCGTCGCCCTGCTGCGGGCCAAGCCCACCCAGTTCGCACCTGCGGCCGTGCGGACGGCCCTTCGCGAATGGGCGTTCAACACCAACCGACGTCCGGACGCGCCCCCAGACGTGGTGGCCGTCCTGAAGTGGGTGGAGCGGAACTCCCTGCCCGTCTCGGCCTGGGAGGACCCGGAGAAGGTCGACCAGGTCCTGCACGCCATCGACACCCGCCTTGACGGCAAGCAAGCGGCGGCCTGGTCCCGGAAGCGCAACCGCCGGATCCTCAACGTCGCCATGAAGTACGCGATCCGGCGGCGCATCCTTCGGGCCAACCCGCTTCCCAAGGGCAAGGAGTCCACGGCGGTCACGAAGACCACGAACGCCGTGGACAAGCGGTCCTTGCTGAATCCCGAGCAGGCGGCGGCGATCCTCGACTGGATCCGGCGCCGCCCGCGGGGCGGCAAGCGGCTCCACGCCTTCTTCGCCACGCTGTACTACTGCGGTCCACGGCCCGAGGAAGCCATAGCCATGCGGGTGGAGGACGTGACCCTGCCGGAACCCGACGCCGACGACCAGTGGTGCGAGCTGCTGATCCACACGGCGACGCCGGAGGTCGGGAAGCAGTGGACCGACACGGGGGAGATTCACGAGCAACGGGATCTGAAGGGCCGCGCCGAGGGCGAGACGCGCGCGGTGCCGGGGCATCCGGCCCTCACGCGCATCCTGCGGCAGCACATCGAGGACGAACAGCTCCAGCCGGGTGATCTGCTCTTCCAGGGTGAGTCCGGCGGCATCCTCGCCGGCTCCGTCATCCGCCGGGCGTGGCGCAGCGCGCGTAAGGCCGTACTGCCCCCGCACGTCTTCGAGTCACCCACTGGACGGCGCGTGTACGACATCCGGCACACGCGCCTGACGAAGTGGCTCAACGACGGGATCCCGCCCGCCCAGGTGGCCGAGTGGGCCGGGAACAGCGTCGCCGTGCTGCTGGCGACGTACGCCCGGTGCGTCGACGGGCAGCTGCCGGACCTGAAGCGGCGGCTGGAGGCCGCGGGTGATCTTCCGGAAACGGAGGCGGAGGTGCCGGGCACCGGCTGATCTTCCACCGGTCGAGAACTTCGACACGTATTCGACACGGCCACCCGCGAGAACCCGGTGACAGCCGGACAGCCCCGGAGTCAGCCCTTGATCATCAAGAGGGCGTCCGGGGCTTCGTCGTGCCCACAGACATCCGCTCTGACCAGCGAAAAGCCCTCCCGAGCGGGAGGGTGGAGACTGGCGCCCCCGGCAGGACTCGAACCTGCGGCCAAGCGCTTAGAAGGCGCCTGCTCTATCCACTGAGCTACGGGGGCCGGTGGGGTGGCCTCGTGTGCGGTGCCCTGGGGTGGGCTGATCCGTGACGTTGCCGGGGTCAAGGATAGGGCTCCCGGTTCCTTGACCCTGTCGCTTCCCCTCCGTGGCTCGATGTGGAGGTTCGGTGAAGCGGTCCTGATAATCGCAGGCAGGTACGAATCGTGCACCGCTTTTGGTGCCCGACGGCACCGGGTGTTGTGCACTCGTTATGCCTGGACTGCGGCCATGTCCCGGTCATCCCTTCCGTCCGTTCTGTCCCGTCGGCGCGCAGACATGTCTATATGCTTCAGAATTCCCCTAAAATTGGGCATTCTTCGCATGTGGTGACCTTGGACGTACGGCCTCAGCTGCTCGACACACTTTCCGCTCTGCGCGACCGTGTCGCCGCCGCACGCTTTCCGCTGCCCCTCGCGGGGGCGCCACGCGCGCGTGCGAACCGCGACGAACTCCTCGCGCAGCTCGACGACTACCTGGTACCCCGCCTACGGGAGCCCGAGGCGCCGCTGCTGGCCGTCGTCGGCGGCTCCACCGGCGCGGGCAAGTCGACGCTCGTGAACTCCCTCGTCGGCCGGCGGGTGAGCGAGGCCGGCGTGCTGCGGCCGACCACCCGGACACCGGTCCTTGTCTGCCATCCGGAGGATCATCACTGGTTCAGCGGCATGCGCGTGCTCCCCCAGCTCACCCGCGTGTGGGTGCCCCACCAAGACCCCGCCGACGAGTTCATGCTCGCCGACGAGGACCCCGCGCGCGTGGTGCGCGTCGAGACCGCCGACACCCTCCCGCGCGGGCTCGCCCTCCTCGACGCCCCCGACATCGACTCCCTGCTCGCCGACAACCGCGTCCTGGCCGCCGAACTGATCTGCGCCGCCGACATCTGGATCATGGTCACCACGGCCGCCCGCTACGCCGACGCCGTCCCCTGGCACCTGCTGCGCACCGCCAAGGAGTACGACGCGACCCTCGTCACCGTTCTGGACCGGGTCCCCCACCAGGTCGTCTCCGAGGTCTCCCGGCAGTACGGCGCCCTGCTCACCAAGGCCGGCCTCGGTGACGTACCCCGGTTCACCGTGCCCGAGCTGCCCGAATCCGCCTGGGGCGCCGGCCTGCTGCCCGCCACCGCCGTCGCGCCCCTGAAGAGCTGGCTCGTGCACCACGCCCAGGACCCCGCCGCCCGGCAGCAGGTCATGGCCCGTACGGCGCACGGCGTCCTCGACTCCCTCAGGTCCCGCATGCCCGAGCTGGCCAGCGCGGCCGCCGCCCAGTACGCGGCGGCCCTCCGGCTCACCTCGGCCGTGGAGGCCGCCTACGACAAGGAGCACGCGCGCGTGCGGGCCCGGCTCCAGGCCGGCGCCGTACTCGCCGGGGACGCCCTCAAGCGCTGGCGCGCCTTCCCCCTGGACTGCACCGCGGGAGAACTCCTGGACGCCCTCGTGGAGAGCCTGGCCGCCCTCCTGCTGTGCGCCGTCACCGCCGCGGACGAGCGCGTCGACGACGCCTGGCGGCGCGAGCCCGCCGCCGAGGCCCCCGGCCTCGCCGGCCGCGCGTCCTCCCTGGAGAGCGCCGAGCACCGCATCGGGCTCGCGGCCCGGCGCTGGCGGCGCGAGCTGGAGGAGTACGCCGAGGACGAGGTACGGGTCCTGGAGCGCACCGGCGCGCCCGACCCCGAGGTCGTCGCCGCCCTCGTCGCCACGGCCG
>NZ_MUMF01000155.1:11784-11989 GCF_002155905.1 Streptomyces tricolor | reverse complement strand
CTTCGACGACCTGGCCGTCGGGCCGGGCGACGGCGGTGTGCAGGGACTGGTAGAGGTTGAACTTCGGTACGGCGATGAAGTCCTTGAACTCCGAGACCACCGGTGTCATGCACGTGTGCAGTTCGCCGAGGACGCCGTAGCAGTCCGCGTCCTCGTTCACCAGCACCAGCAGCCGGCCGAAGTCGGTGCCGCGCAGCCGGCCGCG
>NZ_MUMF01000155.1:6232-11769 GCF_002155905.1 Streptomyces tricolor | reverse complement strand
GTCGGCGACCTCGGCGAGCGGGTCGCCGGGGCGGGCGGCGTTCTCCGCGATGAGTTCCCGGGTGTGCTCGTACTCCTCGGGGTGGAGGATGGCGAAGACCAGGTCCTCCAGCTCGGTCTTCAGGGCCTGCACGCCGAGGCGTTCGGCGAGCGGGATGAGGACGTCACGGGTGACCTTGGCGATCCGCGCCTGTTTCTCGGGACGCATTACGCCGAGGGTGCGCATGTTGTGCAGCCGGTCGGCGAGTTTGATCGACATCACGCGCACGTCGTTGCCGGTGGCGACGAGCATCTTGCGGAAGGTCTCCGGCTCGGCGGCGGCGCCGTAGTCGACCTTCTCCAGTTTCGTGACGCCGTCGACCAGGTAACGCACCTCCTCGCCGAACTGTTCCCGCACCTGATCCAGCGTCACCTCGGTGTCCTCGACGGTGTCGTGGAGCAGGGACGCCGTCAACGTCGTGGTCTCGGCGCCGAGTTCGGCGAGGATCAGGGTGACGGCGAGGGGGTGCGTGATGTACGGCTCGCCGCTCTTGCGCATCTGCCCGCGGTGCGAGGACTCCGCCAGGACGTAGGCGCGGCGCAGGGGTTCGAGGTCGGCGTCGGGGTGGTGGGCCCGGTGCGCCTCCACGACGTGGCTGATGGCGTCGGGCAGCTTGTCGCGGGCGGCGGAGCCGAGCAGCGCGGCCCGGCCGAGCCGGCGGAGGTCGATCCGGGCCCGGGACTTTCTGCGGGCCGCCGCGGGCGCCACGGACGCGGCGAGCGCCTGTGGCGCTGGGGGCGCTACCGGGCCAGCGGTCGCAGGGTTCGTGGCCTCCGCACTCATGGGCACCTCCGGCTCGTGGACCGGCGGACGGAACCCCAGGGCGTGCGCGGCTCAGGGATGGCGACGTTCCCCCGTCCGTGCCGGTGCTTGATGCTATCGAGCCCACCACGGCCGACCGACCGCCTCTCGCCGACCGTGAAACGGATCACCCATTCGAGCGATGGGAACGAGGTTTGGGTTTCGGATCAGCCGAGCGCGTGAGCGAGCCACTCGGCGTCGATCTCACCCTCGGCGACGATCACGGCGGGCCCGGTCATCTCGATCTCGCCGTCGGGCCGCTCGGTGATGACGAGGCGCCCGCCGGGCACGTCGACGGTGTACGTCGCCGGGGTGCCGGTGACGGCCGGGTCGGTGCCGTCGCGCCGGGCGGTGGCCACGGCGACGGCGCACGCGCCCGTGCCGCACGAGCGGGTCTCGCCGGAGCCGCGCTCGTGCACGCGCATGGCGACGTGGCGGGGGCCGCGGTCGACGACGAACTCGACGTTGACCCCGTCCGGGTAGGCGCCGGCGGGGCTGACGGGCGGGGCGGTGTACAGGTTGCCGGCGTGCGCCAGGTCGGCGACGAAGGCCACCGCGTGCGGGTTGCCCATGTTCACGTTCCGCGCGGGCCAGCTGCGCTCGCCGACGGTCACCGTGACGTCCCCCTCGGGAAGGCGGGCGCGGCCCATGCCGACGGTGATGTCGCCGTCCTTCGCGATGTGGACGGTCTTCACGCCCGCGCGCGTGGCGATCGTGAGGTCGCCTTCGGCCACATGTCCGGCGTGCTGGAGGTAGCGCGCGAACACACGGACGCCGTTGCCGCACATCTCGGCGACCGAGCCGTCACCGTTGCGGTAGTCCATGAACCACTCGGCCTCGGCGGCCATCTCCCGGGCGTCCGGGTGCGCCGCGGACCGTACGACGTGGAGCACGCCGTCGCCTCCGATGCCCGCCCGGCGGTCGCACAGGGCGGCGACGGCGGCCGGGGACAGCTCGATGGCGTTCTCGGGGTCCGGGACGATCACGAAGTCGTTCTCGGTGCCGTGCCCCTTGAGGAAGGCGATCCGTGTGCTCATTCCTCGATCGTACGGGGTGGCGGTGACAGTGCCCGTGCGGGCGGGTCCTAGCGGAGCCGGGCCACGCGCCAGACGGCGAGCACGACCACCACGGCGACCAGCAGGACGTAGGTGAGGACGACCCGCCAGTCGGGGCGGCGGCCGGAGCCGCGCGGGGGCAGGCCGGGCCAGGTGTAGCCGACCCGGCGGGCGGCCATCATGCCCCAGCCGGCCGAGCAGGAGCAGATCAGCAGGCCGAGCATGGCGATGACCGCTCCGCTGTCGCCGAAGTCGAAGGCGAGCGGGAAGGCGAACATCAGCGAGCCGACGGCGGCGAGGCCCACGATGGGGGCGAGCTGCCAGATGCGCAGCCGGCGCTGCGGGCGCAGCTCGACCTCGACCTCCGGGCCGCCCGGGTACATCTCCTCGGGCGCCGGTCCGTCGGCGGTCACGCCGCCCGCGGTGTCGTCGGGGCCGTCGTCGGTGAGCCGGTCCTCGGACAGCGGGTCGTCGGACAGCGCGCCGTCCGGCAGCGGGCTGCCGGGCAGGGGCGCGTCCGGCAGCGGGCTGCCGGGGAGAGGCGCGGCCGGCGGAGAGTCGTCGGACGGACGGTCCTCTGCCGCCGGGTCCCCGGGCGGCGGAGCGTCGGCCGGGCCGTGGGGCGGGGCGTCCCTGTCCGGACGTGCCGCGCCGGAGCCGGGGCCGCCATGGCCCGGGCCGTCACCCTCGGTGGTGAGGTGCTCGGCACTTTGTGCGGTGTCGCGAGGGCCGGCCTCCATCGCCACGCGCCCTCCCAACTAGGCTCCACTTGGTCGATCGAAGCTTGATGATGGCACGGCGCCGAAGGCCGAGATGACCGGCGGCGCATCCCGATGCCATGACGTGATCAGGCTGTAACCGGTCGTTCGACCAACGCCAGGGCCTGCTGCGGAAGTTCCCCTCGATCCGCCGCCGCCCCACTCAACCAGTGCACCCGGGGATCGCGCCTGAACCATGAATCCTGGCGGCGCGCGAAACGCTTGGTGGCACGGACGGTCTCGGCCCGGGCCTCCGCTTCGGTGCACTCCCCGGCGAGTGCGGCGAGCACCTGCTGGTAGCCGAGCGCGCGCGACGCCGTGCGCCCCTCGCGCAGTCCCTGCGCCTCCAGTGCGCGCACCTCGTCCACGAGGCCCGCCTCCCACATGCGGTCGACGCGCCGCGCGATGCGCTCGTCCAGTTCCGGCCGGGCCACGTCGACGCCGATCTGGACGGTGTCGTAGACGGAGTCGTGGCCGGGCAGGTTGGCCGTGAAGGGCTGGCCGGTGATCTCGATCACTTCCAGGGCGCGGACGATACGGCGGCCGTTGCTCGGGAGAATGGCGCGGGCGGCCTCGGGGTCGGCGGCGGCCAGCCGGGCGTGCAGCGCGCCCGAGCCGCGCAGCGCCAGCTCCTCCTCCAGCCGGGCCCGGACCTCCGGGTCGGTGCCGGGGAACTCCAGGTTGTCGACGGCACCGCGGACGTACAGGCCGGAGCCGCCGACCAGGATCGGCCAGCGACCCTCGGCGAGCAGCGCGTCGATCCGCGCGCGGGCCAGCTTCTGGTACTCGGCGACCGAGGCGGTGACCGTCACGTCCCAGATGTCCAGCAGGTGGTGCGGGATGCCGCCGCGCTCCTCGGGCGTCAGTTTGGCGGTACCGATGTCCATCCCTCGGTACAGCTGCATGGAGTCGGCGTTGACGACCTCGCCGCCGAGCTGCTGGGCCAGGAAGACGCCGAGATCGGACTTTCCGGCCGCGGTGGGTCCGACGACGGCGATGACGCGGGGGGCGGGGGGTGCACTGCTCACCGCACCAGTTTCGCAAACCTCCCGGTGAGGTCTCGAACGAGTTACGTGACGGCACGCACCCCGGGTCGTTGCCCGGGGCGAGGTGCCGCCCGCCGGGACGCGGGAGGCGGTGACCCGGGCGGCGCAACCGGACGCACCGGGCGACGCGGGAATTCGCCCGCACGAGTACCGTATGGAGTGGATATGGGCGTGTTTGCACGGCTTCTCGGCAGGTCGAAGGCGACTCCGGAGGCGTCGGCCGCAGCGGCGGGCGCCGGCCCGGAGCCGGACGGAGCCGGCGCGGAGGAGGCCGAGGCGGCGGCGACGGCGACGGAGGCCGGTGCGGCGGAGACGGCGGAGGCGTCCGGGGACGGGCCCGAGGGCGTGGCCGTGCGTTCGGACTCCGGTACGGACGACGCGGCCGAGGGTACCGGGATCCCCCGGCAGCAGTCCGCCGGCGAAGCCGCCGACAGCGAGACCGGCGAGGGCGCCCGCAGATGACCGTCCCGCGAGGGATGTCCCGCGAGGGAAGGTGGACCATGGGTCTGTTGGACAACATGAAGGCCAAGCTCGGCCCGGCCAAGGACAAGGTGTCGGACCTCGCGCGGCAGCACGGCGACAAGGTCCAGCACGGGATCGACAGGGCCGCGAAGGCGGTCGACGACCGGACCAAGCACAAGTACAGCGACAAGATCCAGGCGGGCACGGGCAGGGCGAAGGAGGCGATGGACCGCCTCGCGCACAAGAGCGGCCCGGGGGCGGCGCCCCACGACACGACGACCCCGACCCGCCCGGCCCCTCCGGAGGGCCCGCCGCCGGCTTCCTGAGGAGCCGGCGACCGTCCCTGTGACAACGCCACCGGGGCGCCCCGCGAGCTGCGGGGCGCCCCGGTGGGCGTGTGGGGGCATGCGTACGTCCCCGTCGGCGGTGGCGCACGGCCGGCGGGGCCAGGGTGGTCAGGACCAGGTCGCGACCAGGTAGCCCACGCCGTACGGCGCGTCCTCGTACAGCAGGCTGCCGGTGAGGCCGGTGTGCTCGGCCGCGCCGGCCAGGATCTGCCAGGGGGCGCGGCCGGCCGCCTTCAGTTCGCGGGCCAGCCCGGGGTCCAGCGCGCGCAGGTCGGCCGCGTCCGCCGCCGCGAGCGCCCGTGCGACCTCGGCGTCGAAGGGGGCCGCCCGCTCGTCCAGGTAACCCGGTGCCTTCAGTGTGCGGCAGGCGCTGCCGTCGCCCATGACCAGCAGCGCCAGCCGCCCGGCCCGGCCGGCCAGTTCCCGCCCGGTCGCGGCGCACTGCTCCGGCTCCAGGGTGTCCGGGACGCCGAGTCCCTCGATCGGGGCGTCGGCCCAGCCGGTCCGCTCCAGCAGCCAGGCGGCGACGGCCAGCGAGGTCGGCAGCTCCCGCTCGGGCACGGAGGGGCCGGCGAGCCCGAGGCGTACGTCCAGGTCGACCCCGAAGCCGCGGAAGGTGCCCCGGGTGCCCTGCGGGTACGGGCCGTGCTCGCCCTGCCCGGCGGTGCCGACGACCACCAGCAGGTCGGGGCGGGCGGCGGCGAGCACACCGAGCGCGTCCGTGCAGGCCGCGCGCGCGGCGTCCAGTTCCGGTGCGGCACCCGCGGCGACCTCGGGCACGAGCAGCGGCGGGCAGGGGCAGACAGCGGAGGCGACAAGCATGATCGGCAGGGTAACCCCCCGCGGGCGGGCCGCGGGTCACTCCTCGATCAGCACGTCCGTCAGCCGGACTCCGTCAGGCGGACTCCGTCAGGCGGACTCCGTCAGGCGGACTCCGTCAGGGCGGACCCCGCAGGGCAGACCCCGCAGGGCGAACCCCGTCAGGACGGACCCCGCAGGGCGGACCCCGCAGGGCAGACCCCGCAGGGC
>NZ_MUMF01000155.1:0-6190 GCF_002155905.1 Streptomyces tricolor | reverse complement strand
AGGACGGACCCCGCAGGGCGGACCCCGTCAGGACGGACCCCGCAGGGCGAACTCCGACCCGCGGTGTGCCAGGGCCTCAGTCGCAGCCGCAGGCGCTGCCCGTCGGCGCCGGCAGCGGGGCCGGGACGCCGATCTTCGGCAGGCCGAGCATGACGCCCGCCGGCTTGGCCGCCGCCGCGGCGGTGCGCTTCTCCCAGGCGTCCCCCGCGCGCGTGCGGCGCACGGCGAGGACCGGGCCCTCGGCGAGGAGGTGGTGCGGGGCGGCGTAGGTGACCTCGACGGTGACGACGTCGCCGGGGCGCACCTCCTGCTCCGGCTTGGTGAAGTGGACCAGGCGGTTGTCGGGGGCGCGGCCGGAGAGGCGGTGGGTGGCGCCGTCCTTGCGGCCCTCGCCCTCGGCGACCATCAGCTCCAGCGTGCGGCCGACCTGCTTCTTGTTCTCCTCCCAGGAGATCTCCTCCTGGAGGGCGACCAGCCGCTCGTAGCGCGCCTGGACGACCTCCTTGGGGATCTGGTTCTCCATGGTCGCGGCGGGGGTGCCGGGGCGCTTGGAGTACTGGAAGGTGAAGGCCTGCGCGAAGCGGGCCTCGCGGACGACGTGCAGCGTCTGCTCGAAGTCCTCCTCGGTCTCGCCCGGGAAGCCGACGATGATGTCCGTGGTGATCGCGGCGTGCGGGATGGCGGCCCGCACCTTCTCGATGATCCCCAGGTAGCGCTCCTGCCGGTACGAGCGGCGCATCGCCTTCAGGACGGTGTCCGAGCCGGACTGGAGCGGCATGTGCAGCTGGGGCATCACGTTCGGCGTCTCGGCCATGGCGGCGATGACGTCGTCGGTGAAGTCACGGGGGTGCGGGGAGGTGAAGCGGACCCGCTCCAGGCCCTCGATGGTGCCGCAGGCCCGCAGCAGCTTGCTGAAGGCCTCGCGGTCCCCGATGTCGGAGCCGTAGGCGTTGACGTTCTGGCCGAGCAGGGTGATCTCGGAGACGCCCTCGCCGACCAGGGCCTCGATCTCGGCGAGGATGTCGCCGGGGCGCCGGTCCTTCTCCTTGCCGCGCAGGGCGGGGACGATGCAGAAGGTGCAGGTGTTGTTGCAGCCGACGGAGATCGACACCCAGGCCGCGTACGCGCTCTCGCGGCGGGTCGGCAGCGTGGAGGGGAAGGCCTCCAGGGACTCGGCGATCTCGACCTGCGCCTCCTCCTGGACGCGGGCGCGCTCCAGCAGGACGGGCAGCTTGCCGATGTTGTGCGTGCCGAAGACGACGTCCACCCAGGGCGCCTTCTTCACGATGGTGTCCCGGTCCTTCTGGGCGAGACAGCCGCCGACCGCGATCTGCATGCCCGGGCGCGAGGCCTTCTTCGGGGCGAGCCGGCCGAGGTTGCCGTAGAGCCGGTTGTCGGCGTTCTCGCGGACCGCGCAGGTGTTGAAGACGACGACGTCGGCGTCCCCGTCCGACCCCTCGGCGGCCCGGACGTACCCGGCCTCCTCGAGCAGACCGGCCAATCGCTCGGAGTCGTGGACGTTCATCTGGCACCCGTAGGTGCGGATCTCGTAACTCTTGGGGGCGGGAACGTCCACTGCCGGGCTCCGGTCGCTGCTGCTGGTCATGGTTCAAGGGTAGGTGGTGCCGGAAGGCGCTCCGCCCGCTCGCCTCCTCCGCGGATTCCTGGCCCCCGGACCGGTCACGGACGAGGGCGCCCTGCCGCCGGATCCGGTGGCGGCGGTGCCTGCGCTGCCGGATCGCCGGGGCCGGCCGCCGGGAAGCGGAACACGCCATTGCCGGGGTGACGTCCGCGTGAGCGGGCCCGCCCGTCTCGGCCCGGGACGGCGTTGTCCTGATCCCATGCGCGATGCCGCGCCACCCGCGCCGGTCAGGGGAAGATTTTCGCCAAAGGCCGACCAAAAGACCCGGCAGACGTGTTCAAGAAGGCGGCCGACCTGCTTAGGTGTGAGCCACACCTTGTCCGCTGGAGACGGGAAGTGGTTTCTCGCCCGGGAGTTGGAGATTTGACCATCCGCGTACCGCAGGTGAGGAGATCGGGGGAGTTCGCCGCGCTGCAGCGCCGGTGCTCCGCGATCCTGCGTGACCTCGGCATACCTCGGTCGCTGTCCCTGGACGCGGTCTGTGCGCGGGTGGAGGAACTCAGAGGCCGTCCGCTCGTGCTGCGCGAGCTGCCCGAGGAGGCGGCGGCCACCGGAGCCTGCGGGCTGTGGCTGGGCACCGACAACGCCGACTACGTCTTCTACGAGGCCCGGACCGCCCCGCTGCACCGCGAGCACATCATCCTGCACGAGATCGGGCACGTGCTCTGCGACCACCACCGGAGCATCACGGACGACGGCCACGAGCTGACCGATCGGCTCCTCGACGGGCTGCAGCCGCATCTCGTCCGGCGGGTGATGGCGAGGACCAGCTACACGACCACCGAGGAGCAGGAAGCCGAGATGATCGCCAGCCTGATCCAGAGCGCCGGGACGGCCGGGCCGGTGGCCGGGCCGCTGGGACGGCTCGGCGCGTTCCTCGGCGTGACGGCGGACGCCGGTGACTGATCTGGCGGCGCACGTCGGGCTCGCCAGCGTCTTCGCCCTGTGGTTCGCCCTGGTCTGGCGGGCCCGGTCCGCGCTGCGCCAGCCCCACCTGCGGGGGCTCTGGCTCACCGTCCTGGCCGCGACCACCGCGATCACCCTCTTCCAGCCGCGGATCGTCGCCGGGCTGACCTCCGCCGGCATCGACGTCCACACGGTGTCCCTCGCCCGCAACCTGATCGGCGTCCTCAGCGCGGGCCTGGTGCTGCTGTTCGTGATCGACTCCAGCCGCTCCCCGCGCCTGCGCCGCTCCGTGGCGGTGGGGATGACGGCGGCGCTGGTCTCGCTGCTCGTCCTGGATCTGCTCCAGGTGGACCAGGGGGGCGTGGGTACGGCTGCCGCGCAGCGGCCCGCGTCCGCCTCCTCGGCCTACTGGCTGATCCTCATCGCCTCCCATCTCGCCGGGGACGCCGTCGCCGTGGTGGTCTGCTGGCGGTTCAGCCTGCGCACGACGGAGCGCGACCTCGTCTGGTCGCTGCGGCTGTTCGCGGCGGGCAGCGTGCTCGCCCTCGTCTTCTGGTCCGGCTATCTGTTCCACCTCTTCGACCCCGACCCGCACCTGCTGCCCTACCTGTCCGTGGTCATGGGCGTGCACGGCTTCATGCGGGTGGCGTCCCTGCTGGTCCCGACCGCGACCGCGCTGGCCCGGTCGGCCACGGCGCTGCGGACCGCCTGGCAGCTGTGGCCGCTGTGGCGCGACCTGGTGACGGCGGTGCCGCACGTGGCCCTCGCCCGGCCCCGGCGGACCCGGCTCCAGGAAGTGCTGTGGCCGCGGTACCCGCCGGCGCTGCTGGCGCACCGGCAGACCATCGAGACGTACGACGCGCTGCTGACCCTGCAGCAGTACGTGCAGCCGGACGCCTACGAGGAGGCGCACCGCCTCGCCCGGCGGGCCGGGGTGCGGGACGACCGGCTCGCTTCGGCCGCGCTCGCCGGTGCCGTGGGCCAGGCCCGGCGGGCCGTTCTCGACGGCGTGCCGCCGGCCGAGGCGCGTCCGCTGCCCGGGGTGGCCCATGGCAGTCCGGAGACGCTGCTGGGGATCGCCCGGATGTGGCCCGTCATGACCGACGCGGTCCGCTGCCACGACCGCGCCTCTACGACGCAGCAGGGCTGAACCGGCCGGCGGGGCTGGACCGCTCCGCCGGTGCGGGCCGTGGTCAGGTGATCAACGCACCCGGGGCCTCGGCCATGGGGCCCCGGTCACCACGTCACCGACCGGTGCCGGAGGTCTCCGTGCCGCGGGGCGTGATGTGGTAGTCGAAGGCGAGGGTGCCGGGGTCGAGGGCGGTCGCTCCGCCGTCGACGGTGAGCACCGCTCCGTTGACGTACGACGCCGCCGGGGACAGCAGCCAGCCGATCGCCTCCGCGATCTCGCGGGGCTCGCCCGGGCGCCCCTGGGGGAGCAGCCGGGTCGCCTCCGCGTAGCCGGCCTCCACGCCGCCGCCCGGCAGCTCCGCCTCCTCGGCGAAGCGCGCCATGCGCCGGTCGGCCATCTCGGTCCGCACCCAGCCGGGGCACACGATGTTGGCCCGTACCCCCTGCCGCCCGTAGTCGACGGCGACGGAGCGGCACAGCTGGAGCAGGGCCGCCTTGGACGTGGCGTAGGGGGCGTTGCTGGTGCCGTTGCGCAGCGCGGACACCGAGGCGACGGCGACCACCGAGCCGGCGGACTCCAGCAGGTGCGGGATGGCGGCGCGCAGCAGGAGCAGCGGTCCGGTGAGGTTGGTGCGCATCACCTCGTCCCAGTCCCGCAGCGACATGTCGCCCACGGCTCCGCCGCGTCCGATGCCCGCGTTGAGCACCAGCCCGTCGAGCCGTCCGTACGCGGTCAGGGCCGCCTGGACGAGGCTCTCGGCCGCGTCGGGGTCCCCGGCGTCGGACGGATGCGCCAGTGCCCCCGTCTCCTGGGCGAGGCGCTGCAGGGGTTCGGCCCGCCGGCCGGAGACGACCACGTGGTGACCGGTCTCGCTCAGCAGCCGGGCCGTGGCCTGCCCGATGCCCGAACCTCCGCCGGTCACGACGACTACCCGCTTGTCCTCCACCGCAGTCCAGACCCTTCCACCGAGATCGCCGAGAACGACGAGAGCAACCAGATCGCCTGGGGTGCCAGGCGCCTCGAGCTTAGTTCCCGTTGATCAACCGGTGACGACTTCCAGCCAGCGCCCGCCGGTGTCCGACGCCTGCACCGGCGGTCTCACCGGAGGCGATCGGCGCGCTCGTCGTGGAACTCCGCCGCTCCGGCCGGGTTCAGCAGCGCGCCGGTCGCCGCGTGGCCGGGGGCGGCGAAGACGTCGGCCGTCCGGCCGGACTCGACGACCCGTCCGGCGTCGAGGACCAGCACGGTGTCGGTGCGGTCGGCGATCAGCGGCAGATCGTGGCTGATCAGGATCAGCGTCGTACCGCGCCGCTCCCGCAGTCCGGTCAGCAGATCCATGATCGCCTCTCCGGTGCCGGCGTCCAGCGCGGAGGTGATCTCGTCGCAGATCAGTACGTCCGGGTCGGCGGCCAGGGCGCGGGCGATGGCGACGCGCTGGCGCTGCCCGCCGGACAGCTCGTGCGGATAGCGGTCGGTGAAGGCGGGTGGCAGGCCGACCTGTTCGAGCAGGTCCAGGACCCGGTCGGGGACGGCGCTCCGGGGGCAGCGGCGGTGCAGCCGCAGCGGCCGGCCGAGGGCGGCGCCGATGGTGCGGCTGGGGTTGAGCGCGCCCAGCGGGTTCTGCGTCACCAGCTGGATCCGGCGCCGCTGTTCCCGGGTACGGCCGCGCAGCCCCGTGCTCAGGGGCGTACCGTCCAGGCTGAGCGAGCCGGAGCCGACCCGTTGCAGGCCGACGACGGCGCGGACCAGCGTGGTCTTGCCGGAGCCGGAGGCCCCGACGATGCCCAGCGCCGAGCCGGGCCGCACGCGCAGTCCGACCCCGTCCAGGGCGGCGGCACCCTGGCCGCGGCGGCCGAAGGCGACGCGGAGGTCCCGTGCCTCCAGGACCGGCGGGCCGGCCTCGGGGGGCTCCTCGGGCCGGTGGACCGGGCGGCGCGCGCCCGGCGCCACGGACGCCGTACGCGGGCCGGGCAGATGGCCGCCGAGTTCCACCGCCTCGTCCGCGAACCGGGCGACCAGCTCGGGGTCGTGGCAGGAGAACGCCACGGCCAGGCGGTGTTCCCGGGCGAGGTGCAGCAGCAGCGCGCCGATCTCGTCGCGCAGTTCGGGGTGCAGACCGGCGGTGGGCTCGTCCAGGAGCAGGACGTCGGGGCGGCGGGCCAGGGCCCGGGCGAGGGCCACCCGGCGCTGCTGGCCGCCGGAGAGCGCGCCCGGGCGCCGGGCGGCCAGGCGGCCGTCGTCCGGCAGGCGGACCTCGGCGAGGAGCGCGCTCACCGTGTCGCGTTCCGGGTCGGCGGCGAGTTCCCGGACGAGGGTGCGGACCCGCATCCGGGGGTTGAGGCCGGAGCCGGGGTCCTGGCCGACGTAGGCGAGCCGGCTCCCGCGCAGGGCGCGCAGTTCCCGGTCGGTGAGGGCGAACACGTCGTGGCCGAGGACGTCGACCCGGCCGGCGCCGCGGCTGGTGCCGGGGGGCAGCAGGCCCGTGACCGCGCGCAGCAGGGTCGTCTTGC
>NZ_MUMF01000154.1 GCF_002155905.1 Streptomyces tricolor | reverse complement strand
GGCACGCGCGTGCGTGCCGGCGCGGGCAGCCGCGGGACGCGTCCGCCGGGGCTGCCGGGGCGCAGCTCGTGGTCGGCCTTCTCGCCGACGAGGGACCGGCGTGCGGCGTTGTAGTCGTCGGACAGCAGGTCCGCGAGGGGCACGTCGGCGGCGTCGCCGTACCAGGCTTCGCGGTCGGCCATGGCGAGCTTGCAGCCCTCGATCAGCAGGTGGACGTAGTCGGCGGAGCCGTAGGGAGGCAGTTCGGGCGGGAGCAGGGCGAGCTGCTGGAGCAGGACGGGGCCCTGGCTCCAGGGGCCGGCCTTGCACACGGTCCAGCCGTTCCAGTCGTACGTCACCGGGGTCTCGTAGGTCGCCGACCAGCCGGCGAGGTCGGCCTCGGTGAGCGTGCCGGTGTGCCGTTCGCCGCTGGTGTCCAGGGTGGGGCGCCGGGACTGCCGGACCAGGGCCTCGGCGATGAAGCCGGAGCGCCACACCTCGCGGGCGGCGTCGATCCGGGCCTCCCGGCCGCGCGCGTGGGCGGTCTCGGCCAGCAGCCGCCGCCAGGTGGCGGCGAGGGCGGGATTGCGCAGCAGCGTGCCGGGGCGGGGTGCCCGGCCGCCCGGCAGGTACACCTCGGCGGAGGAGGTCCACTCGGTCTCGAAGAGCCGCCGTACGCTTTCGACGGTCAGGCCGACGTTCTCCACGGGCGCGTGCCCGTGTTCGGCGTATCCGATGGCGTACCCGAGGACGTCGTCGAGGGGCTTGGTGCCGTGGTCGCGCAGGAGCAGCAGCCAGGCGTCGAAGGCGCCGGGCACGGCGGCGGCGAGCGGTCCGGTGCCCGGTACGAGGTCCAGCCCGAGTCCGCGGTAGTGGGCCGCCGTGGCGCCCGCCGGGGCCACGCCCTGCCCGCACAGCACGCGCACCGCGCCGCCCGCCGGGGCGAGCAGCATCGGCACCTCGCCGGCCGGGCCGTTGAGGTGCGGCTCCACGACGTGCAGCACGAACGCCCCGGCCACGGCCGCGTCGAAGGCGTTTCCCCCGTCCTCCAGGACCGCCATCGCCGACTGGGAGGCGAGCCAGTGGGTGGAGGACACCATGCCGAAGGTGCCGTGCAGGGTGGGGCGCGTCGTGAAGTGCATCTCCGACCTCGGTGGTTGTGTGCGTCGGTGGGCCTTGATCCGAGGATGGGCCCCATCCGGCAGGAGAGAAAAGGCGGCGAACAGAAACGATCATTGCCTCCCGCACGCCCCCGCCACCGTCTACGTTCATCGCATGAGCGAACACACTCGGGTTTCGCCGGCCCGGACGCTGCGCGACCTCGTCCCCGGCGAAGCGTGGGACCAGCTGACCAGCGGCCGCCGCCGCACGCACCCGGCGGGCACCACCCTGCTCCGCCAGGGCGATACCGGAACGCACGTACTGGCACTGGTCCGTGGGCTGGTGAAGGTCGTCCGCAGGGACATCGACGGCCGGGAGAGGCTGCTGAGCTTCCGCGGGCCGGGCGAGGTGCTGGGGGAGATCGCGGTACAGAACGGCAGGACCCGGCTGGCCGACGTACAAACCATGCGCGAATGCGAAGTTGCGTCCATTCCCGCGAGCGTCTTCGAGAGCTTCGTCGTCAGGCACGACCTTCCCGGCAGGCTGGCCTGCTTGGCGAACGACCGCCTGTGGGAGCAGACGGAGGCCGGCGAGGGAGACCTCGACCAGCGGCTCGCGGGTGTACTGCTGCGCCTGGTGAGCATGTCGGAGGACCGTGTCTTCCGCCTCACCCGGACCGAACTCGCCCAGCACCTGGGAGCGGGCCGCAACTCCGTCAGCGACGCCCTGCGGCGCCTGGGCCCGCGCTGCGTACGCGCCGACAAGACCTGCATCGAGGTCGTCGACGAACGCCGGCTGCACGCCCTGCTGCCCGAGCGGCTGTGACCGCCGTCACCTTCTCTGCGCACTGAGAGTGCACAACGCCTCTCTCACCGTCGCGAAGCTCGGAGGGCGCAGTCAGCAGCGCCCCTTCGTCCGCCGGGACCAGGCCCGACTCCCCTGGTCCCGGCGGACCTTCGCAGAGGAGAGAGAATGCACGACGCCCGTGCCCAGTTGCCCGCGACCTCCGCGGCCCCGCATTCCCGCAGCCGCCCGCTCCCGCCGTACCGCGGGATCCTGGCCGTGGACCTGAAGGGCTTCACCGAGCGCCCCGCCATCGACCACGAGGTGGTCAGCCGGGCGGTGCCCGAGATGCTGAGGATCTCGCTGGAACGCGCCGGACTCGCCCGGCTGTGGACCGACCGGCTGTTCCCCGCCACCACCGGCGACGGCTACGTCCTGGGCTTCGACCCCGCGTTGATGCCCCTGGTGATCCACCCCTGGCTGGACACCCTCCAGGACGTCGTCGCCGAGCTGAACGTCCACGCTCTCGGCACGGCCCCCCTCCGGCTGCGGGTCGGCCTGCACATCGGTCCGCTGCCCGACACCGCGGACGGGTTCGGCGGCAACGGAACCGCCCGTACCGACACGCACCGGCTGCTCGACTCCCGTCCGGTCAGGGCCGTCCTGGCCGAGCACAGCGAGCACATCACCCATGTCGCGGCCATCCTCTCGGACCGCTGCCACCAGGACGCCGTCGCCTCCGGGTACACCGGGCGGCACCGCGACTGGTTCCACGAGGTGCCGGCGACCGTCGACGGCAAGGCGTTCGCCCAGCGCGCCTGGCTGTACGTGCCGGCCCCCTCCGGCCCGTTGCCCGGCCGGGCCGCTCCGGCCGGGCGGCCCGAGGCCCCTACCGCGACGCCCCGGCGGCACGACGTCACCGGCGTGCTGCGCGCCGAGCGGGGGATCATCAACACCGGCTCCGTCCACGGCGGGCAGCACCTGACCAACCTGGACGCGTCCGCCCGCCCGGACCTGGAGGGCGGCCTTGACGACTGAGGTCGGCTCGGACGACGTCCTCGACACCCTGCTGCCCGAACTCGCCCGCGACAAGAGCATGCTCGTCGTCGCCCCGCACGGAACCGTCAACACCGGCACGGTCCACGGCGACCAGCGGTACGCGGTGACGGACTCCCCCGCGCCCGGCGGACCGGGCGTGCCCCCGGTGCGCCAGGGCCCGGTGCGGGCGAAGGACCTCCGGGCGGCCCGGCGCCGGTTCGCCCGGCCCCCTGGCTACACCGCCGGCCTGGACGCGCTCGGCTCCGGCGTCCTGTTCGTCGTCGGCCCACCCGGCACCGGCCGGCAGACGCTGGCCCTGAACCTCCTGGCGCACGGCCGCGCCGAGCCCGTGCTCGTCCAGATCGACGGCGCGGTGGATCTGGCGCACTGGCGGCCCCGGTCACGGGGCGTGCACGGCTACCTGGTGATGAACCTGGCCGACCCGTTCTCCCTGCGGCACTGGGACGTCACCCGCCTGGAGGAGGAGCTGGAGAAGGCCGGCGCCCGGCTGGTCGTCGTGCTGCGCGGGACGCCGGATCTGGCGCGGGCCGTCGAGGAGCGCCTGGACGTGCGGGTGCTGCGGCACCGGCCGCCCGATCCGCAGGAGGTCTTCTCGCTGCACTTCGCGAGCCTGTGCCCGGACGCCCAGGAGCGCGCCCGCCGGCGCAGGAAGGTGGGGCAGGCGGCGCTCGCCGCGCTGCTCCCGCCCGGGCTGCCGCCCGGCAAGGCGGTGCGGGTGGCCGAGGCGCTGGCCCGTCCCGGGCCGGCCGGCCGCCCGACCGCCGCCGGGCTGACGGCCGGGCTCGCCGCGGCGGAGGCCGCGCGGCTCGTCTCGGCGGCGGACGACGCCCCCGCCCCGCCGGCCCACCTGTTCTCGGTCTGCGTCCACCAGGGACTGGGCCGGAACACGGTCCTCGGCCGGGCGGCGGAACTGCTCGCCCTGATCCGCGCCCACCACGCTCCCGACGCCCCGCCGGAGCCGCCGCAGCGGTCCGGCGAGGCGAGCCGGCCGGCGCTCGCCCTGCCGGGGCCCGCGGGCTCCGGGGCGGCGGGGTGGCCGGCCCCCACGTCCGCCGCGCCGGATCTGCCGGCCGGCATCGCTGCGATGTGTGCGGTCCGTGAGGACGGCGACGGAAACGGGGCCCTCACCTTTCTGTGGCCCGCGGTGGGCGAGGCCGTCTGGGACGAGGTGTGCCGGGAACGGCCCGACTGGCTGCCCCTGCTGCACGTCTGGCTCGGCGCGGCCGGGGACGAGGAGCAGGCGGAACGCGCCGGGCGCGCCATGGCCGCCGTGGCCGAACGCACCGCCGGGCGCAGTCTGGGACTCCTCGCGGACCTGCTCCGCACCGGGCCTCGGACGGCCGCCGAGGTCGCGGGCCGCGCGCTCGCCGCGTCGTCCCGCCGCTCCCCGGCCGCCGCCACGGCGCACGCGCTGCTGGAGGAGTGGAGCGGCGCGCCCGAACCGGCGTTGCGCACCGCGGTCGTGGCCGCGTGCCGGCCGGACACGGACGGGCTGCCGGCCGAGGTCGCCATGCGGCTGCTGCGGCGGGTGCTGGACGCGCTCGGCGACGACGACGCCGCCGCGGCGACGGCCTTCCTCGTGTCGGGCACGCTGCTGCGCCGGTTCGCCGCCGGGGCCCCGGGGACCAGGGAGACCATCGTGCGCGACCTGGCCGTCTGGGTGCGCACCGAGGACGTGGCGGGACTGCTGGCCGCCCTCACGTTCCCCGTCCTCGTCGCCGAGGAGCACGACTGGTTCGGCGACCGGCTGTCCGCCGGGCAGGAGGCCGCGGACCAGGTCGTCGCCCTGGTCTGCGCCTCCCTCGACGAGGCGTCGGCCTATCCGGCCATGCGGGACGCGCTGCTGACGTGGTGCGCCGGGGCGGCCGGCGGCCCGGAACGCGAGCGGCGCCTGGAGGCGCTGTTCGCCCGGCTCGTCGACCGCCGCCGGCCCGGCTTCCTGCGGCTGCTGATGTCGCTCGAACGGGCCCCGCAGACCACGCCCGGCAAGGCACTCGCCGAGCGGTCCCTCACCCGGTGGCGCGGCGGGCCGGGTCCGGCCGCCGCCGACCCGTCCGCGTGATCCGCCCACGGCGCCATGACCCCCCTGTGACACCCCTGACAGGAGAGCAACGATGACGTCATCCTCGTACTCCGGCCTCTTCGCGCGCGTGGAGCGGGACGTGGGCGGCCGGGAGCCGCTCACCGGGCTCCGGCTGGACGACGGATCCGGTGCCCCGGGCACCGCCCTCACTTCCGCCGAGGCCCGCCCCGTGCTCTACGACCGCTCGGCGCCGGCCCCCGTGCGGGCCGCGCTGTGGCACCAGATCGCCGCGCTGTCCCAGCAGGACACGGACGGGAACGGCTGGCGGCTGGGCGCGGTGTGGTGCGCGCTGCCCGGTCTGCGCCGCCAGGCCTTCACCATCGTCCACCGCTTCGGCACCGACCGGGACGACGTGGAGGCGGAGATGCTGACCGCCTATCTGGAGGCGCTGCGGACCATCGAGCCGCGCACCCCCGACCCCGGCTCCGTCCTGCTGCGCTCCGCGTGCACCCGCGCCTGGAACTCCGCCCGGCAGGCCCGGCCCGAGCGGACCGTCGAGGACATCCGGTACACGGTGGACTCCCGCCAGGACCGGGGCGCCCTGTGGCAGGCGGAGGTGGCCGGCCGCGACCGGCCGGACGGGCTCGCCGCGACCGTGCGGATCACCGTCCCGGCCGACCGGGTGGAGGGGGTGCGCATCGGCGCCCTGGCCCGGGAGTGGGGTCTGACCGGAGCGGTCGCCGCCGCCTGCCGGTTCCAGCACGGCCGCCGGGTCGGCACGCTGTCCCTGCGCCCCCGGAGCCGCGGATGACCGGACGCGCGCAGACCCCTCTGACCTTCCGGGAGGTCCTGGACCTGCCGGTCAGCGTCGACCTGCGGACGGCGGCCAGGGCGTACGGCATGTGCCTGGGCACGGCCTACCGGCTGGTGGCCCTCGGCACCTTCCCCTGCGAGACCGTCCGGGTCGGCCGCCGGCACCGCGTCCTCACCGCCCATCTGCTGTCCGCGCTGGGCATCGAGGAACGGCCCGTCTACGCCGACGACCTCGGCGACGGCGTGGCCCTGACCCTCTTCGACTGAACCGCCCCGGGTGGGGCCGCCCGCCCCACCCGTCTTCCCACCGCTTCTCACCGTGCCCTTTCCGGGCCGTCCCGTTTCCGGAGGTACTCCGTCATGCCCACGTGTCTCGTCCTCGGTCCCGAGGCGCTCTTCCACGAGGAGGTCGTCCGGCCCGTGTGCGAAGAGCTGCAACTGTCCCTGATCCGGGCCGACCAGCTCACCGAACCCGGCCCGCTGGGCGAACAGCTCGTCCGGCACCTCCTGGAGGAGGACGTGGTCGTCGCCGATCTCACCGGGGGCCATCCGTCCGTCGCCCTCGGGCTCGGTGTCCGGCACGCGGCCGGGCGGAGCACGGTCCTGCTGGGGCAGGCCGGGACGGTGCCGGCGGGCCTGGACGCGCTCCCGGCCCTGCAGTTCCCGCCGCTGCCCGACGGCCGGGCCGAGGCGCGCGCCCTGCTGCGGGCGGCCCTGGCCGAGGAGCTGGGCCTGGCCGCCGCACCGGCCCCCGCCGAGGAGGGCGGCGAGGGCGGCGGAGCCGGGCACGAGGTGGCCGAGCCCCCGGCCGCCCTGGAGGAGAGCGGTCCCGGACTGCTGGAGCTGGCGGTGGCGGCCGAGACCGAGATGGAGGCGATGGCCGAGGACGTGGCCCTGGTGGAGGCGGCCTTCAAGGATCTGGGCGCGATGGGGGAGCTGTTCACCGAGGACGTGGTGCGGGCCAACCTGCCGGGCGCCCCCATGAGTACGCGGCTGGCCGTCGTCAACCGGTTCGCCAAGTCCATCGAAGGCCCCTCGGACGAACTGGAGGCGGCGGCCTGGCGCCTGGCCGCGCGGATGGAGCTGACGCTCGGCGCGCTGCGCGCGTTCCTGGAATGGGTGCGGGACACGCCCCGCTCGGAGTGGCCCGACTTCGTCGAGGCCCAGCTCGATCAGGTGATCGAGCAGACGCGGGAGGTGCGGGTCGCGGCCACCTGCCTCGAGGAGTTCGGGCCCATGCTCGTGTTCATCGGCAGGACGAGCAGCCGGCTGCGCGGGCCGAGCCGGAAGATCGCCGGCTCGCTCAGGACGCTCCTCGGGATCCTCTCGCCGCTGGAGGAGTGCGCGCGGATGGCACGCGCGCTCCAGGAGGCCTGACCCGATGCGACCGGCCGGTCCGGGCGGTGCCCGGGCCGGCCGGTCCGGTGGAGTCCGCGTGCCGGGCCCGCGCCCCGGGCGGACGGCGTGCTGCGGCGCGTGCCGGGTTCGCCTCGGCGGAGGGGACGGAGCGGGTGCCGCAGACGCCCGTACGACGGGCACGTGCGCGGAAGATAGCGGGCATAGCGGTACACCGGGCACCGGCTGTCGTGACCGGCCGGGTACGCAGAGCGTTGGCACTTCCGCCCCACAGGCAGTCGTGTGACACTGTCGTCCCCGTCCACCATGCGGACCCCTCCGCACCCCCTCCCCCACGAGAAGTGCGCCGTGCGTTCCCTTCCTCTGCCGCTCGCTCTCACCGCGCGTCTGTCGCCGGTCGCGGTGCTCGCCTGCGCCGGCTGGGCGCTGTCGTCCGGACCGGCCGCGCCGCCGGCCGCCGCCGGGCACCGGGCGGCCCAGGAGACACCCGCCGCGTCCCCCTCCTCCGCGGACTCGTCGTCCTCCGGGGCACCGAGGACCTACACCGCCGCGCCCGCCCCCTGCGCCGCGGTGCCCGTGCCCACCGTCAAGTCCCTGGCGCCGGGCGCGAAGACGGCCGGCAAGGAGATCCCCTCGACGGACACCGCGCTGCGCCGCACCTGCTCCTGGAACGCCCTCCAGGGGTACGACTACCGCTGGCTCGACGTGTCGTTCGAGATCAGCGAGTCGGACCAGGAGGCGAAGGAGGAGTACGAGCAGCGGGTCGCCGAGAAGAGCGGCGGCGGGGCCGTGCCGGGGCTCGGGGACAGCGCCTACTCCGTCGTGAACCTCACCACGGAGGACAAGCAGCAGACCCGTGAGGGCGTGGTGCTCGTGCGCGTCGCCAACGCCCTCGTCATCGTCACCTACAACGGCAGCGACTTCGAGAGCAAGAAGGCCCCGGACACGGAGGAGATCAACAAGGGGGCCATCAAGGCGGCGAAATCCGCGGTGGCCGCGCTGGGCGACGGCCGGGGCTGAGCCCCGGGCGGTGGTCGGGTCACCCGGGACGGGCGCTCAACGCCTCGTCTCGTACCTGGTCAGGAGCACGCCGCCGGGAAACGTCCGCGTCTCCACCAGGGTGAGGTTCACCCAGGTGTCCAGCGCGGTGAAGAACGGCGTGCCGCCGCCCGCCAGGACCGGCGCGGTGGCCAGGACGTACTCGTCGATCAGCCCGGCCCGCATGGCCGCCCCGGCGAGTGTCGCGCCGCCGATGTCCATCGGGCCGCCGTCCTCGGCCTTGAGCCGGGTGATCTCGGCGACCGCGTCGCCGGTGACCAGGCGGGTGTTCCAGTCGACCTGGTCGATCGTCGAGGAGAACACCACCTTCGGCATGTCCCGCCAGCGGCGCGCGAACTCGATCTCCGCCGGGGTGGCCTCGGGCCGCTGGTCGCCGGTCGGCCAGTAGGAGCTCATCGTCTGCCACAGCTTGCGCCCGTACAGCGTCAGGTCGGTCGCCTCCAACCGGTCGGACCAGAACTGGAACAGCTCGTCGCTCGGCACGCTCCAGCCGATGTCGTCGCCGGGCGCGGCGATGTAGCCGTCCAGGGTCAGGTTCATGCCGTAGATCAGTTTCCGCATGGCGCCGGCCTTCCGTGAGTCGGTCTCACGCGGACAGACCGGCGCGGCGCGGGAAACTCATCGGTGTCATCGGTGTC
>NZ_MUMF01000153.1 GCF_002155905.1 Streptomyces tricolor | reverse complement strand
CCGCATCCGCCGCATCCGCCCGACCCTCCGCGCCGGAAGTGTCCAGTGTCCGTCCGCCTCGTCGTTCTACGTCCCGGAGCCGCGCCATGTACGTCTCGGTCGTCCTGTTCACCGCCGACCTGCGCCTGCACGACCACCCGCCGCTGCGGGCCGCGCTGGACGGCCCCGGTGCGGTGGTCCCGCTGTTCGTGCGGGACCGGGGCGTGGCCGACGCGGGCTTCGCGGCTGCGAACCGGCTGGCGTTCCTCGCCGACTGCCTGCGGGACCTGGACGCGGGGCTGCGCGAGCGGGGCGGGCGGCTGGTGGTGCGCTCCGGTGACGTCGTCGAGGAGGTGTGCCGGGTGGCCGGGGAGGCGGATGCCGACGAGGTGCACATGGCGGCCGACGCGAGCGGCTACGCCCGGCGGCGGGAGCAGCGGCTGCGGCGTGCCCTGGAGGCCGCCGGACGGCGGCTGCACGTCCACGAGACGGTGACCACGGCGGTGGCGCCCGGCGCGGTGACCCCGGCCTCCTCGGACCACTTCGCCGTGTTCACGCCGTACTTCCGGCAGTGGTCGGGGCAGCCGCTGCGGGACGTCCTGCGCGCGCCGCGCTCGGTCCGGGTGCCGCCGGGCATCGGATCGGAGGAGCTGCCGTCCCGGGCCGCGCTGCCGGGGATCTCGCCGGGGCTGGCGGAGGGCGGCGAGCGGGCCGGCCGCAAGCGGCTCGCCGCCTGGCTCCGCTCGGGCCTCGCCGGCTACGCGGACCGGCACGACGACCTGGCCGGGGACGCGACCTCCCGGCTCTCGCCGCATCTGCACTTCGGCACGCTGTCCCCCGTCGAGCTGGTCCACCGGGCGCGCCGGGCGGGCGGTCCGGGAGCGGAGGCGTTCGTACGGCAGGTCGCCTGGCGGGACTTCCACCGTCAGGTGCTCGCGGCCCGGCCGGGCGCGGCCGGCGCCGACTACCGCACCCGGCACGACCGGTGGCGGTCCGAGCGGACGGCCCGCGAGGACATCGAGGCGTGGCGGGAGGGCCGTACGGGCTATCCGGTGATCGACGCGGCGATGCGGCAGCTGCGCCACGAGGGGTGGATGCACAACCGCGCCCGGCTGCTCACGGCGAGCTTCCTGGCCAAGACGCTGTACGTGGACTGGCGCGTCGGGGCCCGGCACTTCCTGGAGCTGCTGGTCGACGGGGACCTCGCCAGCAACCAGCTGAACTGGCAGTGGGTCGCGGGCACCGGCACGGACACCCGCCCGAACCGGGTCCTCAACCCGGTCGCCCAGGCCGGCCGGCACGACCCCGACGGCCGGTACGTCCGGCGCTGGGTGCCCGAGCTGTCGGGCGTTCCGGGCGGGGCGGTGCACGAGCCGTGGAAGCTGACGGGGCCGGACCGGGCGGGCGTGGGCGCCTACCCGGATCCGGTCGTCGGTCTCGCGGAGGGACTGGCCCGGTTCAAGCGGGCCCGGAGCCGCGGCTGAGCGGGCCGGGGAGCGCGGTGCGGTAGCGGGCGGCGAGGGTGTCCAGGGCGTCGGACAGGGCGGTCGGCCGGAGCATGCCCCGGGTGGGCCGGCCGGCCCAGCCGGGGCCGCCGAGCATCACCAGGGCCTGGGTACGGGCGCCCCGGACGCCCCACTCCTGGGCGGCGACGCGTGCGGCCAGCGGCGGACTCGCGGTGGAGCGGGCCTGCGCCCACAGCACCACGGCGGCCGGGCCCAGCCGCCGTACCGCCGTCAGGAGCGCTTCGGCCGGCACCGCGCCGCCGAACATCCGGACCGGGATGCCGAGGTGGGTCAGGGCCGCGTTGAGCGCCTCCAGCGGGAGGGTGTGCTGCTCGCCGGGGACGCAGGCCAGGAGCACGGGGCCCGGTCCCGTCGTCTCGGCCGGCGCCGCGGACGGCCGGGTGTGCCGGCGCAGGGTGGTGGACACGTGCCAGGACAGCAGGTGCTCCACCGCGACGTACGGGTCCCCCGCCGAGGCCCATCTGCGGCCCACGGCGTGCAGGGTGGGCACCATCACCTCCTGCCAGGCGGTCACGACGCCGTACCGCGCCACGGCGGCCTCCAGCCGCTCGTCGACGGCCGCGGCGTCGAGCCGGACGGCCGCGCGGGCCAGGCCCCGGCCGTCCTGCCGGGCCACGCCGGGCTCGGGTGTGCCGAGGGCCGGCACCGTGCCGGCAGCGGCCTGGGCCGCGGGGGCCGGCGCGGGTGCGGGTGCGGTGTCCGCGGGGCGCCGGGCGGCTGCCGGGTGCGCCTTCCGCCGCGCGGCGCGGGCGGCCTCGGCGGGCGGCACACCGGAGGCGGTCAGCCGGCACATCGTCTCCAGCACGGTCACGTCCTCGGGCGTCCAGCGCCGGTGCCGGCCGCCGGTGCGGACGGCGGGGCCGATGCCGTAACGGCGGTCCCAGGAGCGGAGGGTGGTGGGCGAGACGCCGAGCCGGCGGGCCAGCGCGCCGGTCGTCAGCCCCGCTGCGGCGGTCCCGGGTGCCGTCGTACCGGCGGCTTCGCTCGCGTCCATGGGGACGACGATACGACGCAGAACCGATGCGAGTTGGCGCGTCGGTGCACCGGCTCCGACCGTGGTGACGAGTGTCCGGCAGAACCGGAACGACCCGGTCGGCCCCGCGCGACCGGGCGGCCCGGCCGAGGGCAAGGAGCGTCGCCATGAGCCCGCACCCGACCGCCGTGGCCCCCGGCAGCGCGACCGCGGCCGACCGGTCCGCCGGCGCGCCGGCGTGGCCCGCCGCGGAGGAGCCGCGCACCGACGCGCACCTGATGCGGGGGCTGGCGGCCGGCGACGAGACCTGTCTCACCGCGCTCCATCGCCGCTGGTCGCCCCTGGTGTACGCGCTGGCGTGGCGGACGCTGGGCGATGCCGCGGAGGCCGAGGACGTCGCCCAGCAGGTGTTCCTCGGCGTCTGGCGGGGGTGCGCCGGCTACCGGCCCGAGCGCGGGCCGGTGGCCGGGTGGATCGTGGGTATCACCCGCCGCAAGATCGCCGACGCCCTCTCCGCCCGGACCCGCCGCGGCGAACTGGTCGCGGCGGCCGGTGCGGCCCTGCCGGCGGAGGAGTCCGCCACCGGGCGGCCCGAGGCGGCCGTGGACCGGGTCCTGGTCCGGCAGGCGCTGGCCGGGCTCCCCGCGGCCCAGCGGCACGTGCTGCGCCTGGCCTACTACGAGGACCTCACCCAGACCCAGATCGCGGAGCGCACCGGGTGGCCGCTGGGCACGGTGAAGAGCCATGCGCGCCGGGGCCTGCGCCGGCTGCGCGGCGCCCTCGAAGCTCACCCCTACACATAAAGGCGGAATAAGGGCAAACTGGATTATGTGGTGCCTATCGCGCACTGCACCAGACGCGGTCTGGCCTGCAAAGTCAAAGGAGACGACTCATGGCCAACTTGCACAGAGGTGACATATCGAGCCACCCCGATGTCTCCGAAATGCGGGATCGCTACGCCCGCATGCTCGGCGGCCGTGACGTGGCGCTCGTGGACGGGCCGGTCTTCCTGCTCGGTCTCTACTGCGCCGCGTCCCCGTGGATCCTGCACTACACGGCGAGCCAGCCCGCCCTCGTGGCCCACAACCTGATCGTGGGCATCGCGATCGGTCTGCTGGCACTGGGATTCACCCGGGCACCCGAACGGATGTACGGCCTCAGCTGGGCCATGTGCGCCATGGGCCTCTGGATGATCATCGCCCCGTGGGTCGTGGGCAGGAACCCGGACGCGGGCGTCATCGTCAACAACATCGTCATCGGAGCCCTGGCCCTCGTCCTCGGACTGATATGCGCCGGTACGGCGATGAAGAGCAACCCCAGGCCGTAACAGAGGAGATCGAGGAAGGAAGAGAGGAAACGGCGAGGCCGGTCCGCCCGGGCGGACCGGCCTGCGCGTGCCCGCGCCCGCTCAGCGGGGACGGCACCAGCCACGGCTCCCGGGGCAGGGTCCGGCCGGTCTCCAGCAGGGACCTGAGGTCGGACAGCACGGCCGGCCGGAGGCGACGTCCGCGCGCTCGTCCTCGTCGGCGAGGTCCTCGTGGACGACGGTCAGCCGGACGATGTCCTCCGGCCGGATCTCGAAGGTGACCCGGGAGTGCCTCTCCTCCCGTCCCTCCCGGCCGGGCGCGGCCCAGATCGTCACCAGCCGGGTGGGCGGCTCGCTCACCACGACCCGGCCGACCACGTCGGCGACGCCGGAGCCGTCGGTGCGCACGTGCTCCCAGCGGGACCCGGGCCGCCAGTCGGAGACGTTGCTGTGACCCCGGCAGGCGGCGGTCAGGTCGGCGTCGGTGAGCGCCTCCCAGACCTTCTCGGGCGTGCTCGCGATGCAGGTGACGTACGCGAAGCCGGGCTTGCCGGTCATGGCTTCCTCGGCTCGTCGCTTCACGGCGCCGGCGAGGCGCGGGCGCTCGAACTCGTCGATCAGCACGGCCAGGTGCTGGGTGACCGACCGGCGCGTCATGGCGATGCGCTCGCACAGCTCGCCCAGGGTCTGGCCGTTGTTCTCGTGGAGCCGGTCGAGCAGACGCCTGCGGGTGTCGTCCGCGCGCGCCCTGAAGACCTTGTCCATCCGGGTGTCGTTCTCCGATCGCACACGAGACGTCATGCGGGCAATCACCTGCATGTCAGGGGAGCCGGCCCGCGACGCCGTCGCCCCGGCTCGTCACGGTGAACGAGATCCACAGGTCCGGGGCCAGCTCCGGACGGCCCGGCACCGGCCGCGGCTCACGGGTCCAGGCGTCACCGGCGAGATCCGCGGCGACCCGCGGCCAGAAGCTCGCCGCGGCGGGGTTGTCCCGCTGGAAGGCGATCTCCCACGGCCCGGGATGGCGGGTGAGCACCTCGCGCGCGGCCCGCAGTCCGAAGCCCCGGCGCCGGGCCCCGCGCACCACGAAGAAGCTGTTCAGCACGCGCACCGGGCCGTCGAGCCCCCGCACGAAGGCGAACCCGGCGAGGTGCTCGCCGCAGTGCAGCAGGTACGGCGCCCAGCCGGGCCCGGCGAAGGCGTACGCCACGCGCTCACTGCGGAAGGAGCCGTCGGCGGCGGGCAGGACACCCTCGAACCCGGACAGGTCGTGGCGGAACATCAGCCACAGCCGTTCCACGGCGGGCCGGTCCTCGGGGGTCGCGGGGCGGACGGTGACGTCCGCGTTCGTCATGTCGGTCATGAACGAAAGCCTCCCCGGCGGACTGGTCCGGCCGGGGAGGTGCGCTTCGACGTCGTGAACTCTAGCTCATCTCCAGCGCGTTGCGCCGCTCGTCGGCCCCTTCGCCGGTCTCCTCGGGGCGTGTCCGGCCGACCCGGCGCGGGGCAGCCGGCCCGGCGCGGACGCCGTCCCGCCGGGCTCGGACGCCGACCTGTCGGGCGCGCACGCCGACCTGCGGGGCGCGGTGGCCACGGCGCTGGACACCGCCCGCGACCTGGTGTTCGAGCACCGTACGACCGGAACGCGGCCCGGCGACGGCGCCCCCGGCGAGGGTCGTTGACACCGCACACCCCGCGTCCTAGCGTGACCCGGATTAGTAAGGTTTCCTAACTTACGAGACGGGAGACCGTCGTGTTCCCTCCCCCCGCCCGCGCACGCCGGTACACCACGACCGCCCTGGTCCTCGGGCTGCTCGCCGGCCTGACCTCCGGCGCCTGGGCCGGCGACCGGCGCCCGGCCGCACCGCGCCGGCACACCGAGACCACCCGCGTCACCGGCTCCCCCGGGTCGAGCACCCCGCTCTCCGGCTTCGCCATCCGGTCCACGGCCGACGTGGACGACTCCCCCGCGGCCGTGTCCTCCCCCGGCTACCGGGCGGCCGGCTGGTATCCGGCGGGCCCGCGCTCGACGGTCCTCGCGGCGCTCCTGGCCGACGGCGTGTACGCCGACCCGTTCCACTCCACGAACCAGCAGAAGATTCCCCAGGCCGACTTCAGGGTCCCGTGGTGGTACCGCGCGGACTTCACGGTCGAGGACACCGGCCCGCGCACCGCCCTCGACTTCAGCGGCGTGGTCTCGGCGGCCGACGTCTACGTCAACGGCCGTCAGGTGGCCCCGGCCGCGCAGGTCACCGGCGCCTACACGCACCACGAACTGGACATCACCGCGCTGGTCCGGCGGGGCACGAACACGGTCGCCTTCCGCGTCCGGCCCAACGACCCGAACAAGGACCTCACCATGGGCTGGCTGGACTGGCTCCAGCCGCCGCCCGACCGCAACATGGGGCTCGTCCGGGACGTCCTGGTCCGCCGGGGCGGTCCGGTCGCCCTGCGCGACGCGCACGTGGTCACGAAGCTGGCCGTGCCCTCGCTCGCCACCGCCGAGCTGACGGTCGAGGCCCAGGCCCGCAACGACACGGGAGAACCGGTCACGGCGGAGGTCGGCGGCAGCGCCGGCGGCACGCGGTTCAGCCGGACGGTGTCGCTCGCCCCGCACGAGACGAAGACCGTCGCCTTCTCCCCCGCCGACGTCCCCGGCCTGCGCCTCACCGAGCCGAAGGTGTGGTGGCCGGCCGGGATGGGCGGCCAGCCGCTGTACGACCTCGACCTCACCGCCACCGTGGCCGGCACGGTGTCGGACACCGCGCACCAGACCTTCGGCGTCCGGGACGTCCGGGCCCCGCTGAACTCCGACGGCGCCCGTGAGTTCCGGATCAACGGCCGCAAGCTGCTGATCAAGGGCGGCGGCTGGTCCCCGGACGAGTTCCTGCGCTGGGACCGCGCCTACGTCGAGGACCGGCTGAAGTACGCCCTCGACCTGGGCCTGAACACGCTCCGCCTGGAAGGCCACCTGGAGCCGGACGAGTTCTTCGACCTGGCCGACCGCCACGGCGTGCTCACCCTGCCGGGCTGGGAGTGCTGCGACAAGTGGGAGGGCGAGGTCAACCCGAGCGGCTCCGGGGAGAAGTGGAGCGACAACGACCATGCCGTGGCGAGGGCGTCCATGGCCGCCGAGGCCGCCCGCCTGCGCGGCCACCCGAGCGTGCTGTCCTTCCTCATCGGCAGCGACTCCGCCCCCGACGCCAGGATCGAGCGGGGCTACCTCGACGCACTGGAGGCGGCCGACTGGCCCGTCCCCGTGCTCCCTGCCGCCTCCGAGACGTCCGCACCCCGGCTGGGCGCCTCCGGCATGAAGATGACCGGCCCCTACGACTGGGTGCCGCCCGGCTACTGGTACGCCAAGCGGGAGGGCGGGGCCACCGGCTTCAACTCCGAGACCAGCGCGGGCCCGAGCATCCCCACCGTCGACACCCTGCGCCGCATGATGACGCCCGCCGAACTCGACACCCTGTGGCAGGACCCGGACGCCCGGCAGTACCACCGCTCGCCGTCCGCCGTCTTCGGCACCCTCAAGATCTACGACCGGGCCCTCGCCGGCCGCTACGGCACCCCCACGAGCCTCGCCGACTACGTGCGCAAGGCCCAGCTCGCCCAGTACGAGAACGTCCGCGCCGAGTTCGAGGCGTACGGGCGCAACGCCACCGACGCGGACCGGCCCGCCACCGGGCTGATCCACTGGATGTTCAACAGCGGCTGGACCTCCCTGCACTGGCAGCTGACGGACCGCTACCTCGACCAGAACGGCGCCTACTTCGGCGCGAAGAAGGCGAACGAGCCGCTGCACATCCAGTACTCCTACGACGACCGCTCGGTCGTGGTGGTCAACAACCGGCGCGCCCCCGCGCGGCACCTCACCGCCCGGGCCACGCTGTTCAACCCCGACGGCACGCGGATGTACGACGAGGCCGTACCGGACGTGACGGTGGAGGGGGACGGGGCGCACGGCACCGCGCTCACCCTGCCGTCCTCGGTGAGCGGGCTGGCGCGGACGTATCTGCTGCGGCTGGTGCTGACGGACCCGGACGGCACGGAGGTGAGCCGGAACGTGTACTGGCTGTCCACCAGGGCCGACACCCTCGACTGGAGCGGCACCACCTGGTACTACACGCCGACGACGGGCTACGCCGACCTCACGGGGCTCGGCTCGATGGCGCGGGTGCCGGTGTCGGCGGCGGCGGCCACGCGCGCGTCGGACGGCGTGTCGACCACGACGGTGACCCTGCGCCACACCGGGGACGGGAAGACCCCGGCGCTGCTGACGGACGCGCACCTCGTGGACGCGGCCGGCAAGCCGGTGCTGCCGGTGCGCTGGTCGGACAACCAGGTGAGCCTGTGGCCGGGCGAGTCGGTGACGCTGACCGCCACCTACCGGACGGCGGACCTGCACGGCTCGGCGCCGGGCGTGCGGGTCTCCGGGTGGAACACGCCGCAGCGGACGGTGCCGGCGGCCTGACGCACCCACGGTCGGGAGGGGTGAGCCCTCGGTGCCGGTGAACCCGACCGCGTGGTGAACAGAGCCGTCCGGGGGCAAGCGGAGCGGAGTGGCTTCGTCTTCAGCGGGCACATGCCACAGCAACGGGGATCAATGATCGAAAGCCTCAAGGAGGGACGGCCATGGAGATATCAGGCATTCTCAGCGCCATCGTCATCGGCATCGTCATCGGTGTCCTGGGACGGCTGGTCGTCCCCGGGCGGCAGCGCATCGGCGTCCTGTGGACGATCGCCGTCGGCATCGTGGCCGCGCTGCTGGGCTCGGCGATCGCCGCCGGGTTCGGGGTCGCGGACACCGATGGACCCGACTGGGTCGAGTGGTTCATCCAGATCGCGCTGGCGGCCCTCGGGGTGGTGGCGCTGGACCGGGGCCTTGCCCGCCGCTGAGTCAGCTCCCGTACACGTACGGGGTCGTGGCGCTCAGCGGGTGGAAGCCGAGGCGCTGAAGGATCGGGCGGCTCGTCGGCAGGGCGTCGACCTGGAGGTAGCGGCAGCCCCGCGCGGCGGCGGCCCGGGCGCGGTGGGCGACCAGCGCCCGGTAGAGGCCCCGGCCCCGCCAGGCTTCGACGGTGCCGCCGCCCCACAGCCCGGCGAACGGGGCGCCCGGCACCAGTTCCATGCGGGCGGCGGCGACGGGTTCGCCGTCGGCGACGGCGGCCACGGCGACGACCGCGCCGGGGTCGGCGGCCAGCCGGGCGAGCAGCCGGTGCCGCAGCGCGGTGCCGTCGGTGCCGAAGGCCCGCTCGTGCACGTCCACGACGAGGTCGACGCCGGCCGGCCCGGTGGCGCGTACGAGACGGACACCGGCCGGGGGTGCCATGTCCAGCGCGAGTCCGGCGACCTCGGCGACCATCAGCGTCTCGGCCGGCTCGGCGCGGAACCCGGCGGCGAACAGCCGGGCGGCCAGGTCCGCCGGCTCGTCATGGGCGTAGAGCTTCCACTCGAAGTCCCGCTCCAGGCCGGTGAAGCGGGCGATCTGCTCCCGGATCGCCCGGTCCGCGCCCGCCGCGTCGAGGCCGGACCAGAGCACGCCGTTCCAGCCGGAGGCGTCCGCGATCTGCCGCACCACCCCGCCCGCCCGCTCGATCCGGGCCGCGGGGCCGTCGGGCCGGGCGCCCTCGCGCATCTCCCGGTCGTAGAGAGCGAGCACGGCGGCGTGATCCATGGCCCCACTCCAGCACGGAGTCCGGGCAGGCGCAAAGGAATTGAGCGCGTCGACGGCCCTCGGGCCGTACGGCCCCCAGACAGGCGGTGAGCCCGTCGCGGCGGCCGTCTCCGGCGGCACGCTCTCGGCGGCCGGCACCAGATGGCCGGGACCCGAGAGGCGGGGCAGGACCGCCCGGATCATCTCGGTGGTGAGGCCGGAGTCCAGCAGACCGCGGACCTGCCGCACCTGCGCCGCCGCGGCGTCCGGGTGGCTGCGGTAGCCGTTCCCGGCGCGTCCGGGGTGGAGCAGCTGCTGTTCCCCGAGGTCGACGTGTCGGGACCGGCCGACGCCGATGTGGCGACCTCGTCGCAGACCACGGGGCCACGCGGGCATCGCCGCCGGCTTCCTCACCGGCGGCCCGGCCCCGGACGCGGCGGGCGCCGGGGCCCTGCCCCGGACCGCGCTGCCTCCGGTGCGGCCGGTCCTCGCGACGGTCGCGGCGGCACGGCGGTACGCCTTCCCGGTCCGCCGGCCCGTCGTTGCCCCCGAGGCAAAGGCCCTGGCCGGACCGGCCGCAGTGGCCGTAGCCTGCCCCGCCGGAGATCATGACGCGAGGAGGTGCGCCGATGGTACGCGAGGGTGAGCTGCGGTATCTGCGCCGCTGTGTGGAGCTGGCGGCGGAGGCGCTGGACGCCGGTGACGAGCCCTTCGGGTCGGTGCTCGTGGCCGGGGACGGCACGGTGCTGGCGGAGGACCGCAACCGGGTGGCGGACGGGGACCGTACCCGGCATCCGGAGTTCGAGCTGGCCCGCTGGGCGGCGGCGCACCTGACGCCCGAGGAGCGGGCGGCGGCGACCGTGTACACCTCCGGCGAGCACTGCCCGATGTGCGCCGCGGCGCACGCCTGGGTGGGGCTCGGCCGGATCGTGTACATCGCCTCGTCCGACCAGCTGTCCGGCTGGCTGGCCGAGTTCGGCGTGCCGGCACCGCCCGTGCGCACGCTGCCCGTACGGGAGATCGCGCCCGGGGTCACCGTGGAGGGGCCGGTGCCGGAGCTGGTGGACGAGGTACGCGCGCTGCACCGACGCTGCCACGCCGGGCGCCCCCGCTCCGGCTGAGCGTCAGCCGAGTTCGAGCGTGGTGACGCCGAACACCCGCTCGCGGGCGTACGGGCGCACCGGCCCCGTGTACATGCGGGCGGTCTCGAACGAGGGCCGCAGTCCGGCCGCTTCGGCGAGGGCGGTGCCGGCCGTGTTGGGCTCGGGCACGTCGATCGCGACCTCGCGGCCGGCCGCGCCGTCG
>NZ_MUMF01000152.1 GCF_002155905.1 Streptomyces tricolor | reverse complement strand
TGGTCCGGCGCCGGACCAGCCGGAGGACCAGCGCGGCCAGCAGGGCGGTGAGGGCGAGCAGGACGCCGGTCGCGGCCAGCTGGAGCGGCCAGTAGTGGGCGAGGGGGTGGTAGTCGACGTAGAAGCCCGTGATGCCGCGTTCGTCGTTGAGGGCCTGGCAGACGCTGCTCGCGTCGCCCGTGCAGGACGTGGTGGGCCGGTGGGCGCCCGTGGCGGTGATCACGCCCTCCTCGACCTTGATGCCCGTGTAGTGCGGGGACTTCCGGCGCCCGCTGACACCGGTGGCGACCGGCCACAGGTGCGGCAGGGTCAGGTGGACGGCGATCCACAGCGCGGCCACGGCCGGCACGGAGGCGCACAGCGCGAGCAGCGAGCGGCCCAGGAGCAGCCCGACGAGGGCGCCCAGGAGGAGACCGGCCAGCGCGAGTCCGACGGTCACCGGGCCGTTGGCGTAGAAGGTGAGCGGGTCGTACCAGGCCTTGGCGGTGTCGACGCGGCCCTCGGCCGCCGACCAGGCCAGGCGGTGCAGCCACACCAGCAGGGCCGTACCGGCGCCGACCAGGGCGGCGGGGACGGCGAGCTGGGCGGCCAGCAGGCGCAGCGGGGAGACGCCCTGGGTCCAGGCGAGCCGTGCCGTGCCGGTCTCCAGCTCGCGGCCGGTCAGGGCGGCGCCCGCCCAGGCGGCGGCCAGGAACGGGATCGCCAGCAGGGTGAGGGTCGTGTACTGGTAGACGTCCTTGTAGCGCAGGATCGCGTCCTGGTCGTACCGGCACGGGGTGGGGCGCCAGCAGGTGGTGTCGTACTGGTGCCAGGCCGCCGCGGCGGCGTCGGCGAGCGGGCCGCGCAGCCACAGCAGCCCGGCGGCCAGGGCGATGACGAGGACGGCCCAGCCGTACAGCGCGGGGCGGTGCACGCGCAGCAGCCAGCGGACCGTGCGGGGCCGGCCGGCGGCCGGGGACGTCGGGGCGGCGGTCACGCGGCGTGCTCCTCGTTCCGGGCGGAGCCGGCGGGCTCGGCGGGGGTCAGGGCGGGCGCCTCGGGGTTGCGCAGGTGGGCGAGGACCAGGTCCTCCAGGGAGGGCGCGGAGGTGCGCCAGTCGGCGGGGACCGGCCCGGCCGGCCGGATCAGCGCGCTGATCTGGCGGCCGGTGACCCGGGACTCGACCACGGTGTGCGCGCCGAGGCCGGTGGACTGCGCGGCGCCGGACACCCGCAGATGGGCGGCGAGCAGGTCGTCGATCTCCCCGGCCAGCCGGATCCGGCCGCCGCCGACCAGCAGCAGGTGGTCGCAGGAGTCCTCCAGCTCGGCCACGACGTGCGAGGACATCACGATGGTGGTGCCGTACTGGGCGGCCTGCGCCATCAGCGTGCCCATCAGCTCGTGCCGGGCCAGCGGGTCGAGGTCGGCCATCGGCTCGTCCAGGAGCAGCAGTTCGGGCCGCTTGCCGAGGGCGAGGGCGAGGGCGACCCGGGTGCGCTGGCCGCCGGAGAGGGAGCGGACGCGGGCCTTCGGGTCCAGGTCGCCGCCCGCGACGACCCGCTCGGCGCCGGCCGCGTCCCAGCGCCCGGGGTTGAGGTCGGCGCCCATGCGCAGCGTCTCGGCGACGGTGAGCTGCGGGTACAGCGGCTTGTCCTGGGCGACGAAGCCGATCCGGGGGCGGGCGGCGGCCGGGGTGGTGCCGAGGACGGTCACGCTGCCCTCGGTGGCGGCGGTGAGCCCGGCGGCCAGGGCGAGCAGGGTGGACTTGCCGGCGCCGTTGGGGCCGACGACCGCGCACACGCGCCCGGTGGGCAGCCGGAACGAGCAGTCCCGCAGGGCCCAGCGCGGACGGAGGCCGAACCGTTTCCCCAGAGCCTCGGCCCTCAACGCCGTGTCGCTGCTCATGACGGGTCTCCCTGGAAGTGCGTGTCGAGTACGGCAGTGAAGAGTGCGGCCACGTCGTCCCGCTCCAGACCGGCGGCGCGGGCGCGGTCCGCCCACTCCTGGAGCTCCCTGCGCAGCGGGGAGTCGGCGGGGGCGGTGCCCAGGGACCGCCGGACGAAGGTGCCGAGACCGCGCCGGGCCTCCACCAGACCCTCGCGTTCCAGTTCGCGGTAGGCCTTCAGGACCGTGTTGGGGTTGATGGCGGTGGCCTCCACGACCTCGCGTGCGGTGGGCAGCCGGTCGCCCGGCCGCAGCAGGCCCATGCGCAGGGCCTGTTTGGTCTGCTGGACGATCTGCACATAGGTGGCCACGCCGCTGTGCCGGTCGATGCGGTACTCGACCATCGGTACAACCACCCTTTCACTAATTGAGTAGTGAAAGGGTGGTGGAAGGGCTGCCCGAAAGTCAACCGCGGGCCGAGTGAACCGATCGGCGGGGCCCGTCCGATGAGGAGACGTGAGCGAGACGAGAAGCGACGGGGAACTGCTGCGGGCCATCGCGGCGGACCGCGACCGGCACGCCTTCGAGCAGCTGTACCGGCGGTACGCGCCCTGGCTGACCGCACGGCTGCGCGGGCGCTGCGCCGACGCCGGGATCGTGGACGACGTCGTCCAGGAGACCTTCCTCGCGGTCTGGCGGGGCACCGCGCGCTACCGCGAGGAGGGCGAGGTCGCCGGCTGGCTGTGGCGCATCGGCTCCCGCCGGCTCGTCGACGCGCTGCGCGGCGACGGCGCGCGCGGCCGGCTGCGCCAGGCACTGGCCCGGCTGCGGCACCGCGAGGAGGCGTCCGCCGAGGACCGCGTCCTCGCCGGGGTGGAGCACGGGGACCTCGCGGGCGCCCTCGTCCGGCTCTCACCGGAGCTGCGGGCGGTCCTCCAGGCGACGGTCGTCGACGGACTGACCACGCGCGAGGCCGCCGTCCTGCTCGGCATCCCACCGGGCACGGTCAAGACACGGGCGATGCGGGCCCGGAGACAACTGCGGGAGGCACTGGCATGACGGAACGATCTCGGGTGCGGGGCCGTGGCCGGACCCCCGGCCTCCGGCCGGGTCCGCACTCCCGCCCGCACC
>NZ_MUMF01000151.1 GCF_002155905.1 Streptomyces tricolor | reverse complement strand
CGATACGGCCCCGCGCCCCGTGAGGCCGGCTGTCCCGCCCTCGGGAGGAGGCTGCCGCGGCGTTGGGGCGGCTCCTCCCCGGGCGGGGGTCTCCCGTGCTCTCAGCCCGAGCGGCGCAGGGCCTCCGACAGGCGGGCCGCCGCGTCGATGACCGCCTGGGCGTGCATACGGCCCGGGTGGCGGGTCAGGCGCTCGATGGGGCCGGAGACGGACACGGCGGCCACCACGCGGTTGGAGGGGCCGCGCACGGGCGCGGAGACGGACGCGACGCCCGGCTCGCGCTCGCCGATGGACTGGGCCCAGCCGCGCCGCCGTACGCCCGACAGGGCCGTCGCCGTGAAGCGGGCGCCCTGCAGGCCCCGGTGCAGGCGCTCGGGCTCCTCCCAGGCGAGCAGGATCTGCGCCGAGGAGCCCGCCTTCATCGTCAGCGTGGAGCCGACCGGGACGGTGTCCCGCAGGCCGGACAGGCGTTCCGCCGCGGCCACACAGATCCGCATGTCACCCTGGCGCCGGTAGAGCTGCGCACTCTCGCCGGTGACATCACGGAGGTGGGTGAGCACGGGGCCCGCCGTCGCGAGCAGGCGGTCCTCGCCCGCCGCCGCGGCAAGCTCCGCGAGGCGCGGGCCGAGGATGAACCGGCCCTGCATGTCGCGTGCCACCATGCGGTGGTGTTCCAGGGCCACGGCCAGGCGGTGGGCCGTGGGTCGTGCCAGTCCGGTGGCGCCGACCAGACCCGCGAGGGTGGCCGGACCGGACTCCAGAGCGCTCAGGACGAGGGCCGCCTTGTCCAGAACGCCGACGCCGCTACTGTTGTCCATGCAACGATACTCACGTCTCACTCTGTGAAACGCAAGTTCAATTTTCCGTGGAACGCGCCACCCTGGAATCACACAGCGGCCCGCAGACCAACGGGCCCGGCGGTGGACGCCCGGAATCACGACGTTCAGGGGCCCCGAGGAGGGCAGCCACCGCCCCTCAAGATCTCTAGTTGGGTCGGTGGACGCTTGCCGGCCGGAGGGAAAGCGATGGGTAGGACACTCGCGGAGAAGGTCTGGGACGACCACGTCGTCCGGCGCGCCGAGGGCGAGCCCGACCTCCTCTACATCGATCTGCACCTGCTGCACGAGGTGACCAGCCCCCAGGCCTTCGACGGGCTCCGCAAGAGCGGGCGGAAGGTGCGCCGTCTCGACCTCACCATCGCGACCGAGGACCACAACACCCCGACCCTCGACATCGACAAGCCCATCGCCGACCCCGTCTCCCGCGCCCAGCTGGAGACCCTGCGCAGGAACTGCGCCGAGTTCGGCGTGCGGCTGCACCCGCTGGGCGACGTCGAGCAGGGCGTTGTGCACGTCGTCGGCCCCCAGCTGGGTCTGACCCAGCCCGGCACCACCGTCGTCTGCGGCGACTCCCACACCTCCACGCACGGCGCCTTCGGCGCGCTGGCGTTCGGCATCGGCACCTCTCAGGTCGAGCACGTGCTGGCCACCCAGACGCTGCCCATGGCCCGTCCCAAGACCATGGCGATCACCGTCGAGGGCGAGCTGCCCGAGGGCGTCACCGCCAAGGACCTGATCCTGGCGATCATCGCGAAGATCGGCACCGGCGGCGGCCAGGGCTACATCCTGGAGTACCGCGGCTCCGCCATCGAGAAGCTCTCGATGGAGGCCCGGATGACCATCTGCAACATGTCGATCGAGGCCGGTGCCCGCGCGGGCATGATCGCCCCCGACGAGACCACCTTCGCCTACCTCAAGGGCCGCCCGCACGCCCCCGAGGGCGCCGACTGGGACGCGGCCGTCGCGTACTGGAAGACGCTGCGGACCGACGACGACGCCGTCTTCGACGCCGAGGTGGTCATCGACGCCGCCGAGCTGTCGCCGTTCGTCACCTGGGGCACCAACCCGGGCCAGGGCGCGCCGCTTTCGGCGAACGTCCCCGACCCGGCTTCGTACGAAGACGCTTCGGAGCGCCTGGCCGCCGAAAAGGCCCTGGAGTACATGGGGTTGGCGGCCGGACAGCCGCTGCGCTCCATCAACGTCGACACCGTCTTCGTAGGCTCCTGCACCAACGGCCGCATCGAGGACCTGCGCGCCGCCGCCGACATCCTGCGCGGCCGCAAAGTCGCCGACGGCGTACGGATGCTGGTCGTCCCGGGCTCCGCGCGGGTGGGTCTGCAGGCCGTCTCCGAGGGCCTGGACGTGGTCTTCAAGGAGGCCGGCGCCGAATGGCGGCACGCCGGCTGCTCGATGTGCCTCGGCATGAACCCCGACCAGCTGGCCCCGGGCGAGCGCTCCGCCTCCACCTCCAACCGCAACTTCGAGGGCCGGCAGGGCAAGGGCGGCCGTACCCACCTGGTGTCGCCGCAGGTCGCGGCGGCCACCGCCGTCCTGGGCCACCTGGCCTCCCCGGCCGACCTGACCGACGTCCCCGCGCCCGCTGGAGTCTGAGAACGATGGAAGCCTTCACCACCCACACCGGCCGGGCCGTCCCGCTGCGCCGCTCCAACGTCGACACCGACCAGATCATCCCTGCTCACTGGCTCAAGAAGGTCACCCGGGACGGCTTCGAGGACGGGCTGTTCGAGGCCTGGCGCAAGGACCCCGAGTTCGTTCTCAACCGGCCCGAGCGGCAGGGCGCCACGGTCCTGGTCGCCGGCCCCGACTTCGGCACCGGCTCCTCCCGCGAGCACGCCGTCTGGGCGCTCCAGAACTACGGCTTCAAGGCCGTGATCTCCTCCCGCTTCGCCGACATCTTCCGGGGCAACTCGCTGAAGAACGGCCTGCTCACCGTGGTCCTGGAGCAGAAGATCGTGGACGCGCTGTGGGAGCTGACCGAGCAGGACCCCACTGCTGAGGTCACTGTGGACCTTGAGGCGCGTGAGGTGCGCGCCGGGGGCATCACCGCCTCCTTCGAGCTGGACGAGAACTCCCGCTGGCGGCTGCTGAACGGCCTGGACGACATCTCCATCACGCTGCGGAACGAGGCCGACATCGCCGCCTACGAGGGCAAGCGCCCCGCCTACAAGCCGCGCACGCTCCAGGTCTGATCACCCGCCCCGCACGGGTCGGGTTTCGGCCACCGCAACGCTCCCTCTGTACCCCCGATCGCCACGATTGGGGGTACAGCCATGTCTGCACCCGAACGGCTCTGCCGCGCCCCGCAGGTCAGCCCAACTTCCCATGTTACGAAGGCTGTTGTTCGGGTACGTGAGTGCTGTGTTCGCGTCCGCCGCAAGTGCCTGGAAGGCCATTTGAGGCGGCAGTTGCACCCTGCGCAGGCGACAACTCGCCCCAGATGGCACAATCTGTGCATGGAACACGACGGCCAACTCCAGCTCTATACGGCGGTCGCGAACCAGCTCAAGGAAGCGCACGCAAGGGTGCGCGCACTGCAAGTCCCGGAGGGCGTACGGATGGCGCTGACCCGGAAGCTGCTGGTCATTACGGCCGCGGCCAAGCACGATCTCGCCGACGCGGCAAGGCGGCTCGATCGGTTCACGGCGGACCTCGACGCGGGTCGGATCCCCGAAGGGGACCGCTGAACCGTCCGGGACGGCCGAGTCCGTTGCGGCACAAGGGTGATAAGCCCGTTTCGTGTTTGATTTGCGGTATATATCTGCCTAACGTGCGAAAAAGCTTGAACACTTTCGTTCTGGCGATGTCTCCGAAGGGGAAGACGTGAACAAGGCGCAGCTCGTAGAAGCGATTGCCGACAAGTTGGGTGGCCGCCAGCAGGCCGCCGATGCTGTCGATCATGTCCTGGACGCCATCGTCCGCGCGGTCGTCGCGGGCGAGCGGGTCTCGGTCACCGGCTTCGGGTCCTTCGAGAAGGTGGACCGCCCCGCCCGCTACGCCCGCAACCCCCAGACGGGCGAGCGGGTTCGGGTCAAGAAGACCTCCGTACCGCGTTTCCGTGCCGGTCAGGGCTTCAAGGACCTGGTGAGCGGCTCGAAGAAGCTGCCCCGCGGGGGCGAGGTCTCGGTCAAGAAGGCGCCCAAGGGCAGCCTGACCGGCGGCGCCGCGGCGACGGTCAAGAAGGCCGCCGCCAAGAAGACCACCAAGGCCGCCGCGAAGAAGGCCGCCACGACCAAGAAGGCCGCGCCGGCGAAGAAGACCACGGCCGCCGCGAAGAAGACCACGGCGAAGAAGGCCCCCGCCGCCAAGAAGACCACGACGGCCGCCGCCGCCAAGACCACCACCGCGAAGAAGACCACCGCGAAGAAGACCACGGCCGCCGCGAAGAAGGCCCCGGCCAAGAAGGTCACCGCGAAGAAGGCCCCGGCCAAGAAGTCGACGGCCCGCAAGACCACCGCCAAGAAGACCACCGCCCGCAAGGCGACGTCGTAAGGCCGCCAGGGCAGTCACGCGCCGGGCCGGACTCCCCAGGGGAGCCCGGCCCGCGGCGTGTGTAAGGGGGCTTAGAGGGTCTGAAGGGTTACGAGGGTGATCCGGACGGCGTCGCCCGCGCCCTCCGTCTCGATCCGCACCCGCTGACCGGGGCGCAGCAGCAGCAGGCCACCGGCGTCGAACGCGGCGGCGTCGAAGGGCACCGGGGTGCCGTCGTCGAGGAGCACCTGGCCGCTGCGGGTTTCGGGGTCGTACGTGTATGCGGTGGCTTGCATGGCCGTCAGCGTAGTGCGTGGGGCCGCGCGCCGCAGGGCCCGCTCGCCGTCGCCGGGCTCAGGAGCCCGGGATCAGCAACCCCGCCGAAACGGCCGCCGTGTGCCGCCCCACTCCCAGGGCCAGCGCCGCCCGCAGATCGTCCCCGGTGTCCACGTCCTGCCGTACCGAATCGACGCCCGTGAGCAGGAGTTCCGTCGCGCCGGAGGCACGGTGGCGGGCCCGGGAATCGATGCCGAAGGCCGGCTGCAATTCCCGATCGGCGCCCGCGGCCAGCAGCGTCGTACCCCGTCCCGCCGCGTCCGCGAGAAAAGCCCGGGGGAATTCCGCGGCGGCGGCCAGTACCCGGGACAATTCCGGGGACCGCAAGGCCGGCAGATCGGCGTTCAGGGCCGCGACCGGCGTACCCGGGCGCAGCGACCGTACGACCGCCGCGCCGTGCGCCAGGGCGGCGTTCAGGCCGCTGCGGGGGGTGTCCGGGACGATCCGCGCGCCCAGCGCGGCCAGCTCCCGGCCGGCCGTCTCGTCGTCCGTGACGACCGCCACACCGGACACCGCCGGGCAGGCCAGCGCCGCGCCGACGGTGTCCTGCGCGAATGCCAGTGCCAGCCCCGGGCGCACCCCCTCGTCGGCGGTGTCCGCGAGCCTGCTCTTGGCCCGCGTCAGGGGCTTCAGGGGGATGACCAAGGTCCACTGCACCGGCGTACCGTCCCTCTCTCGTCGCGCCCATTGTCCCCCGCGGCATCTGGCGCGTCCGGTGGCGGGGCGTACGGTGTTCTCGACAGACCGGCGGCCCGGGGCCAGACTTGTGCGGCCCCCGCCGGGGTGGCAGTCCTAGAGGAAGGTGTCCTTGTGTCCCGCCGCAGAATCGGCTTCTGGTACCGCTTCGCCGCGGTGATCTGCAAACCGCCGCTGGTGGTTCTGATCAAGCGGGACTGGCGTGGAATGGAGCACATTCCGGCCGAGGGCGGATTTATCACCGCGGTGAACCACAATTCCCACTTGGACCCCTTCGCCTACGCGCACTATCAGTACAACACCGGACGGGTCCCGCGATTCCTGGCGAAGAGCGGGCTTTTCAAGAAGGGATTCGTCGGTGCCGCGATGCGCGGCACCGGGCAGATCCCCGTCTACCGCGAGTCCACCGACGCCCTCAGCGCCTTCCGGGCCGCGATCGACGCCGTGGAGCGCGGCGAATGCGTGGCCTTCTACCCCGAGGGCACCCTCACCCGCGACCCGAACGGCTGGCCCATGACCGGCAAGACCGGCGCCGCCCGGGTCGCCCTGCAGACCAAGTGCCCGGTGATCCCGGTCGCCCAGTGGGGCGCCAACGAACTGCTGCCGCCGTACGCCAAGAAGCCGAACCTCTTCCCGCGCAAGACGCACCGCGTGCTCGCGGGCCCGCCGGTGGACCTCTCCCGCTTCTACGACAAGGAGATGACCCCGGAGGTGCTGAAGGAGGCCACCGAGGTCATCATGGCGGCCATCACCCGCCAGCTGGAGGAGATCCGCGGCGAGAAGGCGCCCGAGACGCCGTACGACCCGCGCCGTGAGCGGATCGAGCAGCGGCGCCGCACCCAGGCGCAGACCCAGGGCCGGCAAGTGGAAGGGCAGAGCAAGTGAGCGCACCGGTAAGGGCGGCGGTCTTCAGCGCCGGTTCGTGGGGCACCGCTTTCGGCATGGTGCTCGCCGACGCCGGTTGCGAGGTCACCCTGTGGGCCCGGCGGCCGGAGGTCGCGGAGGCGATCAACACCACCCGGATCAACCCCGACTACCTGCCGGGCGTCGAACTCCCCGAGAACGTCCGGGCCACCACCGACCCCGCCGAGGCCGCGGCGGGCGCCGACTTCACCGTGCTGTCCATCCCCTCCCAGACCCTCCGCGCCAACCTCGCCGAGTGGGCCCCGCTGCTCGCCCCGGACACCGTCCTGGTGTCCCTGATGAAGGGCGTCGAACTCGGCTCCACCATGCGGATGAGCGAGGTCGTCGACGACGTCGCCAAGGTCGGCCCCGACCGCATCGCCGTCGTCACCGGGCCCAACCTGGCCCGGGAGATCGCCGCCCGGATGCCCGCCGCCGCCGTCGTCGCCTGCACGGACGAGCGGGTCGCGCAGCGCCTCCAGGCCGCCTGCCACACGCCGTACTTCCGGCCGTACACCGAGACCGACGTGGTGGGCTGCGAGCTGGGCGGTGCCGTGAAGAACGTCATCGGGCTCGCCGTGGGCATCGCCGACGGCATGGGCCTCGGCGACAACGCCAAGGGCTCGCTCATCACCCGCGGTCTCGCCGAGACCGCGCGGCTCGGTGTCGCCCTGGGCGCCAACCCGCTCACCTTCTCCGGACTGGCGGGCCTCGGCGACCTGGTGGCCACCTGCTCCTCGCCGCTGTCCCGCAACCACACCTTCGGCACCAACCTCGGCAAGGGCATGACCCTGGAGGAGACCATCGCGGTCACCCGGCAGACCGCCGAGGGCGTCAAGTCCTGCGAGTCCGTGCTGGATCTGGCCCGCCGGCACGGCGTCGACATGCCCATCACCGAGACGGTCGTCGGCATCGTGCACGAGGGCAAGTCGCCGGTCGCCGCGCTCAAGGAGCTGATGGCGCGCAGCGCCAAGCCCGAGAGGCGCTGAGTACGACGCTGAGCGACCGTCCGTGCGACGCTGAGCGACGGGCGGGGAGCGCGCGCTGACTCGGGGGATACCAACGGGTACTCTCGACGCGATATGAGCACCGAGAACCTTTCCCAGAGCCCTGAGCAGCCGGCGCGCAAGCCCCGCGTGGCCGTCGTGTTCGGCGGGCGCAGCTCCGAACACGGGATCTCCGTGGTCACCGCGGGCGCCGTCCTCAAGGCCATCGACCGGACGAAGTACGACGTCCTGCCGATCGGCATCACCGCGGACGGCCGCTGGGCGCTGACGGCCGACGCGCCGGAGCGGATGGCCATCGCCGACCGCCGCACCCCCAACGTGGCGGAGCTGGCGGAGTCGCAGGAGGGCGGCGTGGTGCTCCCCGTCGACCCGACCAACCGCGAGGTCGTCTACAGCGAGCCCGGCTCCGTGCCCAAGGCGCTCGGCGAGGTCGACGTGGTCTTCCCGGTGCTGCACGGCCCCTACGGCGAGGACGGCACCCTGCAGGGCCTGCTGGAGCTGTCCGGGGTGCCGTACGTCGGCTCGGGCGTGCTCTCCTCGGCCGTCGGCCAGGACAAGGAGTACATGAAGCGGATCTTCACCTCCTTCGGCCTCAAGGTCGGCCCGTACCTGGTGATCCGGCCCCGCGAGTGGGCGCAGGACGAGTCCGCCGCCCGCAAGAAGATCGTCGACTTCGCCGGTGAGCACGGCTGGCCGCTGTTCGTGAAGCCCGCGCGCGCGGGTTCGTCCATCGGCATCACCAAGGTCGACGACCTGTCCGGCCTGGACGAGGCGATCGCCGAGGCACAGGCGCACGACCCGAAGATCCTGATCGAGGCGGCCGTACGGGGCCGCGAGATCGAGTGCGGCGTCCTGGAGTTCGAGGACGGCCCGCGCGCCTCCGTCCCGGCCGAGATCCCGCCGCCGGACGCGCACGCGTACTACGACTTCGAGGCCAAGTACATCGACTCCACGCCCGGCGTCGTCCCGGCCCCGCTCACCGAGGAGCAGACCGCCGAGGTGCGCCGGCTCGCGGTCGAGGCGTTCGAGGCGGCCTCCTGCGAGGGCCTGGTCCGCGCGGACTTCTTCCTCACCGAGGACGGCGAGTTCGTGATCAACGAGATCAACACCATGCCCGGTTTCACGCCGATCTCGATGTACCCGCAGATGTGGCAGGCGACCGGGATCAGCTACCCCGAGCTGGTGGACCGCCTGGTGCAGGCGGCGCTGCGCCGCTCGACCGGGCTGCGCTAGGGCCGCGCCGGAAGGCCGGTGCGTGCCTGCGGGCCCGTCGTGGCCGGTCGCGCCCACGCGGCGCAGCCGCAGATCGACACGGCCCCGCGCCCCTTCGGGCACGGCCGCACCGTCATCCCCGCATGGAGGCGATCCCCTTCGGGATCGCCTTCTTCACGGCGGGCGCGAGGTCCATCAGGACCTGCGCGCTGTCGTCCGCACCGGACAGCTGCTCCGGCAGCGTCACCTGCACATACGCCCGGCGATTGGCCGTGGTGAACCGCCAGGTGCCGTCGTCCCGCTTCTCCATCAGCCACTCCACGCCGTTGACCCCGCCGCCGATCGTGTCGGGGTCCTTGCCCTGCGCGACGTCCGGATCGATCATCTCCGGCGGCCGGACGATGCCGCAGCGCAGTATGATCGCCGGGCTTCCCCAGCCCGCCGTGTAGGCGGACCGGGGCTCGGGGTCGGCGCGGGTCTGCCCGTCCACCTTCCGCGGCAGGACCTTGTCCAGGTCCCGGCAGAGCGGGGCGGTCTTCGCGTCCGGGGTCGGCACGGCCACGGTGTCGCTGTCGTCCGCCGGGGAACAGCCCGCGACCGCGAGCAGCAGGGCCGGCGCGAGCAGGCCGAAAGGCCGGTGACGGAAGATGTTCACCGGCCCAGCGTAGACGGGGGCTACAGATGCACGACCGGACAGGTCAGGGTGCGCGTGATGCCGTCCACCTGCTGCACCTTGGCGACCACCATGCGGCCGAGTTCGTCGACCGTGTCGGCCTGGGCACGCACGATGACGTCGTACGGTCCCGTCACGTCCTCGGCCTGGAGCACGCCAGGGATCTTGCTGATCGTCTCGGCGACGGTCGACGCCTTGCCGACCTCCGTCTGGATCAGGATGTACGCCTGTACCACGGAACCTCCAGGGCGGCCACGAGGATCATGTGGGGGAAAGGAACGCCACGGTATCGCGTCGCCGCTCCCCGCGGGGAGACCTGCGGGAACCGGGCTTGCGCGCCAGGGGGCGGGCACGACGGACAGGGACGGGCACCCGGCCGTACCGACGGCCGGCACGGCCGGGACGGTGGCCGGCACGACCGGGTCGGCGGCCGGCACGACCGGGTCGGCGGTCGGCAGGACCGCGACGTACGTTCCTCTCGACCGTATCGGGGACACTGATGACGCGCGACCGGGCAGGGCACGGCACAGAAGGGGCTTGAGGCAATGAAGGGCACAGTGGGTGAGCTAGGTGAGTTCGGGCTCATCCGGGAGCTGACCTCCCGTCTCACCACCACCCCGGCGGTCCGGGTCGGCCCCGGCGACGACGCCGCGGTGGTCGCCGCGCCCGACCGCAGGGTGGTGGCGAGCACCGACATCCTGCTGGAGGGGCGGCACTTCCGCCGCGACTGGTCCACGGCCTACGACGTCGGCCGCAAGGCCGCCGCGCAGAACCTCGCCGACATCGCCGCGATGGGCGCCGTACCCACCGCGCTGCTGCTCGGCCTGGTCGTCCCGGCCGAACTGCCGGTCACCTGGCCCACCGAGCTGATGGACGGCCTGCGCGACGAGTGCCAGGTCGCCGGTGCCTCCGTGGTCGGCGGGGACGTCGTACGCGGCGACACGATCATGGTGTCGATCACCGCGCTCGGCGATCTGCGCAACCAGGAGCCCGTCACGCGCGCGGGCGCCCAGCCCGGCGACATCGTGGCCGTCACCGGCTGGCTGGGCTGGTCCGCCGCCGGGTACGCGGTGCTGGCCCGCGGCTTCCGCTCGCCGCGCGCCTTCGTGGAGGCCCACCGGCGCCCCGAGCCGCCGTACCACGCGGGCCCGGCCGCCGCCGCGCTCGGCGCCACCGCGATGTGCGACGTCAGCGACGGCCTGATCGCCGACCTCGGGCACATCGCCGAGGCCAGCAAGGTCCGCATCGACATCCGCTCCGGCGCGATCGACATCCCGACGCAGATGAACGACATCGGGCAGGCCGTCGGCGTGGACCCGCTCCAGTGGGTGCTGACCGGGGGAGAGGACCACGCGATCGTGGCGACCTTCCCGCCGGACGCCAAACTCCCGGCCCGCTGGAAGGTCATCGGCGAGGTCCTCAACCCCTCCGCGCTGCCCCAGGTGACGGTCGACGGGGCGCCCTGGACCAGCAAGGGCGGCTGGGACCACTTCGGGGACATCGAGTCATGAGTGCTCTCGAAGCGCCGCCCAGGGTCCTCACGGTGGCCGGCTCCGACTCCGGCGGCGGCGCGGGCGTCCAGGCCGACCTGAAGACCATGCTGGCCCTCGGCGTGCACGGGATGAGCGTGATCACGGCCGTGACCGCGCAGAACTCGCTCGGCGTCCAGGGCGCGTGGGAACTGCCGGTGGAGGCCGTACGGGCCCAGTACCGCAGCGTCGTGGACGACATCGGCGTGCAGGCCGTGAAGACCGGCATGCTGTCCTCCGCCGAACTGGTCGAGGCGGTCGCCGAGTTGATCTCCGGTACGGACGCGCCGGCCGTGGTCGACCCGGTCGGCGTCTCCAAGCACGGCGACCCCCTGCTGGCCGCCTCCGCCCTGGACTCCGTACGGACGAAACTGCTGCCGGTGGCGACCGTGGCCACCCCGAACCTCGACGAGGTCGCCCAACTCACCGGCGTCCGCGTCCGTTCGGCGGACGATCTGCGACGCGCCGCCGCGGCCGTGCTGGCGTTCGGACCGCGGTGGGTGCTGATCAAGGGCGGGCATCTGGCGGGCGACGCCGTGGACCTGCTCACCGACGGCGCCGAGGAACTCGTGCTGCGCGCCCCCCGCCACGACAACCGGCACACCCACGGCACCGGCTGCACCCTCGCCTCCGCCATCGCCTGCGGCCTGGCCAGGGGGCGGTCCGTGCCGGAGGCGGTCACGGCGGCCAAGGAGTACGTCACCGGGGCGATCGCCGCCGGGTTCGCCCTCGGTGCCGGGATCGGGCCGGTGGACCACGGGTGGGCGCTCCGGCGGGACACCCCCTGACGACCGGGCGGGACTCCCCGTGAGGACCGGGCGGGACTTCCCATGCGGACCGAGCGGCCCGTGAGGACCGGGCGGGACACCCTCTGAGGGTCAGGCCGGGACACCCTCTGAGGGTCAGGCGGGATACTCCCTGAGCTGGATCGCGGTGGCCGCCCGCTCCGTCAGCCGCTTGAAGAAGCCGGCCATCGGCCGGGAGCCGAGCAGCCGGTACATCCGGTCCCGGCTGCGGATGCGGCGCTCGGTGGCCGGGGCGAAGAACGGCCCCGCGTTGCCGGAGATCTTCTGGCAGCCGCGGGCGAAGTCCCGGATCCGGCTCTCGTAGGCGGGCAGCGCGATCCGGTGATCGCCGCCCGCCAGGGCCAGTTCGCCGGCGAGGACATGGGCGGCGACGATCGCCACGCCGGTGCCCATGCCGCCCATCGTCGCCCCGTACCCGGCATCCCCGAGCAGCGCCACCCGGCCCCGGACGAGACGGTCGACGTGGATCTGCGCGATGGCGTCGAAGTACAGGTCGTCCGTCTCCGCGAGCCCCTTAAGCACGGCCGGCGTCTCCCAGCCCGTCCCGGCGAACCGCTCGGTGAGGATCCGCTTCTGCGCCGCGACGTCCCGGCGGTCGTACGCCAGCCGTTCGGACCGGAAGACCAGCAGCGCGCCGGCCCGTTCCGGGTCGCCGTCGTAGTTGCTGATGCCCACGCAGCGGCCGGGCTCGCTGTACAGCCGGCCGGTGCGGTTCAGGCCCAGGTGGTTGGGGAGGGAGAAGCCGGCCACGTAGTGGTCCAGGAAGCGCAGGTGGCGGGACTCGTCGCCGAACACCAGGCGACGGGTGCGCGAGTGCAGGCCGTCGGCGCCGACGACGAGGTCGAAGCGGCGGGGCGCGCCCCGCTCGAACGCGACCTCGACGCCCCGCGGGGTGTCGGTCAGCGCCGTCACGGAGTCGCCGAAGACGTACTCCACCGCGTCCTTCGTGCGCTCGTACATGATCCGGGCCAGATCGCCGCGGAAGATCTCCACGTCGCCGCTCATCATCTCCGCGGGCAGCTCCACGCGCGGGGTGCCGTCCGCGGCGACCACGGTCTGCCGGCCCATGCGGGTCCGGTGGGCGTGGACGTCGTCCCAGATGCCCATCGCGGTGAGCACCGTACGGTGCACATGGCCGCGGAAGTCGACCGCGAAGCCGCCGGTGCGCAGGGCGGGTGCCTTCTCCACGACCGTGACGCGGGCGCCGTAGCGGGCCAGGTTCAGGGCGAGGGCGGGGCCGGCGACACTGGCGCCGGAGATCAGGACGGACAGGTGGCCGAGGTGGTGTGGCTTCGTCATGCCGGCCACTGTCCCGGGCCCCGCTGACCGTCCGCCTACCGTCCGCCTACCGCCGGCCTACCGCTCGCCGACCGCAGCCGACCGCAGGCTCCGGCCACGCTCGTAGGCCGTGGCGTAGTCCTGCGCGGACAGGCACGCGCGCGTGTGCCGCGTCGTCCGCGCGACGTCCGGGCTCCCGGACAGGGGCGCGCCGCGCAGGCCGGCGGCGGCGCCGAGGAGTTCGGCCGCCCGCTCCGGTGCCGGGGCGAGGTCCGCCAGGGCGTCCGCGACGTCGGCGAGCAGGAGCGGGTCGGGCGGGTCCAGAGCCTGCGCGCGGGCCTGGGCGAGCCAGTCCCGGGCGTCCGGGTCACCCTCGGCGAGGGACAGGCGCGCCAGACCGATGAGGATCCGTGCCGTCTCCCCGACGCTGAACCAGGTGGCCGCGCAGGCGTCCAGCGCGTTTTCGTAGTGCACGCGCGCGCGTGCGGTGGCTCCGGTCAGCCGGGCCACGTCCCCCAGGCCGCGCAGCGCGGCGGCCACCTTGTCCGTCGCCCCGGCGGTACGGGCCAGCTCACCGGAGTGCGTGAAGTGCGCGGCGGCCTCCCGCGACGCCCCCTGGGCCAGCAGCACCACCGCCCGGGTGCGCAGCAGGTCGGCGGTCTCCTCCGGCGCGTCCAGCTCCCGGACGTGGACCAGGCCCTCGTCCAGCAGGGCCAGCGCCCGCGCGTACTCGCCCCGGCCGTACGCGAACGCGCCCAGCGGATCGAGGCAGTTGGCCATGCCCCAGCGGTCGCCCGTCCCGCGGAACCCCTGCCACGCGCGCGTGAAGCCGGTCTCCGCGGCGGTGGCGCGCCCCGCGAGCAGCTCCTGGTAGGCGAGGCCCAGCTCCAGCAGGGCCAGACCCCACGGCTCCCGGCCCAACTGCACGCGCACGCGGTCGTCCGCACTCAGCCGGGGCCCGCCCGTGAGGGACCACAGGATCACCGTGAACGGCAACCGGAGCGGGCGGTCCAGGGAGGCCATGAGGCCGGCCGCGCGGGCGATCAGACCGGCGTCCTCCGGGTCGTCGCCCCGCCCGGAGACGGCGTTCATCACGCACAGCGCGTACTCCTCGGCCAGGCCGGGCGGCGGCTGCGCACCGACCGCCGCGAGCAGCGCG
>NZ_MUMF01000150.1 GCF_002155905.1 Streptomyces tricolor | reverse complement strand
GGGGTGGGGTGGTGCGGCGGAACGCCGATGGCCGGGTCCACTGTCGTGAACCCGGCCATCGGACCGGTGGAAACGTGGCCACCGCGCGGGCGGCGCCGATCAGGCCTCGGGGGCCTCCACGGCGGCCGTGGCCTTACGGGCCCGGCGCGGCTTGGGCGTCACCTCGGCGCTGTCACCGGCCGCCTCGGCGGCGGACGCCGCGGTCTTGCGGGTCCGGCGCCGCGGCTTGACCTCCGGCTCCTCGGTGGCCTGCGCCGGAATCTCCGGAGCAGCCGCCTCGGCGACGGCCTTACGGGTCCGCCGTGCCTTCGGAGCGGCGACGGCTTCCCCGTCGACGGCGTCCACGGCGGCGGTCGCGGCCTTCCGGGTGCGGCGCGGCTTGGCCTCGGCCTCGGGGGCTTCCGGCGCGGCTGCGGCGGTCTTGCGGGTGCGGCGGGGCTTGGTCTCCGTGCCTTCCGCGGTGTCCACGGCGGCCTCGGCGGCTGCGGCGGTCTTGCGGGTCCGGCGCGGCTTGGCCTCCGTGCCTTCCGCGGTGTCCACGGCGGCCTCGGCGGCTGCGGCGGTCTTGCGGGTGCGGCGCGGCTTGGCCTCGGCCTGGGGCTCCGCTTCGGTCGCTTCCGGTGCGGCAGCCGTGGTCTTGCGGGTGCGGCGCGGCTTGGCTTCCGTGCCTTCCGCGGTGTCCACGGCGGCCTCGGCGGCTGCTGCGGTCTTGCGGGTCCGGCGCGGCTTGGCCTCGGCCTCGGCCTCGGGGGCTTCCGGCGCGGCTGCGGCGGTCTTGCGGGTGCGGCGCGGCTTGGCCTCGGCCTGGGGCTCCGCTTCGGTCGCTTCCGGTGCGGCAGCCGTGGTCTTGCGGGTGCGGCGCGGCTTGGTCTCCGTGCCTTCCGCGGTGTCCACGGCGGCCTCGGCGGCAGCGGCGGTCTTGCGGGTGCGGCGCGGCTTCGCCTCGGCCTCGGCCTCCGCCTCGGCGGCACCGGACGGGGCCGGCTCGGCCGTCTTCCGGGTGCGGCGCCGCGGCTTGGTCTCCGCGGCCGGAGCGGACTCGGGCGCGGGCTCCGCCACCGGGCTCTCCGCGATCACGGAGTCGGTCACGGCCGCGGTCGGCTCGGCCGCCGGGGACTCGGCCGGCGTCGACTCGGCCGCCGGAGCGGGTGCGCCGGCGGACTCGGTCGCCGGCGCTTCCGGCGCGACCGACTTGCGGGTGCGGCGGCGGCGCGGCTTCTCCTGCGTGTCCGGGGTGTCCAGGACGGCGGGGCCCTCCGCCGTGGCCACCGTCTCGACGGCGGCCTCCGCGGGGGTCGTGGGCGCCGCGGCGGCCGTCACCGGCTCCGTCGGCGCTCCGCCGCGGGTACGGCGACGGCGGCGCGGGGTGCGGGTCGCGGCCGGGGTCTCCTCCGCACCGGCGGTCTCGGCGGCCGGCGCGGCCGGGGACGCCGGCGCGGCGTCCACCGGTGCTCCGCCGCGGGTGCGGCGGCGCCGGCGCGGCGTACGGGCCGGGCGCTCCCGCTCGGCCGGGGCCGACTCGGCACGGCCGCCACGGCCACCCCGGTCTCGGCCGCGTGCGCCCCGCCCGCCGGTCTCACCCAGGTCTTCCAGCTCCTCCGCGTCCAGACCGGCACGGGTCCGCTCCGAGCGCGGCAGGATGCCCTTGGTGCCCGCGGGGATGTTGAGGTCGGTGAACAGGTGCGGGGAGCTGGAGTACGTCTCCACCGGGTCGTTGAAGTCCAGCTCCAGCGCCTTGTTGATCAGCTGCCAGCGCGGGATGTCGTCCCAGTCGACGAACGTGATCGCCGTACCCTTGGCGCCCGCGCGGCCCGTACGGCCGATGCGGTGCAGGTAGGTCTTCTCGTCCTCGGGGGACTGGTAGTTGATGACGTGGGTCACGCCCTCGACGTCGATGCCGCGCGCGGCGACGTCGGTGCAGACGAGGACGTCGACCTTGCCGTTGCGGAACGCCCGAAGGGCCTGCTCACGGGCGCCCTGGCCGAGGTCGCCGTGGACCGCGCCGGAGGCGAACCCGCGCCGCTGGAGCTGCTCGGCGATGTCGGCCGCCGTCCGCTTCGTACGGCAGAAGATCATCGCCAGTCCGCGGCCCTCGGCCTGCAGGATGCGGGCGACCATCTCCGGCTTGTCCATGTTGTGCGCGCGGTAGACGAACTGCTTGATGTTCGCGACCGTGGCGCCCTCGTCGTCCGGCGCGGTGGCGCGGATGTGCGTGGGCCGGGACATGTAGCGGCGCGCGAGGCCGATGACCGCGCCCGGCATGGTGGCCGAGAACAGCATGGTCTGGCGCTTGGCCGGCAGCATGTTGATGATCTTCTCGACGTCGGGCAGGAAGCCCAGGTCGAGCATCTCGTCGGCCTCGTCGAGGACCAGGCACTTGACGTGCTTCAGGTTCAGCTTCTTCTGGCCCGCGAGGTCGAGGAGCCGGCCCGGGGTGCCGACGACGACGTCGACGCCCTTCTTCAGGGCCTCCACCTGGGGCTCGTAGGCCCGGCCGCCGTAGATCGCGGCGACGCGCACGTTACGGACCTTGCCGGCCGTCAGCAGGTCGTTGGTGACCTGGGTGCACAGCTCGCGCGTGGGGACGACGACGAGCGCCTGCGGGGCGTCGGTGAGGGCCTCGGGGGCGGCGCGTCCGGCCTCGACGTCGGCGGGGACGGTGACGCGCTCGAGGAGCGGGAGGCCGAAGCCCAGCGTCTTGCCGGTGCCGGTCTTGGCCTGGCCGATGACGTCCGTGCCGGAAAGGGCGACGGGGAGCGTCATCTCCTGAATGGGGAAGGGGGTGATGATGCCGACGGCTTCCAGGGCCTCGGCGGTCTCGGGGAGGATTCCGAGTTCACGAAACGTCGTAGTCAGGGTGCTGCCTCTTCTGTGTGCGCGGTGCGAGGCGAGCGCGGGGGTCATGTCTGACCGTGCCGGGGACGTCGGCTGCCGTACGGACCAACCACTCGGGGCGAGCCGTATGACACGGGACCTCTGCCGACGCTCGAGCGCTCGTACCGCTGAGGGTCCCTCCTGTCGTCGTACGATCACTGCCGTACGGCCTTGGAGGGCTGTCGGGTCGGAGCCGATCGGGCCACCGACCGGGCATCCTCATGCATGCGGCCTGTCGGGACACGTCGAACACCGTCGACGCACTCTGGCAGGCGCATTACCACCATACCCCGGATTCGCGCACATGCGATGGCCGATTTGGTCACGTAGTCGTGGTCACAGTGATCGGCCGGGGACTTGAGAGAGGCGCCAAGCGGGCTATTGTGCGCCTCATGACTAGCTCTGACAAGCCTGAGAACGCGTCCGCCGAACCCGCCGAACCCACCGGTGTCGCCGCCCAGGACTGGGCGCAGGCGTCCGCCGACCCGCAGTACCGCGCCGCGGTCGTGGACCTGCTCGGCGCGCTGGCGTACGGGGAGCTGGCGGCGTTCGAGCGGCTCGCGGAGGACGCCAAGCTGGCGCCGACCCTCGCGGACAAGGCGGAGCTGGCGAAGATGGCCTCGGCCGAGTTCCACCACTTCGAACGGCTGCGGGACCGGCTGACCGAGATCGGCGAGGAGCCCACGGCGGCGATGGACCCGTTCGTGGCCGCGCTCGACGGCTTCCACAAGCAGACCGCGCCGTCGGACTGGCTGGAGGGCCTGGTCAAGGCGTACGTCGGCGACTCGATCGCGAGCGACTTCTACCGCGAGGTCGCGGCCCGGCTCGACTCCGACACCCGCGAGCTGGTGCTGGCCGTGCTCGACGACACCGGGCACGCCGATTTCGCGGTGGAGAAGGTGCGGGCCGCCATCGACGCCGACCCGCGCGTGGGCGGCCGGCTGGCGCTGTGGGCGCGGCGGCTGATGGGCGAGGCGCTGTCGCAGTCCCAGCGGGTGGTCGCGGACCGGGACGCGCTGTCCACGATGCTCGTGGGCGGGGTGGCCGACGGCTTCGACCTCGCCGAGGTCGGGAAGATGTTCTCGCGGATCACGGAGGCGCACACCAAGCGGATGGCCGCGCTCGGCCTCGCGGCGTAGCACTCCGTGGGGGTGGGCGCCGGTCGTCTCGTGGTTGCGGGCGCTTGGTGGTCGCTCGCGCAGTTCCCGCGCCCCTCGCGGCCCGGCCGCGCCGTCGCCGCCCCCCATGCCGCCTTCTGCTCGGGCCTTACGCCGTCGCCGATCGTCGGCGCAGACGGCCGGTCGGGCGCAGCAGCAGGGACAGGGACGCCACCGAGATGGCCGCGGCGCCCAGCAGGCTGAGCAGGGCGGTGCCGGGGCCGAGGGCCGTGTGGGTGACGAAGTCGCCGAAGAGGGCTCCGGCGACGCCCGTGCAGTAGACCAGCGGACGGGCCGGCAGCCGGTGGCCGAGGCCGACTGTCGCCGCCCACGCGAGGAGCAGACCGAGCACGGCGGAGCCGAGTGCTTCGAGAATCATGTCGGGGTCCCTCCCACGGCCGGTCTGGCTCGACGGTCGTAGCCCGTCTTACCCGTGACCTGCGGATTGCAATCCTGCGCTGTGGAGGAGTTGTGATCCGTCCGTGTGTGCGGCCGTACGCACGTCCGGGTGCACCGCACGTACGCGCGAGGGCCCGGCGGCACACGGCCGCCGGGCCCTTCGCGCGACTACGGCTTACAGCGCGCCGAAGCCCACCTTGCGCACGGTCGGCTCACCGATGTCCACGTACGCCAGACGGTCCGTCGGCACCAGGACCTTGCGGCCCTTCTCGTCCTGGAGGCTGAGCAGCCCCGTCTTCCCGGCCAGCGCCTCGGCCACCACGCGTTCGACCTCCTCGACGCTCTGACCGCTCTCCAGAACGATCTCGCGGGGCGCGTGCTGCACGCCGATCTTGACCTCCACGGCTATGTCCCTCCGACGGTCAGTGATGTGCGCGATCATCCGCGCCGTACCCAGCACACATTAGCCCGGTGAGGGGACGTGGACGCGGTGGGCCGGAACGCCACGAGCGAACACCGTCCGGGAACAAACGGCCGTCAGTGGTGTTCGGTGCCGTGCAGCGGGAAACCGGCGATGCCCCGCCAGGCCAGCGAGGTCAGCAGCTGCACCGCCTGATCGCGCGGGACGCTGCGGTCGCTGTGCAGCCAGGAGCGGGCCACCACCTGGGCGAGTCCGCCCAGTCCGGAGGCCAGCAGCATCGACTCCGCGCGCGAGAGGCCGGTGTCCTCGGCGATGACGTCGCAGATGGCCTCGGCGCACTCGTTGGTGACCTTGTCCACGCGCTCGCGCACCGCGGGTTCGTTCGTCAGGTCCGACTCGAAGACCAGCCGGAAGGCCCCGCCGTCGTCCTCCACGTACGCGAAGTAGGCGTCCATGGTGGCCCGCACGCGCTGCTTGTTGTCGGTCGTCGACGCCAGCGCGCTGCGCACGGACTGGATCAGCGACTCGCAGTGCTGGTCCAGCAGGGCGAGGTAGAGGTCCAGCTTGCCGGGGAAGTGCTGGTAGAGCACCGGCTTGCTCACACCGGCCCGCTCGGCGATGTCGTCCATCGCCGCCGCGTGGTAGCCCTGTGCGACGAAAACCTCCTGAGCGGCGCCCAGCAACTGGTTCCGTCGGGCTCGGCGCGGCAGACGGGTGCCACGCGGGCGTGCTGCCTCAGTTTGCTCGATGGCTGTCACGCCGCCTCCCAAAGTCGTCCACATGCGGTGTCGGCCGCGCGGCCATCGTACGTTTCGGTAACCGTGGTGTGCGCGGTGCGGGCGCAGAATTTCACGTACCGGACGACGGCGAAAGCCGTGCGGCCCGCCTGGTGCGGCCGGCCGGGTCCCGTGCGGTCCTGCGAGGTCAGCGGCGGTCGTCCGCGCCGGACCCCGGGTCGGACGTCAGCGGTAGTCGTCCTCGTCGAGCGCGACCACGCGCGCCTGTTCGACCAGATCGGCCACGTTGGCGCGGTCCGGGTCCATGCCCGTCAGGGGGTCGTCGCGGTCCGGCGCGATGTCCGCGTGCTGCTCCGCGGCGTCCACCTCGGGCGCCTCGACGTCCCGTTCCTGCACCGCGTCCGCCTCCAGGTCCTCGATGTCCTCGATCGCGTCGGGCTCGATGGGGTCATAGGCCATGACGGGCTCCCTTCCTACGAACGTCCCTGAAAACAGCAGGGGCCACACGCGGGTGCCCTCTGTACGAGCCTAGGAGACAGCTGATCCGGACGCCATGCCGTCAGGCCCGTTCGCCGCACAGGGTTTCCAGCCCGGTACGGGTTCACGCTGTGACGGCGAACACACGAATCCCGGCGTGATCACCTCGTAACATTGCCGCATGTCTTCGACCGAGTCGCCCTCCGTGCCGGCCGCCAGTGTGCTTCCCAGGGTGGCGCCCGTCCGGGTCGGTGAGGGCGAGCGGCTGCGGTCCGTGGGCCTGCCCGGTGTCACCCTGTCGGTCCGCTCCCGGCGCCCCGCGCGCGAGGGCCTGCCGCCCGCGCTGTACGTCCACGGGCTCGGCGGCTCCTCGCAGAACTGGTCGTCGCTCATGGCCGAGCTGGACGGCGTCGTCGACAGCGAGGCGGTCGACCTGCCGGGCTTCGGCGACTCCCCGCCCCCGGACGACGGCGACTACTCCGTCACCGGGCACGCGCGCGCGGTGATCCGCTATCTCGACGCGGCCGGCCGCGGCCCCGTCCACCTCTTCGGGAACTCGCTCGGCGGCGCGGTCACCACGCGCGTGGCCGCCGTACGCCCCGACCTGGTCCGCACGCTCACGCTCGTCTCGCCCGCCCTGCCCGAGCTGCGGGTGCAGCGCACCGCGGTGCCGACGGGACTGCTCGCCGTCCCCGGCATCGCCGCCCTGTTCACCCGGCTCACCAAGGAGTGGACGGCCGAGCAGCGGGTGCGCGGGGTCATGGCGCTCTGCTACGGCGACCCCGCGCGGGTCTCGCCGGAGGCGTTCCGGCATGCCGTGGAGGAGCTGGAGCGGCGGCTGCGACTGCCGTACTTCTGGGACGCGATGGCCCGCTCCGCGCGCGGGATCGTCAACGCCTACACGCTCGGCGGCCAGCACGGGCTGTGGCGCCAGGCCGAGCGGGTGCTCGCCCCCACCCTGCTGATCTACGGCGGCCGGGACCAGCTCGTCGGCTTCCGGATGGCAGCCAAGGCCGCCCGCGCCTTCCGGGACTCCCGTCTGCTGACCCTGCCGGACGCCGGGCATGTGGCGATGATGGAGTACCCGGACGTGGTGGCCGGCGCCTTCCGGGACCTCCTGGCGCAGGCGGCGAACGGCTCCGGTGAGGGCGCCGGCGCCGTCGTGGACGCGAGGAGCTGAGGGCCAGGGTGGGACGCCACAGCCGCCGCGGACCGGCCCCGAAGAGCGACGCCCCGGACATGACGCCACGGCGGGGGGACCGCAGGGGCGCACGCGCCGCCGATGCCCGGGAGGGCGTGCCGCAGCCGCCGGACGGCACTGCGGCGGACGGCCCGGCCTGGCTGCCGGACGGCACTCCGGCCCAGGGCACACCGAGACTCGCCGACCGCGCCGCGGCGCGGGGTG
>NZ_MUMF01000149.1 GCF_002155905.1 Streptomyces tricolor | reverse complement strand
CCTCGGGGCCGCTCGAAGGCCGTACGGCGCAAGGGACTCGGAAGGGACGGGCTGGGCCCGGGCGGGTGCTCCGGGCTCAGTTGCCGAAGGCCATCATGAGCTTCTCCTTCGAGTCGTCGTCGCCGGACAGCCGGCCCGAGGAGATGAAGAACCGCCCGCCGGTCCAGTCGACGACCCCGTCGTAGAAGGTGTCCTCGACGTCGGCGGCGCCCTGCGGGTTCTGCAGCAGCCTGGTCGTCTTGTGGGAGGAGCCGGTGACCGGGACCGACACCACCTGGCCGCCCGTGTCGTACGACGGCTGCACGTACGCGATGAGCTTGCCGCCCTCGATCTTCACCGGCGCCATCGGCTCGTCCGCCGGGGACTCGACCCGCCACTTCTCCTTGCCGTCGGCGAGGCTGATCGCGACGATCTGGTTGGCGCTGACGGTGGAGTCGGTGGGCAGGTAGAGCATGTTCGCGTCGGCCACGACACCCTGGCAGCCCTGGAGTTCACGTTCCAGGACGGCCCAGCCGCAGCGGGGGGCGAACTTCTCGTCCACCTTGACCTCCGAGCGGAACTTGCCGTCCTTGGTGAAGGTGGAGATGTTCCAGGCCTTCTTGTCCCGGTTGGTCAGGTAGACCACNNCCTTGCCGGTGGCCGGGTCGAGCTCCTGGATCTCCTCGTGCTCCTTGCCGGTGCCGGCACCGCAGGAGGCCACCTGGATCAGCCGGTTCGTGCCGCCCGCGAAGGCGGCCGGGAAACAGGCCGCGCCGTACTTCTTCTTGTCGTACAGCTTCTTGCCGGTGCCCAGGTCGTACGCCGTGCCCGACTGCGAACGGCCCACCATCAACGTCTTGCCGCTCACCGTCAGTTCGACGCTGAGCGCGCTGTCGAACAGCCCGCCGTCGGCGACCTCGGCGGTCCAGCCCTTCTCGCCGGTGCGCAGGTCCAGCTGCTGGAGCTGGTTGCACTTGGCGCGGTCGCCGCCGCCGTTCAGGTACGCCACGACGATCTTGTCGTCGGCCGACTTCTGCGGGGTGACCGCGCAGATCTTCTGCGGGAAGGCGACCGGCCCCCAGGCGGTGCCGCCGTCACCCGCGTGGAAGGCGAAGACCTGCTTGTACGCCGCCTTCACCGCCGTGTCGCCGGTGATCCACATGCCGGGCGCGTCGGCGCCGGAGGCCGGGGCGTCCGGCGCCGGCTTGTACCAGAGCACCTTCGCCTCGCCCGGCTGCCGGCCCTTGTTGAGGTTCTCCGGGTCCTCGCCACCGCCACCGGACGTGGTCGGCGAGGAGGTGGGGGAGTTCTTCGGGTCGTCGCTCTGCTGGGCCACCGGCTTCTTCTTGCCGCCGCCCTCGTCGTCGCCGCCGGTCACCGCGACCACCGTGCCGCCGATGACCAGCAGCGCGGCCACCGCGCCCCCGACCATCAGCGCCGTCTTCTTCTTCGAGCCCTGCGGACCCGGGGCGGGCCCCCCGGGCGCGGCGCCGGGCATGCCCGGGTACGGCGGCTGCTGCGGGTGGCCGTAGCCGGGCTGCGGGGTGCCGTAGGGGCCCGGCTGCTGCGGAGGGCCGTAGGGCCCCGGAGCGGCGCCGTACGGTCCCGGCTGCTGGGGCTGCTGCGGGTAGCCGTAGCCCGGCTGGGGCTGCTGCGGAGGGCCCGCGGGCGGCTGCGGCGCGCCGAAACCGCCCTGCGCGGGCGGGGTCTGCGCCGGCGAGCCCTGGGCCGGCGGGGTCTGGGGAGCGGCGCCGAAACCGCCCTGCGCCGGTGGCGTCTGCGGGGCCGGGCCGAAACCTCCGCCCTGCGGCGGCTGGTCCTGCGGCGCTCCGAACCCGCCCTGCGGCGGCTGGTTGGGCGGCTGAGTCATCAGCGCTCTTCCCCCTCGTTCACTGATTTTTAGCCACGCCCCGAGGGCCGTGACGGACCCAAGGTCGTTTTCAGACAGTTCTCAGACGGCTCTTTCTATCACCCGGGGCAGACGGCACACGGGGCCGCGCCCTCCCCTGTTCCCAAGGGAGGACCGGCCCGTGATGCCGTCGTTATGAGCCTTCACGCCCCCTTCACGCGGCGCACGCGCCCCCTCCGTGCGCGGGGTGGACGGTCAGGCGTCCTCCGCCAGTTCCAGCCAGCGCAGCTCCAGTTCCTCCCGCTCCCCGGCGAGGTCCCGCAACTGGGCGTCCAGTTCGGCCACCTTCGCGAAGTCGGTGGCGTTCTCGGCGATCCGGGCGTGCAGCGTGGACTCCTTCTCGGAGATCTTGTCCAACTGGCGCTCGATCTTCTGGAGTTCCTTCTTGGCGGCACGCTGGTCGGCGGCGCTCTTCTCCGCCGCGGCCGGCCTGGGTGCCGCGGCGGCGGCCTGTGCGGCGACCGCCTCCTCCATCCGCTGCCGCCGCTCCAGGTACTCGTCGATGCCGCGCGGCAGCATCCGCAGCGTGCCGTCGCCGAGCAGGGCGAACACCCGGTCCGTCGTCCGCTCCACGAAGAACCGGTCGTGGGAGATGACGATCATCGAGCCGGGCCAGCCGTCGAGGACGTCCTCCAGCTGGGTGAGGGTCTCGATGTCGAGGTCGTTGGTGGGCTCGTCCAGGAAGAGGACGTTGGGCTCGTCCATGAGCAGCCGCAGCAGCTGGAGCCGCCGCCGCTCACCGCCGGACAGGTCCCCGACCGGCGTCCACTGCTTCTCCTTGCCGAAGCCGAACGTCTCGCACAGCTGCCCGGCCGTCATCTCGCGCCCCTTGCCGAGGTCGACGCGCTCCCGGACCCGCTGCACGGCTTCCAGCACCCGCCAGGTGGGGTCGAGCTCGGCGACCTCCTGGGAGAGGTAGGCGAGCCTGACGGTCTTCCCGACGGCGATGCGGCCACCGGCGGGCTGCTCCTCGCCCTCGGTCCGGGCCGCGGCGGCCATGGCCCGCAGCAGCGACGTCTTGCCGGCGCCGTTGACCCCGACCAGACCGATCCGGTCGCCCGGGCCGAGCTGCCAGGTGACGTGCTTGAGCAGCACCTTCGGCCCGGCCTGCACGGTGACGTCCTCCAGGTCGAAGACCGTCTTGCCGAGCCGCGAGGAGGCGAACTTCATCAGCTCGCTGCTGTCCCGGGGCGGCGGCACGTCCGCGATCAGCTCGTTGGCGGCCTCCACCCGGAAGCGCGGCTTCGACGTGCGCGCGGGCGCCCCGCGCCGCAGCCAGGCCAGCTCCTTGCGGATCAGGTTCTGCCGCTTGGCCTCCTCGGTGGCGGCGATCCGCTCCCGCTCGGCCCGCGCGAAGACGTAGTCGGAGTAGCCGCCCTCGTACTCGTACACGTCGCCGCGCTGCACGTCCCACATGCGGGTGCACACCTGGTCCAGGAACCACCGGTCGTGCGTCACGCACACCAGCGCCGAGCGCCGGTTGCGCAGGTGCTCGGCCAGCCAGGCGATGCCCTCGACGTCGAGGTGGTTGGTGGGCTCGTCCAGGACGATCAGATCCTGCTCCTCGATGAGCAGCTTGGCCAGCGCGATACGGCGCCGCTCGCCGCCGGAGAGCGGACCGATGACGGTGTCCAGGCCCTTCGGGAAGCCCGGCAGGTCCAGCCCGCCGAACAGCCCGGTCAGCACGTCCCTGACCTTGGCGTTCCCGGCCCACTCGTGGTCGGCCATGTCACCGATGACCTCGTGGCGGACGGTGGCGGCGGGGTCGAGGGAGTCGTGCTGCGTGAGCACGCCGAGCCGCAGCCCGCCGGAGTGCGTGACCCGGCCGGTGTCGGCCTCCTCCAGCTTGGCGAGCATCCGGATGAGGGTGGTCTTGCCGTCGCCGTTGCGTCCGACGACCCCGATCCGGTCCCCTTCCGACACGCCGAGCGAGACGCCGTCCAGCAGGGCACGGGTGCCGTACACCTTGCTGACGTTCTCGACATTGACCAGGTTGACGGCCATTTCACTCCTGTGCGCGGGGCTGTACTCGATATGCGGCTCCGCCGCGTGGGTCAGCCTTCTAGCGTAGGGCTTCGGGGGTGAGGGGCGGGGCGCGAGGGGGTTGTCACTCTTTGTAATGACGTGATCGTGAAACGGCCGCTACCGTGGAGGGCAGGCAGCAGGATCCCGTGCATGGGAGGAACCATGACCGCCGAGTCCGTAAAGCACCGAGTCCAGTGGCCGGTGCCGCCGCAGGACGGCTACACCGTGGACGACCTGTTCACGCTGCCGGATCTCCCGCGTCACACCGAGCTGATCGACGGGAGCCTTGTCTTCGTGAGTCCGCAGCGCTACTTCCGCTACGCCATGATCCATCTGCTGGCGCACGGACTGCGCAGCACCCTGCCGCCCGACTTGAAGGTCGTGTGTGAGATGACGGTGGTACTGGATCGACGCAACGGTCCGGAACCGGACATCTCCGTGATCCGTGCCGAAGCCCTCACCGACCGGCGTCAGACCCACTTCAAGGCAGCCGACGTGCTGCTCGCCGTGGAGGTGGTCTCGCCGGACTCCGAAGCTCGCGACCGTGACTACAAGCCGCACAAGTACGCAGCGGCGGGTATCCCCCATTACTGGCTCGTCGACATGGCGGGACAGGACGACCACCCAGTGGTCCAGGTGTACGAGCGCGGCGAGGCCACCGGCACGTACGCACTGACCGGCATCCACCACGACCACGTCAAGGTCAGTGTCCCCTACGACATCGACATCGACCTGGCCGCCATCGACCAGTACTGAGCCCCCTCAGAGAACCGTCGCCCCCGCCACCGGCCCCGCCGCCAGCCGTACGGCCCTGCACGTGCCCGACGCCCTCAGGGCCGCCGCCACCTTCTCCGCCGCCTCGGCGTCCCGTGCGAGAAAGGCCGTCGTAGGCCCGGACCCGGAGACCAGCGCGGCGAGCGCACCCGCCCCGCGCCCCGCCTCCAGCGTGTCCGCCAGCTCCGGGAACAGGGACAGCGCGGCGGGCTGGAGATCGTTGGAGACGGCGGCCGCCAGCGCGTCCGCGTCCCCCTTCGCCAGCGCCGCCAGCAGCTCCGCCGACGCCACCGGCTCCGGGATCTCCCGCCCCTGCGCCAGCCGGTCGAACTCGCGGAACACCGCCGGGGTGGAGAGCCCCCGCCCGGCCATCGCGAACACCCAGTGGAAGGTGCCGCCGGTCTCCAGGGCCGTCAGCTGCTCCCCGCGCCCCACTCCGAGCGCCGCCCCGCCCACCAGGCTGAACGGCACGTCGCTGCCCAGCTCGGCGCAGAGGGCGAGGAGTTCGGATCGCGAGGCACCCGTACCCCACAGCGTGTCGCAGGCGAGCAGCGCGCCCGCGCCGTCCGCGCTGCCGCCCGCCATGCCGCCGGCGACCGGGATGTCCTTGGCGATGTGGATGTGGACGTGCGGCTCGATGCCCCGGCGCCCGGCGAGGGCGATCGCCGCGCGGGCGGCGAGGTTGGTGCGGTCCAGCGGGACCTGGTCGGCGTCCGGGCCGGCGCAGGTGATCCGGAGTTCCTCCGCGGGCGTCACCGTCACCTCGTCGTACAGGCCGACGGCGAGGAAGACGTTGGCCAGGTCGTGGAAGCCGTCGGGGCGGGCGGCGCCCACCGCGAGCTGGACGTTGACCTTGGCCGGTACGCGTACGGTGACGCTCACTCGCCGCTCTCCTTGTGCTCCGCGATCCGCGCGAACTCCTCCACCGTCAGGGCCTCCCCGCGGGCCTGCGGCGAGACCCCGGCCGCGACCAGGGCCGCCTCGGCCGCCGCCGCGGACCCGGCCCAGCCGGCCAGCGCCGCCCGCAGGGTCTTGCGGCGCTGGGCGAAGGCCGCGTCGATCACCGCGAAGACCTCGTCCTTGCCGGCGGTGGTCTTGATCGGCTCGGCCCGCCGGACGAGCGAGACCAGCCCGCTGTCGACGTTCGGCGCGGGCCAGAAGACATTGCGCCCGATGGCCCCGGCCCGCTTCACGTCGGCGTACCAGTTGGCCTTCACGGACGGCACGCCGTACACCTTGTTGCCGGGCGCGGCGGCGAGCCGGTCGGCGACCTCGGACTGCACCATCACCAGGGTCCGCTCGATGCTCGGGAAGGTGTCGAGCATGTGCAGCAGCACGGGTACGGCGACGTTGTACGGCAGGTTCGCCACCAGCGCCGTCGGCGCGGGGCCGGGCAGCTCGGTGACGTGCATCGCGTCGGAGTGGACCAGCGCGAAGCGGTCGGCGCGCCCGGGCATGCGCGCGGTGATGGTCGCGGGGAGGGCGGCGGCGAGCACGTCGTCGATCTCGACGGCGGTGACCCGGTCGGCGACCTCCAGCAGCGCGAGGGTGAGCGAGCCGAGGCCGGGGCCGACCTCCACGACGACGTCGTCGGGGCGGACCTCGGCGGTCCGGACGATCCGGCGGACCGTGTTGGCGTCGATCACGAAGTTCTGGCCGCGCTGCTTGGTGGGGCGGACACCGAGCGCTGCCGCGAGTTCGCGGACGTCGGCCG
>NZ_MUMF01000015.1 GCF_002155905.1 Streptomyces tricolor | reverse complement strand
CGTAAACGCTTACGTAAGCGTTTACGCGGGGCGGGGCCATGGGATAGCGTCCCGGCCGGAGAACCGGAAGGACTGATCGGGCCGGCGGTCCGCAGGGTCTCCGCTTGTCGACTTGCTGGCTTGTCGACTCTTTGTCGGCTCAGGGAAGGGAGCGAGATGGCCACCATGGCGGATGTCGCCCGGAGTGCCGGAGTCTCCGTGGCCACCGTCTCCCACGTCCTGAACGGCACGCGTCCGGTGCTCCCCCACACCCGCCAGGCCGTGCTCGACGCCGTCGACGCGCTGGGCTACACCCCCAACACCCTGGCCCGCTCCCTGGTCACCTCGCGCACCCGCTCCATCGGCCTCGCGGTGTCGGCCATCAGCAACCCGTATTTCACCGAGATCCTGCAAGGCGTCGAGGCCGCCGCCCTGGAGGCGGGCTACAGCCTGCTCCTCGCCGATCCGCACGACGACCCCCGGCATGAGCGCAAGGTCGTGCAGCTCCTGCATGAGCGCCGGGTGGACGGCATGATCGTCGCCCCGTCCGCCGACCCGACCGACCTCGTCGATTACCTGCGCCGCCACGCGGTGCCGACGGTGTTCCTGGACCGGCTGGTCGGCGCGCACGCGACGCAGGACGTGCCGCCGGGCGACGGTGCGGGTGCCGCGCCGCTGGCGAACGCGCTCTGCTTCGACCAGGTCTGCGCCGAGAGCGCCGCGCCGACGGCCCTCCTCGTCACCCACCTCGCCGGGCTGGGGCACCGCCGGATCGCCCTGGTCGCCGGGCTGCCCGGGCTGAGCACCACCGGTGAGCGCGTCGCCGGCTACCGGGAGGGCCTCGCCGCCGCCGGTCTGGCGTACGACGACCGTCTCGTCGTGTCCGGCAATTCCGAGTCCGCCGGCGCCGAGCGGGCCACGGCCGCCCTGCTCGGCCTGCCCGATCCGCCGACGGCGCTCGTCACCGCCAACAACGCGATGACCATCGGCGCCCTGCGCGCGCTGCGCCGGCACGGCCGGTCGGTGCCGGAGGACATCGCCCTGTGCTGCTTCGACGACTTCGCCTGGGCCGACCTGTTCTCGCCCCGGCTGACCGCCATCGCCCAGCCCAGCCGGGAGCTGGGAGGCCGAGCCGTCCGGGTGCTCCTGGACCGGCTGGCCGAGCCGGAGCGGCCGGCCCGGACGCTCCGGCTGCCGTGCACGTTCGTCCACCGCACGTCCTGCGGCTGCCCGGAGGAGCCGGGCCCCGCCGGAGCGGCCGGGTACACCGCATCATCCACGCTGTCCGAGAAGGGAACCGCCACGTGATCGTCGTCGCCGGTGAGGCACTGATCGACCTGGTACCGCAGGGCCCCGGTGCCCTCGCGGACCTGAAGCCGGCGCTCGGCGGCGGCCCGTACAACACCGCCGTGGCCCTCGGCCGGCTCGGCTCCCGCACCGCCTTCTGCTCCCGGACGTCCGCCGACGCCTTCGGCGAAGCCCTGCTCGACGGGCTGCGGCGGGCCGGGGTCGACGTGTCCGGGGTGCAGCGAGGGCCGGAGCCGACGACGCTCGCGGTGGCCACGATCGACGCCACGGGATCGGCCGCCTACTCCTTCTATGTCGACGGCACCGCCGACCGTCTGTTCACCGCTCCCGCCGCGCTCCCCGCCGGTACGCGCGCGGTGTCCTTCGGTACCTGCTCGCTCGTCCTGGAACCGGGGGCGAGCGCCTACGAGGAGCTGATGCGCGCGGCGGCCGGGCAGGGGCTGTTCACCGCGCTCGACCCCAATATCCGTGCGGGACTGATCCCGGACGCGGACGCCTACCGGGCGCGTTTCAAGAGCTGGCTGCCCTCGGTGACGCTGCTGAAGCTGTCCGCGGAGGACGCGGCGTGGCTCGGCGGCAGCCCGCGCGCGTGGCTGGCCGCGGGACCGGCGGCGGTGGTGGTCACCCGGGGCGGTGACGGTCTGACCGTGTTCACCCGGGACGGCGGGGAGTATTCCGTGCCGGGCGAGAAGGTCGATGTCGTGGACACCATCGGCGCCGGTGACACGGTGAACGCGGCCCTGCTGCACGGGCTGGCCGTCCAGGACGCGCTGTCCGCGGAAGCGCTGGCCGCCCTCGGGGCGGAGGGCTGGACGCGGCTGCTGCGCTTCGCGGCACGGGCGGCGGCGATCACCTGTTCGCGGGCGGGGGCCGAGCCGCCGTACGCGGCGGAGCTGGGTGAGCCGACCGCGCTGTGAGCGGCTGATCTCCCTGTGCTGTTGACAAGGTGCGGCCGGGCCTGCGGTGTGGAGGGGCCGGTCGGACCGCCGGGCCGGGCTGGCTGATGGGAGAACGAGCGGCGCCCCGCGGGAAGTTCCCGCGGGGCGCCGAATTTTTGATGGGCTGTCAGGCCTTGCGGGCCCGCGTGGTCTTCTTCGCGGGCGTCGCCTTCTTCGCGGCCGTGGCGGCCTTCTTGGTCGCGGTGCTGTTGGCCTTGGCCGTCACCGTCTTCTTCGCCGTCGACCTGGCCGCGGCCGTCTTCTTCCGGGCCGTGCCGCCCCGCTGCGCCTTGACCGGTTCGGCGTCGCTGATGCGGTCGGCGCCGAGGATCTCGCGCAGGAACTTGCCGGTGTGGCTCGCCGGGACCCCGGCGACCTCCTCCGGCGTGCCCTCGGCGACCACCAGGCCACCGCCCGCGCCGCCCTCCGGCCCCATGTCCACGATCCAGTCGGCGGTCTTGATCACGTCGAGGTTGTGCTCGATGACGATGACCGTGTTGCCCTTGTCGACCAGTCCGCCGAGGACCGTCAGCAGCTTGCTGATGTCTTCGAAGTGCAGACCGGTGGTCGGCTCGTCCAGGACGTAGACCGTGCGTCCGGTGGACCGCTTCTGCAGTTCGCTGGCGAGCTTGACGCGCTGCGCCTCACCACCGGAGAGCGTGGTGGCGGACTGGCCGAGGCGGACGTAGCCGAGACCGACGTCGTTCAGCGTCTTCAGGTGACGGGAGATCGCCGGGACCGCCTCGAAGAAGTGCATGGCCTCCTCGATCGGCATGTTCAGGACCTCGGCGATGGACTTGCCCTTGTAGTGGACCTCCAGGGTCTCCCGGTTGTACCGGGCGCCGTGGCAGACCTCGCACGGGACGTAGACGTCCGGGAGGAAGTTCATCTCGATCTTGATCGTGCCGTCGCCCGCGCAGTTCTCGCAGCGACCGCCCTTGACGTTGAAGGAGAAGCGGCCGGGCTGGTAGCCGCGGACCTTCGCCTCGGTGGTCTCGGCGAACAGCTTGCGGATGTGGTCGAAGACACCGGTGTACGTCGCCGGGTTGGACCGCGGGGTGCGGCCGATCGGCGACTGGTCGACGTGCACGACCTTGTCGACCAGGTCGTCGCCGTCCACGCGCGTGTGCCGTCCGGGGACGGTGCGGGCGCCGTTCAGCTCGCGAGCCAGGTGCGTGTACAGGATGTCGTTGACCAGGGTCGACTTGCCGGAGCCGGAGACGCCGGTGACGGCCGTGAACACACCCAGCGGGAAGGACACGTCGATGTCCTGCAGGTTGTTCTCCCGGGCGCCGTGCACGGTGAGCTGGCGGGACGGGTCGATGGGGCGCCGTACGTCCGGGAGCGGAATCGACTTGCGGCCCGAGAGGTAGGCGCCGGTCTGCGACTCGGTGTTGGCGAGCAGCTCCTTCACGGAGCCGCTGTGCACGACCTTGCCGCCGTGCTCGCCGGCGCCGGGGCCGATGTCCACGATCCAGTCGGCGACCTTGATGGTGTCCTCGTCGTGCTCCACGACGATGAGCGTGTTGCCCATGTCACGCAGCCGCACCAGGGTCTCGATCAGGCGGTGGTTGTCCCGCTGGTGCAGACCGATGGACGGCTCGTCCAGGACGTACAGGACGCCGACGAGGCCGGAGCCGATCTGGGTGGCCAGCCGGATGCGCTGGGCCTCGCCGCCGGAGAGGGTGCCGGCCGCGCGGTTGAGCGAGAGGTAGTCCAGGCCGACGTCGACCAGGAAGCGCAGCCGCTCGTTGACCTCCTTGAGAACCCGCTCGGCGATCTTCTTGTCACGGGCGCTCAGCTTCAGCTCGCCCAGGAACTCCGCGCAGTCGCTGATCGACATCGCGGAGACCTCGGCGATCGACTTGCCCATGATCGTGACCGCCAGGACGATCGGCTTCAGGCGCGTCCCCTCGCAGGACGGGCAGGGCACCTCGCGCATGTAGCCCTCGAAGCGCTCGCGGCTGGCGTCGCTCTCGGCCTCGCTGTGCCGGCGCTTGACGAAGGGGACCGCGCCCTCGAAGGGGGTGGTGTAGACGCGTTCCCGGCCGTACCGGTTGCGGTAGCGCACCTCGATCTGGGTCTTGTGGCCGTAGAGCAGGGCCTTCTTCGCCCGCTGCGGCAGACCCGCGAAGGGGATGTCCGTGCGGAAACCGAGGGCGTCCGCGAGGGCACCGATCAGGCGGCCGAAGTAGTCCTTGGTGTGTCCGTGCGACCAGGGGTGGATGGCACCCTCGTCCAGGGACTTGTCCTCGTCCGGGACGATCAGCTCCGGGTCGACCTCCATGCGCGTGCCGATGCCGGTGCACTCGGGGCAGGCGCCGAAGGGCGAGTTGAAGGAGAAGGAGCGGGGCTCCAGCTCCTCGAAGGACAGGTCGTCGTACGGGCAGTACAGGTGCTCCGAGTACATGCGCTCGCGCTCGGGATCATCCTCGGGGAGGTCCACGAAGTCGAGCACGACCATGCCGCCGGACAGGCCGAGGGCGGTCTCCACGGAGTCGGTGAGGCGGCGCTTGGCGGAGTCCTTCACCGTGAGGCGGTCCACGACCACCTCGATGGTGTGCTTCTCCTGCTTCTTCAGCGTCGGCGGATCGGACAGCTGGATGGTCTGGCCGTCCACGCGCGCGCGGGAGTAGCCCTTGGTCTGCAGGTCGGCGAAGAGGTCGACGAACTCGCCCTTGCGCTCGCGGACCAGGGGGGACAGCACCTGGAAGCGGCTGCCCTCCGGCAGCTCCAGCACCTTGTCCACGATGGCCTGCGGCGACTGGCGCGAGATCGGACGGCCGCACTCGGGGCAGTGCGGCTTGCCGATGCGCGCGAAGAGCAGGCGCAGGTAGTCGTAGACCTCGGTGATCGTGCCGACCGTCGAGCGCGGGTTGCGCGAGGTCGACTTCTGGTCGATGGAGACCGCCGGGGAGAGGCCTTCGATGAAGTCGACGTCGGGCTTGTCCATCTGGCCGAGGAACTGCCGTGCGTACGAGGAGAGCGACTCCACGTAGCGACGCTGGCCCTCGGCGAAGATCGTGTCGAAGGCCAGGGAGGACTTGCCCGACCCGGACAGGCCCGTGAAGACGATGAGCGAGTCACGAGGCAGGTCGAGCGAGACATTCTTCAGGTTGTGCTCGCGCGCGCCACGGACGATGAGACGGTCGGCCACGCCGGTCCGCACCTTTCTTGAGAGAAGTGACAGGGGCGGGGCCCCCGTGCTTCTTCAGACTAGGGGGAGCCACTGACAACGCCGGTCGGATTGCCCGGTTGCATAACAACCCCCGGCCCTCCAGCATGCCCGACGCCGCCACCGACGATATAGCACGTGCTTTCGATTTGCGGGCGAGGTCCGACACCTTCACCCGAAGGAGTGGCGGGACTAGGGTCAGCACCATGATTGATCACGCTCATGACCTGGCCCGTGTACGGGAAGCGACCGATCGGCTGCTCACCGCGGTCGCCGCACTGGACAACGCGACTCTCGCCGAGCCGTCACGACTCCCGGGCTGGAGCCGCGGCCACGTCCTCGCCCACCTGGCCCGGAACGCGGACGCCCTCGTGAACGTCCTCCAGGGCCGCCCCATGTACGCGAGCGCCGAGGTACGGGACGCCGACATCGAGCGGGACGCGCCGCGGCCTCTGGAGGTCCAGGTCGCCGACGTCCGCGAGAGTGCGGCCCGCTTCCAGGCGGCCGGGGACGCGCCCGCGGACTGGACGCGCACGGTGGAGCTGCGCAACGGCGTCACCGACTCCGCGTCCCGGGTGCCGTTCCGGCGGTGGGTGGAGGTGGAGCTGCACCACGTCGATCTCGGCATCGGGTACGAGCTGGAAGATCTTCCGGCCGAGTTCCTGGAGCGGGAGACCGACTTCCTCGCGGACCGGTTCTCCGGCCACCCCGACGTCCCGGCGACACGCCTCACGGACGGCACGCACGCGTGGACCACCGGCCGCGCGGCGGACGAGCCGGAGATCACGGTCACCGGCCGGCCGGCGGACCTGGTGGGCTGGCTCGCCGGGCGCCGCGACGGGTCGGCGCTGGAGGTGCGGGGCGGGGTGCTGCCGAAGCTGCCTCCGCTGTAGGACGACGGCCGTCCGCGGGCCCGTGCGGGCAGCCGTCCGCCGGGGCCCTCACCGCTATAGGCTGGCGGTCATGACGTACTCCGGAGAGGTCAAGGTCGGCGGACCGGCGGATGTGCACGAGCTGAAAGACCTGATGATCACGAAGATCGCGGTCGGCCCGATGGACAACAACGCCTATCTGCTGCGCTGCCGGGCCACCGACGAGCAGCTCCTGATCGACGCCGCCGACCAGGCGGAGACGCTCCTCGGCATGATCGGTGACGACGGCATCGCGTCCGTCGTCACCACGCATCGGCACGGCGATCACTGGCAGGCGCTCGCCGAGGTCGTCGCGGCCACGGGCGCGCGTACGTACGCCGGCCGCGAGGACGCCCCCGGCATCCCGGTGCCCACCGACGTCCTCGTCGACGACGGCGACGTCATCAGGGTGGGCCGGGTGGAACTCACCGCGCGCCATATGGTCGGCCACACGCCCGGTTCGATCGCGCTGGTCTACGACGATCCCCACGGCCACCCGCACGTCTTCACCGGCGACTGCCTCTTCCCGGGCGGTGTCGGCAACACCCGCAAGGACCCGAAGGCGTTCGCCAGCCTGATCCACGACGTGGAGACGAAGCTCTTCGACGTGCTGCCGGACGAGACGTGGGTCTATCCGGGGCACGGCAACGACACCACGCTGGGCGCGGAACGGCCGCACCTGCCGGAGTGGCACGCGCGCGGGTGGTGAGCCGGGGACCTGTCGGCTCGGGGCGGCTCCACGGGCACTCCCGGCGTCCACGGACGCGTGCCGGTGCGTCGCCGTGAGGACGCGCGCCGCTCCGGCTCTGCCGCTGCCCGGCCGGCGCCCCGGCCCGAGGAAGCACCCGCGCTCCGGCGTGCCTGCCGTACGCGCCGCTCCGCGCGGGCAAGTCAGGTAGGCGCCGGGCGCGTTCGGTCGCACACGCGCCCGGCGTGCACCACCCCTGCGCGCGCCCCGTGTGAACCTTTCGCACGTACCGAGCCCCCGTGCGCACTCCCGGAGAGCGGTCGCCCGCAGTCAACTGGTAACAGCCCCGCGCAGGATGACGGCTCCTGAGCGGTAGGGCCGCCGGTCTCCAACCCCGCCCTCGGCCGGCGGCCCAGGCAACGACACGCGCGCGTGTACTGCGCACGTCCGTGTTCACACGGCCGCAACACCCGTTCCCAGAATGCGGACAACTACCGCTGTGACCTGGACAGACGCCGAGTTCGCTGCCACTCTCCCGCCATGCACCCTGCCCCTCGCGCCGTCCGCCGCGCCCTCGCCGCCGCCACCGTAGCCCTGCTCGCCACCGCTGTCGGCTGTGCCCCGCAGCCCGAGGAGAAGGCGTCGGCGGCCCCGTCCGGGCCGGCCGCGAAGAGCTGCGCCAAGGGCAAGCTCGCCACCAAGACGTCCGGGAAGCTGACGATCGCGACGGACGAACCGGCCTACGAGCCCTGGTTCAAGGACGACAAGCCCGCCAACGGCAAGGGCTTCGAGTCGGCGGTCGCCTACGCCGTGGCGAAGCGGCTGGGGTACGACGAGAGCGCCGTCGTCTGGCAGAGCGTGCCGTTCAACAAGGCGTTCGCACCGGGGGTGAAGAGCTTCGACTTCGACATCAACCAGGTGTCGATCAGCGCCGAGCGCAGGAAGGCCGTGGACTTCTCCTCCGGCTACTACGACGTGCGCCAGGCCGTCGTCGCGCTGAAGGGCGGGAAGGCCGCCGAGGCGACGAGCATCGCGGATCTGAAGAAGCTGAAGCTGGGCGCCCAGGTCGGCACCACGAGCCTCGACTACATCGACGACGTCGTGCAACCGGAGCAGGAGGCCGCCGTCTACGCCAAGAACGACCAGGCGAAGTCGGCGCTGAAGAACGGTCAGGTGGACGCCGTCGTCACCGACCTGCCGACCGCGTTCTACATCACCGCGGCCGAGGTGACGAACGCGAAGATCGTCGGCCAGTTCGAGAACCAGGGCGGCACACCGGAGCAGTTCGGGCTGGTACTGGACAAGGGCAGTGCGCTGACCCCGTGCGTGACCGCCGCCGTCGACGCCCTGCGCAAGGACGGCACGCTGGCCGGCCTCGAGAAGCAGTGGCTCTCGGACGCCGTCGACGCCCCGGTGCTCAAGTGACGGTCACCAAGGGTGAGTCGGCCCGGGAGGGGGCGGACGACAAGGGTGACATGACCGGGGGCGCCGGCGTCTCCGGGGACGGCTACACGCCCTCCGAGCGGCGGCTGGCGCGCGAACGCTACACACGCACGCGTGCCCGCCGCGCCACGGCGGTCGCCGCCCTGTCGACCCTCGTCACGGCCGCCGTGCTCTACCTGGTCGTCGTCAACGCGCCGGGCTGGCCGCGCACCAAGGAGACCTTCTTCAGCGCGCACTACGCGCGCGAGGCGCTCCCGAAGGTCCTCGAAGGGCTGTGGCTGAACGTCCGCCTGCTGCTGGTCTGCGGTGCCGCCGTCCTGGTCCTCGGCATGCTCATCGCCGTGGCGCGCACGCTGCGCGGCCCGGTGTTCTTCCCGCTCCGGGTGCTGGCGGCGGCGTACACCGACTTCTTCCGCGGTCTGCCGCTGATCATCAACCTGATGATCGTGGTCCTGGGCGTGCCCGCGCTGCGGCTTCAGGGGGTGACGGTCGATCCGGTGCTGCTCGGCGGTACGGCGCTGACACTGACGTACTCGGCGTACGTGGCGGAGGTCTTCCGGGCCGGCATCGAGTCCGTCCACCCCTCACAGCGCGCGGCGGCCCGCTCGCTGGGCCTGACCAACCGGCAGGCGCTGCGGTACGTCGTCCTGCCGCAGGCGGTGCGCCGTCAGGTACCGCCGCTGCTCAACGACCTGGTGTCGCTGCAGAAGGACACGGGTCTGGTGTCCATCGGGGGTGCGGTGGACGCCGTGCGGGCGGCCGACATCATCGTGGGCCGCAGTCTGAACTACACGCCGTACATCGTCGCGGGGCTGGTCTTCGTGGCGCTGACCATCCCGATGACCCGGTTCACCGACTGGGTCACGGCCCGGACGGACCGGCGGCGGGCCCAGGGAGGAACCCTGTGAGCATCCGGGGAGGAGCCCTGTGAGCAGGTCTGAGAGCACGCCCGTGAGCGACGCGCCCGTCCTGCGGATGGAATCGGTCCGCAAGACCTTCGGCGGTTCGGTCGTCCTGCGCGACGTCGATCTGGAGGTGGCCCCGCACACGGTGACCGCGCTGATCGGCGCCTCCGGGTCGGGCAAGTCGACGCTGCTGCGCTGCGCCAATCTCCTGGAGGAGATCGACGACGGCGCCATCTGGCTGGACGGCGAGGAGATCACCGACCCTCGCGTGGACCAGGACGCGGTACGGCGCCGGATCGGCGTGGTCTTCCAGGCGTACAACCTGTTCCCGCACATGACCGTGCTCGACAACATCACGCTCGCGCCGCGCCGGGTGCACGGCGTCTCCCGCGCGGAGGCCGAGGAGCGCGCCAGGGAGCTGCTGGAGCGCCTCGGGCTGGGCGGCAAGGCGGATGCGTACCCGGACCGGCTCAGCGGCGGTCAGCAGCAGCGCGTGGCGATCGTACGGGCTCTCGCGGTGCGGCCCCGGCTGTTGCTGCTGGACGAGATCACGGCCGCGCTCGACCCCGAACTCGTGGGCGAGGTGCTGGAGGTGGTCCGCGGCCTGAAGGACGAGGGCATGACCATGGTGCTGGCGACGCACGAGATGGGCTTCGCGCGCGACGTCGCCGACCAGGTGTGCTTCCTGGACGGCGGGGTGGTGCTGGAGCGCGGCACGGCCGAGCAGGTCTTCGGCGACCCGCGGCAGGAGCGCACCCGGCGCTTCCTGCGGCGGATCGTGGAGGCGGGCCGGCTGTAGTCCCGCGCGCCGGTCACGCCCGGGTCTGCGCCGCCCCGGCCAGCGCCGCGACCCGCTCCACGCCGAACACGTAGCCCTGCACGCCGCATCCGGCGATCACTCCGTCGGCGCGCAGGGAGACGTAGGAGTGGTGCCGGAACGATTCGCGCTGGTGGATGTTGGAGATGTGCACCTCCAGCACGGGCATGCCGTCGCAGGTGTTGAGCGCGTCCAGGATGGCGACCGACGTGTGCGAGTAGGCGCCGGGGTTGATGACGATGCCGCAGTGGTTCAGCCGCGCCTCGTGGATCCAGTCGACCAGTTCGCCCTCGTGGTTGGACTGCCGGAAGTCCACCGTGCCGCCGTGCGCGGCTGCCGCCTCGGCGCACAGCGCCTCGACGTCGGCCAGCGTGTCCTTGCCGTAGATCTCGGGCTGACGCTGGCCCAGCAGGTTCAGGTTGGGCCCGTTGAGAATCATGATCGGGGCGTTGGCCAGGGTGCGGGGCACGGTTCCTCCGGTCCGTTCGGGGCGGTGCGTCTACGACCGCTGCTCGCCCCGGTCTATCACGCCGGCCAGGGCGGGCACCGGGCCGTGCGCACCGATCGCCCGGGCGTGCGCTCCGGTCATGTGATCACCTCCGCACGCCCCCGTAACCCTTGATCACTATGGGTAGTTGACGCGACATGCACCGTGTACGCGCCGTAAAAACCCCCTCCATGCCGCGGCTCGCCGCCGCCTCCCTCGCCGGGACTGCGATCGAGTTCTACGACTTCTTCGTCTACGGAACCGCGGCGGCCCTGGTTCTCGGGCCGCTGTTCTTCCCGACCTTCTCGCCGGTCGCGGGGACGCTGGCGGCGTTCGGGACGTTCGGCGTCGGGTTCGTGGCCCGGCCGCTGGGCTCGGTGCTGTTCGGGCACTTCGGGGACCGGCGCGGGCGGCGGCCGGTGCTCGTCGTCTCGCTGCTGCTCACCGGCGCCTCGACGGTCGCGGTGGGCTGTGTGCCGTCCTACGACAGCATCGGCGTGGCGGCGCCCGTGCTGCTGCTCGTGCTGCGTTTCCTGCAGGGGCTGGGACTCGGCGGGGAGTGGGGCGGGGCGGTGCTGCTGACCGTCGAGCACGCTCCGGCCGGGCGGCGGGCCCTGTGGGCGAGCTTTCCTCAGGTGGGGCCGGCACTCGGCTTCCTCCTGGCGAACGGGGTGATGCTCGCGCTGTCCGCGGCGCTGTCCGAGGCGGAGTTCGCGAGCTGGGGCTGGCGCGTACCGTTCTGGGCGGCCGGTGTGCTGGCCCTGGCCGGTCTGTGGCTGCGCTCGTCCCTCGTGGAGAGCCCCCGCTTCCTGGAGATCGACGACCACGCGCGCGTGCCGCTCGTCGAGGTCGTACGGCACCACGGGCGGCTGGTGCTGCTGACGGCGGGGGCGCTGGCGGTGGGCTACGCGGTGTTCTACGCCGTGACGACCTGGTCGCTGGCGTATGCGACGGAACGGCTCGGGGTGAGCCGTACGGTCATGCTGCTGTGCGTCATGGGCGCGGTGGTCGTGAAGGGCGCGCTCATGCCCCTGGCGGCGCTGTTCGGCGACCGGTACGGGCGCCGGCCGATGTGTCTGACGGGGTGCGCGGCCTGCGTCCTGTGGATGCTCCCGATGGTGGCGCTGCTGGCGACCGGCGAGCCGCTGCTCATGTTCCTCGCCATCCTGGGCGCCCTGCTCGCCTTCGTCATCATGTTCGCGGTGATCGCCGCCTACCTGCCCGAACTGTACGAGCCCCGGGTGCGCTGCACGGGCGCCGCCGTGGGCTACAACCTCGGCGGGGTCCTCGGCGGCGCCCTCACCCCGATCGTGGCCACGGCGCTCGCGGAGCACGGCGGGCGGGTCCCGTGGGGGGTGGGCGTCTATCTGACGGGCATCGCGCTGGTCAGCCTGGTGTGTTTCGCGCTGCTGCCGGAGACGCGGCCGGTGCCCGTGCCGGCGGTGGAGCCGGTCCGGGGCTGACCGGACGCGCCGGGGCCGGCCGCCGGCTACGGGTTGATCGCCAGTTCCAGGTAGGCCGCGAAGAGCACCAGGTGGACGCCGCCCTGGAGAGGGGTGGCCCGGCCGGGCACCACGGTCAGGGAACTGACCACCACGGTCAGTGCGAGCAGCAGCATGTGGGTGGGGCCCAGGCCGAGGAGGAGCGGTCCGGGCAGCCAGACGGTGGCGAGCGCCACGGCCGGGATGGTCAGGCCGATGCTGGCCATCGCGGAGCCGAGCGCCAGGTTGAGGCTGGTCTGCACGCGGTCACGGCGGGCGGAGCGCAGCGCGGCGATCGTCTCGGGCAGCAGGACGAGCAGGGCGATGATCACACCGACGACGGCGTGGGGCAGGCCCGCCGCGGCCACGCCCGACTCGATCGTGGGTGACACGCCCTTGGCCAGGCCGACGACGCCGATCAGGGCCAGCGCGAGCAGGCCGAGGCTGGTCCAGGCGGTGCGCGCGGAGGGGGGTCGGGCGTGGTCGTCGGCGGTGATGACCTCGCCCTGCCGGGTGATGGGCAGGAAGTAGTCGCGGTGGCGCACGGTCTGGGTGGCCACGAACAGCGCGTACAGGATCAGTGAGGACAGCGCGGCGAAGGTCAGCTGGACGGTGGAGAACTCGGGTCCGGGCTTGCTGGTGGTGAAGGTCGGGAGCACCAGGCTGAGCGTGGCGAGGGTGGCCACGGTGGCCAGTGCGGCGCCGGTGCCCTCGGGGTTGAAGACCGCCGTGCCGTGCCGCAGGGAGGCGACCAGCAGGGAGAGTCCGACGACGCCGTTGCAGGTGATCATCACGGCGGCGAAGACGGTGTCCCGGGCGAGGGTGGAACTCTTGTCACCGCCGTCGGCCATGAGTGTGACGATCAGGGCCACCTCGATGATCGTGACGGCGATGGCGAGCACCAGGGATCCGAAGGGCTCGCCGACCCGGTGGGCGACCACCTCGGCGTGGTGCACCGCTGCCAGGACGGACGCGGCGAGGACGACGGTCACCAGGGCGACGACCGCGCCGGGCAGGTCCCGGCCCCAGGTGAGGACCAGCAGGACGACCGCGAGCACCGGCACGAGGATCGTCCAGGAACGGGTGAGCGACCGGAGCCGAGTGATCATGCGGCGATGGTCGCAGAGGCCTACGGGATTCGCATTCCGTTCTTTTCGGATACCTCTCATCCTTTCCGGTGCGGGGCCCGGTGCCGGTGGGACCGGACCCCGCGTCGGGACGAGACCCCGCCGCGGGGTCAGGTGGGCTGGCGGGCTTCCGCGGCGTCGCCGTCAGGCGTCGACGCGGTCCTTCGGAGCGCCCTCGTCACCGGTCGGCGCCGCCTCGTCGGCCGCCTGCTTCCTGGTGGCCAGCAGGCTGGTGACCGTGGTGACGGCGAGGACCGCGCAGATCACGCCGAGCGAGACCGGGATGCTGATCTCGGGCACGTGGACACCGGACTCGTGCAGGGCGTGCAGCACCAGCTTCACACCGATGAAGCCGAGGATGATCGACAGCCCGTACGACAGGTGGACCAGCTTCTTGAGCAGTCCGCCGATGAGGAAGTACAGCTGGCGCAGGCCCATCAGGGCGAAGGCGTTGGCGGTGAAGACGATGTACGGGTCCTGGGTCAGTCCGAAGATCGCGGGGATGGAGTCCAGGGCGAACAGCACGTCCGTGGTGCCGATGGCGAGCATCACGACCAGCATCGGGGTCATGACCCGCTTGCCGTTCTCCTGGATCCACAGCTTGGTGCCGTGGTACCGGTCGGCCACGCCGAACTTGCGCTCCGCGGCCTTCAGCAGCTTGTTCTCCTCGTACTCCTCGTCCTCCTCCTCGGCACGGGCCTCCTGGACGAGTTTCCAGGCGGTCCAGATCAGGAAGGCACCGAAGAGGTAGAACACCCAGGAGAAGCTGGCGATGATCGCGGCCCCGGCGGCGATAAAGACGGCCCGCAGGACCAGGGCTATAAGGACGCCGACGAGCAGAACACGCTGCTGGTACTGGGTGGGCACCGCGAACTTCGCCATGATCAGGACGAAGACGAAGAGGTTGTCGACGCTCAGCGACTTCTCGGTGATGAACCCCGCGAAGAACTCGCCGGCCGGCTGTCCGCCGCCGAAGACGAGAAGACCGAGACCGAAGAGGCCGGCCAGGACGATCCAGACGACCGTCCAGATGCCCGCTTCCTTGATGGACACCTCATGCGGCTTGCGGCCGATGAAGAAGTCGACCGCGATCAGGGCGGCGAGACCGACGATGGTGAGGACCCACAGGCCCACAGAGACTTCCACTGCACCTCCGGCATTACGTAACGGCAAACACATCAGCGTTGTCGCTGCCGGAGGTCTCTTCCACCCGTGATGGGCCGACGCCCCGGGATCCGAACGGTCCGTACTGACGGGTGCGTCGCAGTCAGGGAGTACTCCCCTCCGCACGAAGAACAGTACCCCAATCACCAAGGGAAGGTAAAGTGCAAAGTAAAGGAACTACCAAATTGGCTGGTCAGAATGGCTTTACCGCTGCTTGGTACGAGCCCGGGCCACCTCGGCGAGCACCTCCCGCAGGATCTGGCTGCCGGTCGGGGCGAGCGAGGGTTCGTACGTCCAGGCATGACCGATCCACGGATCGGCGAGGTGGTCGTCGGGCAGCGGAGTGAGTCGCAGCAGCGAACGCCACAGCGGATCGAGCAGGGGGCCGTGGGCAGAGGCGTCCTCGGGGTCGGCGACCAGCAGGAGGTGTACGCCGACGGCCGGACCCTCGTCGGCGAGACAACGGAGCCGGGTCACCGACCGGTCGTCGAATCCGTGCGGGAAGTCGTTGACGATCAGGAGCTGCTGTCGACCGGACCATCGGAAGACCGGGGAATGGGTCCTCCACGTCACCGCCCCCGTCGCTCGGCCCCTGCGGGCCGTACGGTTGCGACGGCTGTGCCGGACCGACCGCGGAGGCGGCACGGGAGGCGGACGCGGTGAACAGTGGGTGGTTCTGCCCCCGCACCAGCTCGGCCGCCATCGCCGTCGCCCCCTGCGTCGTTCTGTCGTGCGTGCCGCGCCGGGTGAGGGCGGGCGGCCCCGTCCTACAGGTGCGGCACGATCGCCGGCATCAGGTCCTGGAACGTGCGTCCGTTGGCCGGGGCTCCGATGGCGGTCATCGTCCAGCCGCTGCCCGCCCGGTGCACCTTGGCCATGATCTGGGCGGTGTACTCGCCGCCACCGGCCAGGGTGTAGCGGGCCAGTTCCTGGCCGTTGGTCTCGTCCACGAGCCGGCAGAAGGCGTTCTGCACCTCCTGGAAGGTCTGGCCGGTGAAGGAGTTCACGGTGAAGACGATCTGGTCGATGTGGACCGGGACGCGCTGCAGGTCCACCAGGATCGCCTCGTCGTCGCCCTGGCCGACACCGCCGACGAGGTTGTCGCCGGTGTGCCGCACGGAACCGTCGTCGCTCACCAAGTGGCGGAAGAAGACGACGTCCTTGGGTTCGGCGCCGGCGAAGAGAACCGCCGAGGCGTCCAGGTCGATCTCCCGGGTGCGGGAACCGAACAGCCCGCGCCGCTTCGCCGCCTGCCAGCCGAGCCCCATGCGGACCGCGGAAAGGGTGCCCCCGTCCTTCTTCTCCAGGCTGATGGCCTGACCCTTGGACAAGTTGACGGACACGGCTGAATCCCCTCTCGACGGTCCCCTGGTGCCACACCGAGCTCTTGCTGCGCGGTTGTTCAGAACCCTACGCAGGGCCGCTGACAGTGCCGACCCCCGGCTCGCGCTTTGTGTCGGTGTTGCAACACTTGGCGCTTATGCCGAGGTCCGGCACCCCGTGCGCGGATTCAGGCGAGGCCGGCCTCCCGCATCTGGCGCAGCTCCTTCTTCATCTCGGCGACCTCGTCGCGCAGCCGGGCCGCGATCTCGAACTGCAGCTCCGCGGCGGCGGCGCGCATGCGCTCGGTCATCTCCTCGATCTGCTCGGCCAGCTCGGCCGCCGGACGGTCCGTGGGCACCGCCTTGCCCTTGGCTGCCTTGCCGGCCTTCGCGCCCTTGGCCGCCTTGTCGCCGAGCGACGGGACGGGGGCCTTGGCAGCCTTGCCGTCCTTCGTCTTGCGGTAACCGGAGCCGAGGAGCTGTTCGGTGTCGATCTCCTCGCGGGCGATCTGCGCGACGATGTCGTTGATCTTCTTGCGCAGCGGCTGGGGGTCGATGCCGTTCGCCTTGTTGTAGGCGATCTGCTTCTCCCGGCGGCGGTTGGTCTCCTCGATGGCCCTCTCCATCGCCGGGGTGATCTTGTCGGCGTACATGTGGACCTGGCCGGAGACGTTGCGCGCCGCACGGCCGATGGTCTGGATCAGCGAGGTGCCCGAGCGGAGGAAGCCCTCCTTGTCGGCGTCGAGGATCGCCACCAGGGACACCTCGGGCAGGTCGAGGCCCTCTCGGAGCAGGTTGATGCCGACCAGGACGTCGTACTCACCGGAGCGCAGCTCGCGCAGCAGCTCGATGCGGCGCAGGGTGTCGACGTCGCTGTGCAGGTAGCGCACCTGGATGCCGAGTTCCAGGAAGTAGTCGGTGAGGTCCTCGGCCATCTTCTTGGTCAGCGTGGTGACGAGGACCCGCTCGTCCTTCTCGGTGCGCTTGCGGATCTCGTGCACCAGGTCGTCGATCTGGCCCTCGGTGGGCTTGACCACGACCTCCGGGTCGACCAGGCCGGTCGGGCGGATGATCTGCTCGACGACGCCGTCCGAGCGGGACATCTCGTAGGTGCCCGGGGTGGCCGACAGGTAGACGGTCTGCCCGATGCGCTCCTGGAACTCCTCCCACTTCAGGGGACGGTTGTCCAGGGCGGAGGGCAGGCGGAAACCGTGGTCCACGAGGGTGCGCTTGCGGGAGGCGTCGCCCTCGTACATCGCGCCGATCTGCGGGACGGTCACGTGCGACTCGTCGATGACGAGCAGGAAGTCGTCCGGGAAGTAGTCCAGCAGCGTGTTGGGCGGGGAACCGGGCAGGCGGCCGTCGAAGTGCATCGAGTAGTTCTCCACGCCGGAGCAGGTGCCGATCTGGCGGAGCATCTCGATGTCGTACGTGGTGCGCATCCGCAGGCGCTGGGCCTCCAGGAGCTTGCCCTGCTTCTCCAGCTCGGACAGGCGCTCCCCCAGCTCCTTCTCGATGTCGTTGATGGCCCGCTCCATGCGCTCGGGGCCGGCGACGTAGTGGGAGGCCGGGAAGACGTAGAGCTGCTGGTCGTCGCTGATGATCTCGCCGGTGATCGGGTGGAGCGTGGAGAGCGCCTCGATCTCGTCGCCGAACATCTCGATGCGGACGGCCAGCTCCTCGTAGACCGGGAAGATCTCGATGGTGTCGCCGCGGACCCGGAAGGTGCCGCGGGTGAAGGCCATGTCGTTGCGCGTGTACTGGATGTCGACGAAGCGGCGCAGCAGCTCGTCCCGGTCGATCTCGTCGCCGACCCTGAGGGGGACCATGCGGTCCACGTACTCCTGCGGCGTACCGAGGCCGTAGATGCAGGACACCGAGGCGACCACGACGACGTCGCGGCGGGTGAGCAGCGAGTTGGTGGCCGAGTGGCGCAGGCGCTCGACCTCCTCGTTGATCGAGGAGTCCTTCTCGATGTAGGTGTCCGACTGCGGGACGTAGGCCTCGGGCTGGTAGTAGTCGTAGTACGAGACGAAGTACTCGACGGCGTTGTTCGGCAGCAGCTCGCGGAACTCGTTCGCCAGCTGGGCGGCCAGCGTCTTGTTCGGCGCCATCACGAGCGTGGGGCGCTGGAGCTTCTCGATCATCCACGCGGTGGTGGCGGACTTGCCGGTGCCGGTCGCGCCCAGGAGGACGACGTCCTTCTCACCGGCCTCGATGCGCTTGGCCAGCTCGGCGATGGCCGCCGGCTGGTCGCCGCTGGGCTGGTAGGGGCTGACGACCTCGAAGGGCGCCACCGTGCGTTCGATGTGGGAAACGGGCCGCATGACATCCACCGTACGACCCCCCACTGACAATGGGTCCCGATCAGCGGTTCTGCGGGGTCCGGGAGCCGTGGTGCCCGGCCCGGGAGGCCGGCCGGCGTCCCTCGTGCGGAGCGGGGCGGCGGTCCGCGTGCGCGGTGACCGCGGCAGCCGGGACGCCCGGTTTGTGCTCGACGGATGCCCGGTCGGGCCGGCCCATGATCATCAGCGGGTCGAAGATCACGACGACGCCCGCGAGGAGCAGGAAGGCGAGCGGGCCGATCAGCATCGGCGCGAGCACGGACGCCGCGGGGGCGCCGCCGGCGGCGTGCGAGGCACCGTCGAGGTGGACACTGAGGGCGGCCATCCCTGTGTAGTGCATGCCGCTGACCGCGAGCCCCATGATGAGGCTCGCGCCCACACTCCACAGAAAGCCCCGCACCTGCCCGGCGGCCCACAGCGCGGCGGTGGCGGCCACAACCGCTATGACGACGGAGGCGGCGACGGTGAGCGTGTTGTAGGTGAACCGCCCGTGGAAGCGGACGCCCGCCATGCCGAGGTAGTGCATGGAGGCGACGCCCAGACCCGTGATCGTGCCGCCGGTGAAGAGGGGGGTGCCGGTGGCGCCCCGGTAGCCGACGATGAAGATCCCGATGCCGACCATGACGATGGCAAGTCCGAGGCTCGCGTACGTGATCGGCTTGTCGTAGTGGATCGGCGCCTCCTCGATGGTGAAACCCATCATGGCGACGAAGTGCATGGTCCATATCCCGGAGCCGATCGCCGCCGAGCCGAGGGCCAGCCAGGCGGGCCGCCGGGAGTGTGTGACCAGCAAGGACCGGGTGGTGCAGCGCAGGCCGAGGGCGCCGCCCAGGCACGCCATCAGATAGGCCACCAACGGGGTGACGGCCCCGTAGCTGAATCCGTCGACCGTGCCTTGCATCCGCGGCTGCCCTTCCGCCTTCTTGCGTCCCGGAATACCTGAATATGCCCCCGTCCCAGGACCGCGCGGGCGGTCAGGGTTGTCGCAGAGAGTATGACCCCCACCGGAATGGTCGAACGATTTTCCGGCAAAGAAACACGCCCTTGCCTCAGTTGTGCGGCACCGGTGAGCGGACTTGGACACCACCATTCAATCTGTGGCCATCGTGCGCCCGGGTGCCGTTGACCCTGTGCTGTCACTCTGGTGCTGCCGGTATCCGCTCGACGCGAGGAGTGCGCATGTACGCACGCGTAGTCGCCGCCACCGTCACCGCGGCCCTGGGCACAGCCGCGGCACTGCTGAGCCCTGTCTCGGACGCCCGCGCGGGCGAGGTCCGCGTCCCCGCGGTGATCGCCCACCGGGGTGCCTCCGCCTACGCGCCCGAGAACACGCTGGACGCCGTCGACAAGGCCGCCCGGCTGGGCTTCTCCTGGGTGGAGAACGACGTCCAGCGCACCAAGGACGGCGAGCTGGTCGTCCTGCACGACGACAGTCTGCAGCGCACCACGAACGTCGAGGAGGTCTTCCCCGACCGGGCACCGTGGAAGGTGCGGGACTTCACCGCCGCCGAGATCGCCCGGCTGGACGCGGGCAGCTGGTTCTCCCCCGCGTACGCGGGCGCGCGCGTGCCGACGTTGCGGCAGTACATGCGCCGGGTCGAGCACCACCACCAGAAGCTGCTCCTGGAGATCAAGAACCCCGAGCTGTACCCGGGCATCGAGCAGCAGACGCTGAAGGTCCTCGGCAACGAGGGCTGGCTGGACCGCCACCACCTGGGGCGGCTGATCGTGCAGAGCTTCAGTGCCGACAGCGTGCGGACCGTGCACGAGCTGAAGCCCGCGGTGATCACTGGCTACCTCGGTACGCCCACCACGCCGCAGCTGCCCCAGTTCGCGCGCTTCACCGATCTGGTCAACCCCTCGCACGGGTCGCTGTCCCAGGGATACGTCACGGCCGTGCACGCCTTCGAGGGGCCGCACGGCAGGCCGCTCAGGGTGTTCGCCTGGACGGTGGACGACGCGGACACCGCACGCAGGGTCGCCGGTTACGGGGTCGACGGGATCATCACCAACAAGCCCGACGTGGTCCGGGCGGCGCTGGACTCGGACTGAGCCGGGCGGCGTTGTCAGTGGCGGGTCGTACCGTGGGCGCATGGACAGCCATGGGCAGGATGAGCAGCGGGTCGTGTGGGCCGTCGTGGGCACGGACATCGGCCCGCTGATGCTGGCCGCGACCCGTGACGGCCTGGTCAACGTGGTCTTCCACGCCTCGGACGCGGTGCGCGACCGGGCGCTGGAGCGGCTGGCCGCCCGGCTGGGCGGCCAGGCCGTGGAGGATCCGGACTCGCCGTTGCTGGCGGAGGCGATACGCCAGCTGCGGGCGTACTTCGCGGGCGAGCGGCACGACTTCGACCTGCCGTTGGACTGGTCGCTGATCTCCGGGTTCAACCGGCAGGTCCTGCGCGAGCTGGCCTCCGGTGTGCCGTACGGCAGCGTGGTGGGGTACGGCGATCTGGCGGCACGGGCCGGGCAGCCCGGTGGGGCGCAGGCGGTCGGTGCGGCGATGGGGGCGAATCCGCTGCCGGTGGTCGTGCCGTGCCATCGGGTGGTGGAGAGCGACGGCGGCATCGGCGGTTTCGGGGGCGGGCTGGAGACCAAACGGAAGCTGCTCGCCCTGGAGGGTGTGCTGCCGGAGCCGCTGTTCTGACCGGCCCGGGACGCGATCAGTCGTCGTAGTGCCGGGCCTCGAAGATGTTGCCGTCGGGGTCGCGGAAGTAGAAGCTGCGCGTGGCGTCGCCGCGGGCGCCGGACAGGCCGTGGTCGATGTCCGAGACGGGGACACCGTGGTCCGCCAGGCGGGCGCGCAGGGCGTCGAAGGCGTCGGCCGGCAGGGACAGGCAGACGTGGTTGACCGGGTGGCCCGCGCTGTCGGCGGCGCCGGGCAGCATCCGCATCCGTTCGACGAAGGTCTTCGGGGCGAGATCGAGGATGGTCTCCTCGTTGACGCGCACGGACGGGAAGGACACCTTGCCTTCCAGGAACGCGGCGACCCTGAGCGGCTCCAGGCCGACGGCCGTCTGGTAGAAGGCGGCTGCGGCGACCGGGTCGGCCACCCATAGGACGACGTGGTCGAGACGCGTGGTGTTGTTCGTCATGTGACCCAGGCTGGTGGCCTCCCGCACGGGCCACAAGCGTTTAGCCGGGGGCGGCGCCCGCCAGGGATGAGGAAGGACCGACGGACAGGAGGCGGGCACGTGGTGCTGGTGGTGTCGGAAGAAGTCCGTGAGGCGCTCGACGCGCGGCGGCCGGTGGTGGCCCTGGAGTCCACGATCATCGCGCACGGCCTCCCCCGCCCGCGCAATCTGCAGGTGGCGCTGGAGCTGGAGGAGGCGGTACGGCAGGAGGGTGCCGTGCCGGCGACCGTCGCCGTGCTCGACGGGCGGCCCACGGTCGGCCTGGACAAGCAGCAGCTGGAGCGGGTCGCGAACGAGGACGGCATCCGCAAGCTCGGCCATCGTGACCTGCCGCTGGCGGTGGCGGCAGGGGCGAGCGGGGCGACCACCGTGTCGGCGACGGCGCAGCTGGCCGCGCTGGCGGGGGTCCGGGTGTTCGCCACCGGCGGGCTGGGCGGCGTGCACCGGGAGTGGACGGTGACCCAGGACGAGTCGGCCGACCTCGGCCTGCTGGCGCGCACCCGGATCACGGTGGTGTGCGCGGGCGTGAAGTCGATCCTGGACGTGCCGGCGACGTTGCAGCGGCTGGAGACGCTCGGGGTGGCCGTCGCCGGGTACGGCACGGACCGGTTCCCCGGCTTCTACCTGTCGGACTCGGGGCATCCGGTCGACTGGACGCTGGACACCCCGGAGCAGGTCGCCGCCGTCATGCGGGCCCAGGACGCACTGGACGCGCCGGAATCGGCGCTGATCGTCGCCCGTCCCGTCCCGGAGGCGGACCAGCTCGATCCCGAGTTGCACGCGCGCGTGCTCGCCGACGCGCTGCACGCGTGCGCGGAGCGGGGTGTCACCGGGCAGGCGGTGACACCGTTCCTGCTGGACTATCTGGTCCGGCACACCGACGGTGCCTCGCTGAGCGCCAACCTGGCGGCGGTGCGCGGCAATGTACGGCTGGCGGCGCGGATCGCCACGGCGTGGACCAGGGGGTGACCGCGGGCCGGAACGGAGCGCTGCTGGTCGTCGGGGACGTGGTCATCGATGTGGTCGCCCGGCACCGCGGGCCGCTGGCGGCCGGTACGGATACGGCCGCCGTGATCCGCACGCTGCCGGGCGGCGCGGGCGCCAACGTGGCCTGCTGGGCCGCGCACGCCGGCTGCCCGGACGTACGGCTGCTGGGCCGGGTGGGCGCGGAGGCCGCCGCGTGGCACGAGCGGGAGCTGGTCGCGGCCGGCGTGCGGCCCCGGCTCGTGGTGGACGCGGAAGCGGCGACGGGGACCGTGATCTGCCTCGTCGACACGGGTGCGGCGGCCGAGCGGACGTTTCTGACGGACAGCGGGGCGTCCCTGCGGCTGGCTCCGGCCGACTGGTCGGACGCGCTGCTCGACGGGGTGGCCCGGCTGCATCTGTCGGGCTATCTGCTGTTCACGGAGCCGAGCCGGGCGCTCGCCGAGACGGCGCTCGCGGCGGCACGCGCGCGTGGTGTGCCGGTGAGCCTGGACCCGGCGTCGGCCGGCTTCCTGGCGGAGCTGGGAGTGGAGCGTTTCCTGGCGTTCGCGGAGGGGCTGGACCTGCTGCTGCCCAGCCGGGACGAGGCGTGTCTGCTGACCGGGCTGCCGGATCCGGCGGACGCGGCGGCCAAGCTGAGCCGACTGGTGCCGCTGGTGGTTGCCAAGGCGGGGGCTGACGGGGCGCTGGTGGCCCGTGCCGGGACGGTGCTGTCCCGGGTCCCGGCCGTGCCGGCGGTGCCCCGGGACACCACGGGTGCGGGTGACGCCTTCACCGGCGCGTTCCTCGCCGCCCTGCTGGCAGGCGCGACGCCGGAGGAGGCGGCAGCCCGGGGCTGCGGGGCGGGCGCGGAGGCGGTACGACGGGTGGGCGGCAGACCACCGCATCCGGGGAGCGGGGATTAGGCGGCGGACATCCCCGAGCCGACTCCCGCCGGATGTCGTCGGTGGCTCGCGCGGTTCCGGTCGGCGTCGGGCGTCGGGCGTCGGGCGTCGGGCGTCGGGCGCTGAAACGATCCGGCAGGCCTGCGGGGTCCGAGCCCCGCCGGCTACTCCTGGCGACCCCACGCAGAGATCATCGGTGCGGTGGCCAGGTCCATGGTGCCGGCCTCCACGTTGGCCAGGTGCCGGTCGATCTCCGCGTCGGTGGCCAGGCCGGCGGCGACGAGCCGGTTCCGTACCTGACGGACCGTCGCGGCCTCCAGAGCGGTGCAGGCGGGCGAGGCCACGGGGGAGTACGCGTCGGCCTGTACGTCGTGCAGGCCGACCTCCCGGAGCAGCCGCGGGAGTTTACGGCCGTAGGACAGGTCGGCTCCGCGGTCGGCGAGCAGGTGGCGGAAGCCTCGGCGCAGCCGGTTGTCGAGCCGCTGCTCGGGGCCGTACTCGTCGGGGCAGGTCAGGGGCTGGAGGGCGGGGCGGCGTCCTCGATCAGCAGCCGGCCGCCGGGCCGCAGGGCGTTGATCATGGAGCGCAACGCCCTTTCCCGTTCGGGCACATGGACGAGGACCAGCCGGGCGTGGACCAGGCCGAAGTCCTCCCCCGGCGGTCCCTCGCGGCCCACGTCGTGCACGCGGACCTCCACCGGGGGGCGGTTCGCGGCGGTGAGCCGGGAGGTGTCGATGTCGGTGGCGACCACCTGACCGTCCGGCCCCGCCTTCTCGACGGGCCAGGACACCACGGAGGTCCCGCCGGCCCCGACTTCCCAGCAGCGCCGGCCGGGCGCGATGCCGAGTCCTTCGAGGTGCCGGAAGGTCGTCGGGTCGAAGAGCGCGGTGAACGTGTCGAAGCGCTCGGCGGCCTCGTTCTGCCGGTTGTCCAGGAGGTATCCGTCCGACCCCGTCTTGCCCCGATCATCCCCGGTCGCCCGGCTCGTCCGGCCCGGCCGCCCCGTCGTCCACAGGCGGGAACAAAGCGGAACTCCCTGTTCCCACAGGCTTGCCCGCGCTTCGCCCGGGGACTGGCAGACTTGCGGGCAAGGCACGGAAGCGACGCACACGGAGATCCACGCGAGGAGATCCAGATGTCCATGGCAGGGAATCTGCGGAAGGTCACGGGGCTGGGCAGGGTCGGCGGCCTGCGCAAGGTGGCGCGGCTGGCCCGGCGTCGGCCGCGCGTGGACCTGAGCCATCCCGCCAGGTCGCCGCTGGGCTCGTCGGTGGTGAACTGCGTGACGTATCAGGACGGCGTGCGCGTGCCCGGATGTGCGGATCTGGTGGATGCCGTACGGCTGGTGCGCAAGGCCGGCGAGGGCTTCGTCTGGCTGGGGCTGCACGAGCCGACGGACCGTGAGTTCGCTGGGATCGCCGAGCTGTTCGACCTGCATCCGCTGGCGGTGGAGGATGCGGTCGAAGCGCATCAGCGGCCGAAGCTGGAGCATTACGGGGACACGCTCTTCGCGGTGTTCAAGACCGTCTGCTACGTGGAGCACGAGCAGCTGACGGCCACCAGTGAGGTGGTGGACACCGGGGAGATCATGGTGTTCGTCGGCAAGGACTTCGTGGTCACGGTGCGGCACGGCCGGCACGGCTCGCTGGGCCCGCTGCGCGAGGAACTGGAGACCGATCCGCAGCAGCTCGCCAAGGGGCCGGCCGCGGTGCTGCACGCGATCGCGGACCATGTCGTCGACGAGTACCTGAGCGTCACGGACGCGGTGCAGGCCGACATCGACCAGGTCGAGACGGAGGTGTTCTCGGAGAACGGCGCGCGGGTCGACCCGGGCCGCATCTACCAGATGAAGCGTGAACTGCTGGAGCTGAAGCGGGCGGTGGTGCCACTGAGCCGCCCGATGGAGGAACTGGCCACCCGGCCCATACGGGTCGTCGACCCGGAGATACAGACCTACTTCCGGGATGTGTTCGACCATCTGATCCGGGCCAAGGAACAGATCGCCGCGTTCGACGAACTGCTCAACTCCATCCTGCAGGCACATCTCGCGCAGGTGACCGTCGCGCAGAACGAGGACATGCGGAAGATCACGGCCTGGGCCGCGGTGATCGCCGTGCCGACGATGGTGTGCGGGGTGTACGGCATGAACTTCGACCACATGCCGGAGCTGCACTGGCGGTTCGGCTATCCGCTGGTCATGGCGGTGATGGCGACGGCGTGTCTGACGCTGTACCGGGGGTTCCGGCGCAACGGCTGGCTCTGAGCGACGGGGCTGCGGCGCCGTTCCCGACCGCCACGCGGGTGCGGGCGGTACGCCGGTCAGGGCCGGAAGAACATGACCTTCCGCCGGACGAATCTGACGATCACGGGGATGTCCGGATCAGCCGCTCCAGGCGGGGTGACGCGGGTCGTCGGCGCGGACCAGGACGTCCGCCGTCCCGGCCGGGTCGGTCTCGGCCTCGTAGCGTTCGAAGGCGGGCAGGGTCCAGTGATCGGCCTCGGGGGTACGGCGGCGCAGGGCGCCCGGGGAGAGCAGGAGGTGCACGGTCAGGTCGAAGGGGAACCAGTGGCGCAGCAGGAGGGGGCCGTGGAGCAGCAGGATCCCGCCGGGCGGGAGTGGGACGTACGGGCTGCGGGTGGCCCGGTCCGTGGCCGGATCCCACAGGTCGGGCAGGATCCGCCCGCTGCCTCCGGGATCGAGCGGACCGAAGACCTCGCGCCACAGGGCCCCCGTGTCGAACCATCCGCTGTAGTACGACTCCGCGTCCCGCCGCCCGTGCTCCAGGCGGAGCGAGGCGGGGCGCAGGAAGCCCTCGGTGCCGACGACGAGCGAGGGCCGCCCGCGCACCCGCAGCGCCTCGCCGACCCGCGTGGCGAGGTCTCCCGGGTGGGCGGCCGGAGCCCCGTCGAAGCCGACGCGCGGCCAGGCCCCGCCATCGGCCGTCGCCGCACCGGCCAACCGGTCGGCGAGTCGCTCGGCCAGCCGGTCCCAGGTGATCGCTTCGAGTCGCACAGGGCCCATGATGCCGGGTGGTCGGGCCTGGCGGTGGGGGTGTCCCCGCGGAGACGGTGACGAAGGGAGGGCGGCGGCGGAGGTCCGGGAGGCGGGGGCGCCGGCGCACACGTCCGGGCATCGGCGGCTGCGCAAACGCGGGGTAGCTGCCGTCGGCCGGGTGATGCTCACGCCCGCCGGACACCTGGAACACGGCGGCGTCCGGACGGGACGGTACCGCGTCGGCGGGGAAGCGGTTGTCAGGCAACGGCTGTGAGCCGTGGGTGTCGTACGCGGCTCTCGCGGTGGCCGTGGTCGACGAGATCCAGAAGGCGGCGCTGCACCGTGCAGGGGTGTCGGTCTTCAACGCGCGGGAGGAGAGGGGGGAG
>NZ_MUMF01000148.1 GCF_002155905.1 Streptomyces tricolor | reverse complement strand
CTGGGCGTGCTGTGCCGGGCCAGCACCCGGTTGCGCGCCCGGCACAGCACGCCCAGGCCGGCGCAGTCGATGAACTCGGTCGGCCGGAGGTCCAGCACCAGGTCGGGGCGCGGGCGCGCGGTGAGCGCGTCGAGCCGCGCCGACAGGGCGGGCACGGTCAGCAGGTCGATCTCTCCGGGCAGCGCCAGCACCGTGGGGCCGGCGGCCGGGGCCGGTGCGGACAGCTCGTGGGTCTCGGGCATGGGACCAGCGAACCGGGGGCGCCCCGGCCGCGGAAGGGCCGGACGGCCCCACTGCGGGTCCTCGTGGATCGTCGCCGTCGGCCCGGCCGACGGACTCGGGGCGGACACGGCGCTCAGACCAGGGAGCCGCTGCCGTAGGGGGCGTAGAGATCGAGCAGCCGGATCCGGGAGGCGTGCAGCCGCTGGGCGACCACCCGGCCCACCCAGCACGCGATGGCCCGGCCGAACGCGGGGTCCTCCGCGCACAGCGCGCGCACGGAGCCGGCGTCGAACTCGTAGGCCCGTACCGGGCTCGTCGCCTCGGCGCCCAGCTGCCACCGGTACGGCGGGAAGTGCCAGGACCAGCCGATGAGTTCGCTGTGCCCCAGGGTCTCGATGACGGCGGGCCGGCGGCCCGGCACCCGCAGGTCGAGGGCGACGGTGCCGGTGCGCACGATCCAGAAGCGGTCGGCGCGCCCGCCCTCCTCGAACAGCCGGGTGCCGGCCGCGAACGCGACCTCGCGGGCGAGGCGCATCAGGGCTGCCCGCTGCTCGGCCGGCAGAGCTGTGGTCATGGTGGTGGCGGAGGTCATCGCTCCGGCTCCCTTCCTCTGGCTCCTGCGCCCAGCCTGGCCGCGCCGGGCGTCCGGCACCATGGGCCGCACGGTCCCGGCCGGGGGCCCTTCGGCCCGGGCGCGCCCGTGGAGGAGGGGTGGGAAGCACGAGACGGGAAGGGCGAGACGGGAAGGGCGCCACCCGCTTCTCGCGGATCCGGATTGCGCGGTGCGCGGCACTCGGCCGCTTCTCCGCGTGGTCGACGCGTCCCTTCCCGCCACTACCAGCACACCACGGGAACCGCCGGCGCACCAGGCCCGCGCGGCACCCGCTGCCCGGCAGGACCCGGGATCAGGCGGTCGTACAGGTCTGGTCGCCCAGCTTGAACGACGCCGGTCCGGCGTTCGCGCCCGACCAGCTGCCGGTGAAGCCGAAGGCCACCGACGAACCCGCCGCCACGGTGCCGTTCCAGGTCACGTTCCGCACCGTCACCGCCGCCCCCGACTGCGTGTGGCCGGCGTTCCACAGCTGGGTGATCTGCTGGCCGCTCGGGAAGGTCCAGCCGAGGGACCAGCCGTTCCAGGCCGTCGAGCCGGTGTTGGTGAGCCGGACGTCCGCCTGGAAGCCGTCCGCCCACTGGTTGGTGATCTTGTAGGTGACGGTGCAGGCGCCGGCCGGGGGAGGAGTCGTACCACCGTCACCGCCGCCCCCGCTGGAGTCGGAGGTGTCGCCGTAGATCACGCCCCGGCCGTTGGTCGCGACGTACACACGGCCGTACACCCGCGGGTCGCCCGTGATCGCGGCGCCCGTCCATCCCCACTGGTGGGCGTCGTCGTTGATACGGGTCCAGGTCGCGCCCTTGTCCGTGGAGCGGAAGATGCCGCGCACCCCGCCGATCCGCGCGCTGGTGTACAGCGTCTGGTACGAGGCTCCCGCCGCGGCCTTGCCGAAGCCGATCGTGTCGGCCTGCTCCACGTTCGACAGCCTGCCGAAGCTCGCGCCGCCGTCCGTGGAGTGCCACAGGCCGTACGCGCCGTCCGCGGCCCCGCCGGCCAGCCAGATGTCGCCCTTCGCGCCGGGCAGTGCCTTGAAGCGCACGCCGTCGCCGCTCGGCAGGCCCGTCGCCGAGGAGGCGGTGAAGGTCGCGCCGCCGTCCGTACTCACGTAGAACGTCCCGGACTTGAAGCCGTAGAAGGTCTTCGGGTCGACGCGGTCCGACTCGACGACGGCGCCGGCCGGGATGCCGCTCGACGCCGACCAGGACGCGCCGAAGCCCGTCGTGTACCGCACGCCCGTGCCGGCCGGGCTCCAGACGAACCGGCTGCCGTCGGACGCCGCCGCCACCGTGCCGCCCCCGCTCACCCCCGACGGATCCGTGCCGGCGGACCAGGTGGCGCCGTTGTCCGTCGAGAACGCGATGTGCGGACCGGAGTCCAGGTCGCCCACCCGGACCACCGTGTCCGGGTCCGTCTCGGCGAAGTCCAGGCTGGTGGTCGTGGTGAAGGCGGGGGAGGTGTACATCATCGACGGCACCTCGGTGAGGTCCGTGTGCCGGAAGCCGCCGATGTCGCCGAGCGCGCTGAACAGCCGGGCGCCGCCGGAGGGCGGTGCCGCGAGGTCGTTCACGGCCGTCTCCTCCAGGCCCCGCACCATCGGCCGTACGGTGAAGGTGCCGCCGCTGTCCCACGCGGTCAGGTTCTCGGTGCCGTAGACGGTGGCCCCGGTCCCGTACATCATGCGGGCGGAGTCGAACGGGTCGATCTCCAGGGACTCCGTCATCCAGCCCAGTTTCGGCGTCTGCTCGGGCGGGGACGGGTGCGCGCCGAAGGTCAGCCAGGGGGAGGAGGACACGTCGATCGTGTAGCGGTTCGAGCGGTTCGGGTACGACGTGTAGTCCCAGGCCTTCGTCCAGGTGGCGCCGCTGTCGGTGGAGCGGAAGAGCTGGGTGTCCGGCCACCAGGAGCTGTACGCCGTCGCCATCACCGTGCCCGGACGCTGCCGGTCGACGGTCAGCCCGCTGAAGCCGTAGGAGGTGTCGGCCTCCGCGACCGGGCTGATGTCCGTCCAGGTGCCGGTCGCCGTCGCGTACCGCCACAGCCGGCCCTTGCCGCCGTCGTACGGGCCGCCCTTGTCGCTGTAGGCGAGGTACAGGTAGCCGTTCTCGGCGTCCAGGACGCCCTTGTGCGCCAGGTGGCCCGTGGGCTGCCCGGCCAGCCGGGTCCAGGTGGCGCCCGCGTCCGTCGAGCGGTAGACCGCGTTGTCCTGGTCGGCGACCCCCACGTAGATCGTCTTCGTCGCGCTCCCGGGGGACCCCGTCGACTCGTCGAAGGTGACCCAGACGATGCCCTGGTTGTCGCTCGCGTACCCGGTCGCATCGCCCGGGTCCTGCCGGTAGGTGCCGGGGTTCGGGAAGTTCGTCACCTGCGACCAGGTCGCCCCGGAGTCCGCCGACCGCCACAGGCCCTTGCCGCTGGGCGCGCCCAGGTACAGCACGCTGTTCCTGTGCGGGTCGACCGCGAGCCGTTCGCCCATGCCCCGGCCGGGCATGTTGCCGCCCAGCTTGAACGGCAGGTCCGCCTTCCGCCAGCTCGCGCCCCGGTCGGCGGAGCGCAGCACCGCGCCGTTCGTCGGGTCCCAGCTGTTGGTGTACGTCCCCACGGCCGCGTACACCCTGTCCGGGTCGACCGGGTCGGACGCCAGGCTCACCACACCCGTGTGGCCCCACTCGCTCCAGCCGACCGAGTCCAGCAGCGGGGTCCAGGTCTTCGTCGCCTCCTGCCAGCGGTAGGCGCCGCCGATGTCGGTGCGGGCGTAGATCAGGTTCTTCTCGGAGCGGTTGAACACGATCCCGGGGACGAAGCCGCCGCCGTCGATCCGGGCGTTGTGCCAGGTGTAGGCGTCCGCGGCGAGGGCGGCCCGCGGGGCGGGGGCGGCCAGTGCGGGAGGGGTGCCGGCGAGCAGTCCGGCGGCGAGAGCCAGTACGGCGGTGAGGACGCGGGTTCTGCGCACGGTGGGGTCCTTCCTCGAAGGGAACGCGCGACGACGGGGCGGCCCCCAGTGCGGGTGGGGGCCGCCCGTCGCGGTACACGGAGCCTCAGCGGGGACTGGTCATTCGAGCAGCTCCGCGTACGAGCCCAGGGCCAGGGCGATGTCCGCCTGGGCCCAGAACCGGTGGTAGGTGAAGACGGGCGCGGCGCCGCCCTTGAGGTAGGCCTCGACCTTCGACCAGTTCGGGTCGCTCTTGTAGAAGGACCGCAGCGAGGAGAACGTGGACGAGGAGTTGATCGCGTCACCGTTGGGCATGGTGCCCGTCCAGCCGCTCGGCACGTACACGCCGTCGTCGAACCGGCTGTAGTCGGCGCGGGTCTCGGGGACGGCGATGCCGAGGCTGTCCTGGTAGTTGCTCCACATGCCGTCCAGCAGCGCCTTCGCCGTGGACTTTGCCGCGGCGTCACCGGACCTGGCGGCGTAGTACGTCAGGGTCTTGGCGTACGCGGCGGCCACGCCGACGTCGTCGGTGTAGTCGGCGACCGTGACGTGCAGCCCGCTGTTGGAGCCGGGGTTCGACGCGTTCCAGGTGTCGGGCTGGCCCGACCACTGGAGGGTGGAGGGGATCCGGTAGGTGCCGTCCGGGTTGATCGTGGTCTTGGACAGCGCCCACTTCACCCACTTGTCGAGGATCGCCTTCGCCGTGGCGTTCCCGGTCTGCTGGTAGTACTCGGCGACCCGCTCCATCGACCACGCCTGGAACCCGAACCACTGGTTGGACGGCGGGTCGTGGTAGACGGGCTGCCAGTCGTAGTACATGCCGTAGAAGGTGGCGGCACCGGCCGGCGGGGCGGCGTAGCGGCCCTGCCAGCTGTTGGTCGCGCCGCCCGCGATGGCGCCCTCGGAGGACTGGAGCCACTGGTAGAACTCCAGCTGCCGCTTGAGCGAGGTCGACCAGTCGCTCGCGCCCGTCGCCGACTTGGGCTTCAGGGCGGCGTAGGAGCTGAGCGCGTAGGCGGCGAGGGGGTTCTGGTAGCCGCCGTGGACATGGCTGGAGCCGATCCGCCAGGCCCAGCCGGCGGAGGTGTCCGTGGCGCCGCCCCAGGCGTAGTACCAGGACAGCAGGTAGTGCGAGGCGTCCTTGCCGGAGCCGGCCGGGCAGGACGTGCTCGTGCAGTTGCCGATCTTCTTGAAGTACTTGTCGTACATGGCGTACCGCAGGTAGTCGCCCATCTTCGCGGCCTTGGCGACCGTCGCGGACACGTCACCGCCCTTGCCCTGCGCCTTCGCCCACACATCGGCCCAGTACGCGGCCTGCACCGCGCGCGCGTCCGCGTCCGGGGCGTTGGTGAACTTCCACTGCTTGGCGTAGGAGCTGTCGCCGGTGAACAGGTCCAGGTAGCCGTTCCTGCCGCCGTACTTGAAGGCGTCGCAGGTCGGCTGCGGCACCGTCTCCCAGACCGACTCCTGCGCGCCGCGCTGGAAGGTGTTGATGTACGACGGTCCGGTGGCCGTGGGGCCGGCCTCGCACTTGCCGGGCTCGTTGCCGTAGCCGTAGACGTTGTCCACGTCCTGGATCCAGTGCATGCCGTAGACGTCGTCCGTGCCGTAGGCGCTCTTCAGCTCACCGGCGATCGGGTCCGAACCCACCGGCACGGCCGTGTCCAGCTTCGCCGGGTACTCGTTCGGGGTGTCCAGCTCGGGTGCGTACGTCGCCGGCTTGGAGGCGTTGTAGAAGGAGTTCGTCGGCTGGTCGGCGTGGGTGGGGATCATGTACTTCTCCATGATCTCCCAGGCGCCGTTGAACTTGGACCAGTCGCCGGTGACCTTGCCGTACATCGCCTGGAGCCAGAGAAGGTAGCTGTACGCCTCCGACGTGGTCTCGTGGCCGTGGTCAGGGGCCTCGACGATCAGCGTCTCCACCGAGTGGTACGGGACGCCCTCGGGGGAGAAGTAGCCGTTCGCCGGGTTGGTGATCTTCCCGTACAGCTCCAGGAAGCGGGCGTCGTACGCCTTCGACGCGGGCAGCTCGGTGACCGTGACCGTCGCCTTGGTGTGGCCGGTGGCCGACGCGGTGAAGGTCGCGCTGCCGGTGCCGGAGGAGTCCGCCGTGACGGTCACCGGCTGCGCGGTGTTCCAGTTCGACGGGGTGAAGGTCAGCGAGGATCCACTCGTCACCGACAAGCCGGTGTTGCCGGCCGTGCGGGCGACGCCCACCGTCACGTTCGCGCTCGGCTGCGTCGACAGCTTCACCGAGAACGTGCCCGACTTGCCCTGCTGCACGCCCAGTTGGCTCGGCGAGGCGACCACGGCGGGGCCGGAGGCGACGGTGATGCCGACCGGGGTGGAGGCGGCGGACGCGCCGAGGCTGTCGTACGCCTTCGCCACCAGCGAGTGACTGCCCGCGGCCAGAGTGGAGACCGAGAGCGTGTACGGCGCGCTCGTGTCCGTGCCCAGCAGCGTGGTGTCGTCGTAGAACTCCACCTTGCTGATGCTGGCGTTGTCGGCCGCCGCCGCGGTCGCCGCGAGCGGTACCGCCTCGCCCTGGGTGTAGACCGCGCCCGCGCTCGGGCTGGTCAGCACGGTCACCGGCGGCTGGTGGGCGCCGGCGCAGGTGGTGCCGTTGACGGCGAACGAGGTGGGGGCGGTGTTGGTGCCGCTGTAGGTGAACTGGGCGCCGGTGGACACGCCGGCGCCCGCGGCGATGGTGCCGTTGTACGAGGCGTTCTTCACGGTGACCGTCTGACCGGACTGGGACCAGGTGCCGTTCCAGCCGCCCGTCAGCTTCTGGTTGCCCGTGTAGCCGTACGTCAGCGTCCAGCCGTCGATGGTGTCCGTGCCGCGGTTGGTGATCGTGAGATCGGCGGTGAAGCCCGAGCCCCAGTCGTTCGTCTTGTAGTCGACGCTGCACTGCACGGCCGCCGCGTGCGCGGCCGTGTGTCCGGTGGCGAGCATCGACAAGGGCAGGGCGAGCGCGGCGGCCATGGCGGTCCACAGCCGGCGCACGGCTCTGCGTCTGCGTCCGGGATCCATGTGCTGGTTCCTCCTTGCGGGCTTGCGGCTCGGTAAGAGAAGTCAAGGCTTGAACCAGTGGGAGCGCTCCCATAGTGAAGACGGGCCAAGGGGCGGTCAAGACGCTTGAAGAGTCGAAAAGATTCGACGGACCCGGTTAAAGAAAAGTCAAGCAACTCCCCTGGGCATACCGGCCACTTGGCGCTACCTTCACTCGCACCAGTGGGAGCGGTTCCGTTCAGTCGACGCGTCCGTCACGACGCGCAAACTGCAAGGACTCGCTCATGCGACACCCCCCGCGTTCAGTACTTTTAGCCGCCGTCGGCGGGCACCGGGGCGCACCTTCACGGACGACCGGGCGACCGCGTGCGGCCGGTGCCACGAGCCGTGCCCGGACCGGGCGACCCACCGGCGATCCCGCCGCCGCCCGCCGCGCCCCCGCCTGTTCCGGCGAGAGCTGCCGGACCACCTGCCGCGGGCCGCGTGACCGCCTGCGCGCCCTTGCCCCGTAGATCCCGCAGATCCCACCGAACACCGAAGGAACGAAGGAACCCGCACTCATGAGTCGTACCCGAACATCACTGCTCGCCGCCCTGGCGCTGGTCGCCGGGGCGTCCGGGGCGGCGCTCGGCACACAGCCGGCCTCCGCCGCCGCCGACGCCGTCCCCTGCACCGTCGACTACAAGGTGCAGAACCAGTGGGACACCGGCTTCACCGCCGCCGTCACCGTCACCAACAACGCCGCCGCCAAGTCCGGCTGGTCGGTGAAGTGGTCCTTCGCCGGCAACCAGAAGGTCACCAGCGGCTGGAGCGCGAAGCTCAGCCAGAGCGGCACCGCGGTCACCGCCGCCAACGAGAGCTACAACGGCACGCTGGCCTCCGGCGGTTCGGTCAGCTTCGGCTTCCAGGGCACCTACAGCGGCACCAACGCGGTGCCCGCCACCTTCACCCTCGACGGCGTCACCTGCAACGTCGACAGCGGCGGCGGCGACAACGGAGGCGGTGGCGACAACGGCGGGGGCGGCGACAACGGCGGAGGCGGCGCGGGCCGCGTCGACAACCCCTACTCCGGCGCCAAGGTGTACGTGAACCCGCAGTGGTCGGCGCTGGCCGCCGCCGAACCGGGCGGCAGCCGCGTCGCCAACCAGCCCACCTTCGTGTGGCTGGACCGCATCGCCGCCATCAACGGCGTGGACGGCAAGATGGGGCTGCGCGCGCACCTGGACGAGGCGCTCAAGCAGAAGGGCTCCGGCGAGCTGGTCGTCCAGCTGGTCATCTACGACCTCCCCGGCCGCGACTGCGCGGCCCTCGCCTCCAACGGCGAACTCGGCCCCACCGAGATCGACAAGTACAAGACCCAGTACATCGACGCCATCGCGGCGATCCTGGCCGACGCCAAGTACGCGGGTCTGCGCATCTCCACCCTGATCGAGCCCGACTCGCTGCCCAACCTGGTCACCAACGCCGGCGGCACCAACACCACCACCGACGCCTGCGTGACCATGAAGGCCAACGGCAATTACGAGAAGGGCGTCAGCTACGCCCTGGACAAGCTCGGGGCCATCCCGAACGTCTACAACTACATCGACGCCGGCCACCACGGCTGGCTCGGCTGGGACACCAACCTCGGCCCGACCGCCCAGGAGTTCTACAAGGTCGCCACGACCAACGGCGCCAGCCTGAGCGACGTGGCCGGCTTCATCGTCAACACGGCCAACTACAGCCCGACCAAGGAGCCGTACTTCAAGGTCTCCGACAGCGTGAACGGCCAGACCGTCCGCCAGTCGAAGTGGGTCGACTGGAACCAGTACGTGGACGAGCAGTCGTACGCGCAGGGCCTGCGGGACAAGCTGATCGCGTCCGGGTTCAGCTCCGGTATCGGCATGCTGATCGACACCTCCCGCAACGGCTGGGGCGGCTCCGCCCGGCCCACCGGCCCCGGCCCGCTGACCTCGGTCGACAACTACGTCAACGGCAGCCGGATCGACCGGCGCATCCACGTCGGCAACTGGTGCAACCAGAGCGGTGCCGGTCTCGGTGAGCGGCCGACCGCGGCCCCCGCGGCCGGGATCGACGCCTACGTGTGGGCCAAGCCGCCGGGGGAGTCCGACGGAGCCAGCTCCGCCATCGACAACGACGAGGGCAAGGGCTTCGACCGGATGTGCGACCCCACCTACGGAGGCAACGCCCGCAACGGCAACAACCCCTCGGGCGCGCTGCCGAACTCCCCGCTGGCCGGGCACTGGTTCTCCGCCCAGTTCCAGCAGCTGATGCAGAACGCCTACCCGCCGCTGTCGTAGCCGGGTGAGCGTCCGCCGGGGCCGGGCCCGACCGGCCGGGCCCCGGCGGAGCACGCGTTCAGGTCCCGGCGAACCGCGCCGGGGCGCCCCCCGCACCCCCGGGAACCTTGCCGGGGGTGCACGACGCTTTTGCCATATCCGCAACAGAACTGGCCTCCGTCCGGCGTGCCGTCGCACCCTGTCGGCATCCGGAAGAGAGGCTGATCACCATGGCGCACGACCACCACGAGACCGAGCACCGGCACGGCCACGGGCACCGGCACGGCCACGGGCACGGACACGGCACGGACATCGACTGGAACGAGCTGGGTCCCCTGCTGGAGTCGCAGGCGGAGCTGTTCACCCCCGTCTACGAGCGGGCCATGGCCTGGCTCGGACAGGAGGTGACCGAGCCGGGCCTGATCGTGGACGCGGGCAGTGGCCCCGGTGTGGTCTCCTGCCTGTTCGCCGAGGCGTTCCCCGGCGCCCGGGTCGTCGCCGTCGACGCCACCGCGCCGCTGCTGGAGCGCGCCCGCGACCGGGCCGCCCGCCAGGGCGTCGCCGACCGCTTCGACACCCTCGCCGGTGAACTGCCGGAAGTGCTGGACGAGTTGGAGTACCCGGCGGACCTGCTGTGGGCGAGTCGCAGTCTGCACCACCTCGGTGACCAGCGGGCCGCGCTCGCCGCGTTCGCCGAGCGGCTCGCTCCCGGCGGCACCCTCGCCCTCCTGGAGGGCGGTCTGCCCTCCCGCTTCCTGCCCCGGGACATCGGCATCGGCCGCCCCGGACTCCAGGCGCGGCTGGACGCCCTGGAGGAGGAGTGGTTCGCGCGGATGCGCGCCGACCTGCCGGGGTCCGTCGCCGAGACCGAGGACTGGCCCGCCCTGCTGACCGCCGCCGGCCTCAAGCACACCCGCACCCGCACCTTCCTGCTCGACCTGCCCGCCCCCACTCCCGACCGGGCCCGCGCCTATGTCGCCGCGCATCTGTCCCGCCTGCGCGAGGGCATCGGCGAGGAGCTGGACGCCGACGACCGCGCCACCCTCGACCGGCTGCTCGACCCCTCCGACCCGGCGAGCGTGCACGTCCGGCCGGACGTGTTCGTGCTGGGGGCGTACACCGTGCACACGGCGGTCCGCCGGGGCTAGGGCCTGCCGGACAGGCCCCGGCACTTGACTTCGAGTCCTCTCGAAGTGATGGACTCCCGGCGTCGACCGACGTACAGGGGGAACGGCATGACCACGAACGACGCTCCGGCCGCGCTCGTCACCGGTGGCGGCACCGGTATCGGCGCGGCCGTGGCCCGGCACCTGCTGGACGCCGGGTGGCGGGTCACCGTCACCGGGCGCACCGAGCGGCGGCTGCGGGAATTCGCCGACGGGCTCGGCAACCCGGAGGAGTTGCAGACCGTCGCCGGTGACGCCTCGGCCTTCGCCGACGTCCAGCACGCGGTCGACCGCACGCTCACGGCGTACGGCCGGCTGGACACCGTCGTGGCCAACGCCGGTTTCGCCACCCATGACACGGTGGCGGACGGCGACCCGGCCGGCTGGGCCGAGATGGTCCTCACCAACGTCCTCGGCCCCGCCCTGCTGATCCGCGCCTCCGTCGACGCGCTGAGGGAGACCCGCGGGCGGATCGTCCTCGTCGGCAGCGTCGCCGGGTTCGTGAACACGCCCGGCAATCTCTACGGGGCGACCAAGTGGGCCGTCACCGGTCTCGCCGAGAACACCAGGCGGCAGGTCACGGAGTTCGGGGTCGGTGTCACGCTGGTCGCCCCCGGCCGGGTGGAGACCCCCTTCTGGGACGGCTACGGCAGCCTGCCCCCGGGGCATCTCCTGACCGCCGACCAGATCGCCGACTCGGTCGTCTGGGCGATCCGGCAGCCGGCCGGGGTCGACGTCAACACCGTCGTGGTCCGCCCGCTGGGCCAGCCCAACTGACGTACTCAGTCGCTCAGTTGTTGGCGATGAACTGCTTGGCCAACTGGTCCCCGAGCGAGACCGCGGCGCTGTGGCTCTCGATGGGGGAGACCTTGGAGTTCTTGAACAGGATGTAGGTCACGCCCGACTCGGCGCCGCCGGTCTCCGGGTCGGGGTCGATGCCGAGCGCCTTGGCGGTGGCGTACGACGCCTCACCGATGATCTTCGAGGGGCCGGTGTCGCCGACGACGGCGTACTCCACCTTGTTGTTGTAGATGACGGCGACCACTCCGCCGCCCTTGATGCCGGCGTTCGCGTAGTTCCAGATGCTGCTGGTGCTGGGCACCACGACGTACGGCAGCGTCTCCGCGTTCAGCGGCTTGCCGTCGGACTGGTGGAAGGCCGTGTCGTCCTGGTACCAGGGGTCGCGGTCCTCGTTGCAGTTGGCGGTGCGCTGGCCGTCGCAGTCGATGTCCATGTCGGCCTTCCAGAACACCGCGCCGTTCTTGCCGCACACGGGGACCGTGGCCGACGTCTCGTCGTCGGTCTTGTATTTGCTGTTGGAGATCTGCGAACAGGACGTCACCTTGGCGAGCAGGTCGGCGGCGCTGACCGTGCCTTCCCGCACCGACTCGGGGGCGGCGGAGGCGTGCGCGGGGAGGAGTCCGGCGGCGAGCAGGGCGGTGCCGGAGGCCGCGGCGAGCGTGAGGGTGCGCAGGCGCATGTGGGGGGTTCCCCTCTGTTAGGAAAGTTTCCTTACTGGGTGGATCCACGGTGGCCCAACGCCATGTCCTCGTCAACCCCGGGCTTGCGAACGGCTGAAAGCTGAGCGCATTGCGGTGACTTACCTGGCCGTAGAGACTGGACAGACCGGACATGTACGTCCGGCACTGTCGGTGGTCCCCGCACCCCGGAGGTGAGGCTCATGTTCGTACGCGCGGTGTACGCGACCGGAGATCCGGCACTGCTCGACACGGCCGTCAGGTCGCTGAACAGCGAGGGGCGGGACCTGCTGGAAGAACGCCCCGGATACCGCGGAGCGGGTGTGTTCGCGGACCGGGAACTCGGCAAACTCCTCGCGGTGAGCTGGTGGGAGAGCGAGGAGGCGCGCCGGCACAGCGACGAGGTGATGCGGGAGCGGCGCGGGGCGCTGCTGGAACCGTTCGCGGGTACCGTGGCGGTCGCCAACTACGAGGCGGCGGTGGTCCACCAGGTCCGAGCGCCGCAGCAGGGCGGCGGACTGCGCATCACCAGGATGGAGTTCGACCCCCGGGACACGGATCTGGTCATCGACACCTTCCGGGCCACGGTGGTGCCGAGGGCCGAGTCGCTGCCCGGACTGGCCAGGGCGACCCTGCTGGTCGACCGTGAGCGGGGGCGGGCCATGGCCGGCACCCTGTTCGTCGACCGCGCCTCGCTGGCGGCCTCCCGCGGCTCCGTGGCGACCGTGCGCCACGAGGCGTCGGCGAAGGCGCACGTGGACGTCGTCGGCCTGGAGGAGTTCGAAGTGGTGTACGCGGACGTGCGCGTCGAGTGAGCCGGGCACGGCACCCGGCCGTGCGCCCCGCGCGACGGCGGTACGCACGGCCGGGCCGGGGTCAGGCCAGGTCGAAGGTGGCGGGGTCGGGACCCAGCCGCCGGTCCTCGTTGAGCGCGCTGATCGCCGCGAGGTCCTCGTCGTCCAGGCTGAAGTCGAACACCTCGATGTTCTCCTTGATCCGGGACGGCGTCACGGACTTCGGGATCACGACGTTGCCGAGCTGGAGGTGCCAGCGCAGCACCACCTGGGCCGGGGTGCGGTCGTGCTTCCGCGCGATCGCGACGATCGCCGGCACCTCCAGCAGGCCCTTGCCCTGGCCGAGCGGCGACCAGGCCTCGGTGGCGATGCCCTGCTCGGCGTGGTACTCGCGCGCCTCGCGCTGCTGCAGGTGCGGGTGCAGCTCGATCTGGTTGACCGCGGGGACGACCGAGGTCTCCGCGAGCAGCCGGCGCAGGTGCTCGGGCAGGAAGTTGGAGACGCCGATGGCGCGGACGCGGCCGTCGGCGTGCAGCTTCTCGAACGCCTTGTAGGTGTCGACGTACGTGTCCCGGGACGGCAGCGGCCAGTGGATCAGGTACAGGTCGACGTAGTCGAGTCCCAGCTTCTCCAGCGACGCGTCGAACGCGCGCAGCGTGGAGTCGTACCCCTGGTCGCTGTTCCAGAGCTTGGTGGTGACGAAGATGTCCTCGCGGGGCAGGCCGGAGGCGGCGATGGCCTTGCCGGTGCCCTCTTCGTTGCCGTAGATCGCAGCGGTGTCGATGCTGCGGTACCCGGCCTCCAGCGCCGTGGCGACGGCCCGCTCGGCCTCGTCGTCCGGCACCTGCCAGACGCCGAAGCCCAGCTGGGGCATCTCGACGCCGTTGTTGAGGATGATCGGGGGGACCTTGCTGCTCACGAGCCTCTTGATCCTTCGGTTGTCGACAGGTGGTACTCCCATCGTCAACGATCACGGGCCGTTGTGCATTCCTGACGGCGAAATCCGATCAGCTTCCCGCGGCACGGCCCGCTCCCTCGCCCGCCGTACGGCCGGCCCGGTGCAGCCGTTCCCGCAGCGGACGGCACAGCTCCTCGCCCTCCGGGCCGCGGACGCGTTCGTACACCGCAAGGGCCTCGGCCCAGCAGGTCCGGGCCCGCGCCGACTCGCCCTGCCCGGCCATCGCGTCCCCGAGGACCACCAGCACGTCGGCCCGCCGCCGGTCCCCCCCGACCCGGCTGAGCACCGCGAGCGCCTGCTCGGCCTCGGCGGCGGCCCGGCCGGGCGCCCGCAGCGCCAGCTGGATCTGGGCGCGCCGGAAGCGGACCATACCCTCGCCGAGCGCCTGCCCGCAGTCCTCGAAGATCACCAACGCCTGGTCCAGCTGGCTCAGCGCCTCGCCGGTCCGGCCGGTCGCGGACAGCGCGATACCGAGCGCGTACCGCGACTCGGCCAGCGCCAGGGTGGCGGCCTCGGAGCCGATGCGTTCGATGGCCTCCTCGGCCAGCGCCACGGCGCTGCGCACATTGCCGACGCCCGCCTCGACGTGGGAGAGCTGGCACAGCGCGCTGGCCACGCCGAACGGGTTGTCGTCGGCGCGGAACCGGGACAGCGCCTCGCGCAGACAGCGGTCCGCCTCCGGGAACCTGCCCTCCTGGAGCGCGATGACCCCGCGGTCGTACTGCACCCACGCGCCGGTCACCGGGTCGTCCACCGCGAGGGCCAGCACCAGCGCCCGCTGGGCCTCCGCGTCGGCCGCGCGCAGATCGCCCGCCGTCAGGTGCACGGCCGTCAGCGCGGCGCACGCCCGGCCCTCGGCCTGCGCGTCGCGCGCCGCGTGCGCGGCACGCTTCGCCGCCGCGGCCGTCTCGTGGTACAGCCGGGGACTGCGGACGCCGACCGTGTCCTTGACGCTCCACAGCAGGTCGATCGCCCGGCGCAGCCGGGCGCCGTGCGCCAGCTGCCGTGCGCAGGACAGGATGCCCTCCGTCTCCGCGCCCAGCCAGCGCCGGGCGTCCTCCAGATAGGAGAACTCGGCCGCCGCGCGGGACGTCGGCGCCAGGTGTTCCACACTGCGGTCGCCGGGATGCTCCACCGCGTACGCCTCGGCCGCGCTCGCCAGATAGAAGTCGAGCAGCCGGGTGAGCGCCGCGTCGCGCTCCCTCGGGGCCTCCCGCTCGGCGCAGGCCCGCGCGTACAGGCGCGTGAGGTCGTGGAAGCGGTAGCGGCCCGGTGCCGCGGACTCCAGGAAGCCGGTGTCGACCAGCGCCTCCAGCTGGTCCTCCGTCTCCTCCGGCGGCCCGTCCAGCATGGCGGCGGCAGCGGCGAGCGAGATGTCCGGTCCGTCGGCGAGCCCGATCAGCCGGAAGGCCCGCGCCTGGTGGGGTTCCAGCTGGCCGTAGCCGAGTTCGAAGGAGGACCGCACCGCGAGGTCGCCGGCCTGGAGTTCGTCCAGCCGGCGCCGCTCGTCGGCGAGCTTGGCGGCCAGCACGGCCACGGTCCAGGTGCGCCGGGCCGCCAGCCGGGACGCCGCGATCCGGATCGCGAGCGGCAGGAAGCCGCAGGCGCTCACCACGTCCAGGGCCGCCTCCCGCTCCGCGGCCACCCGCTCCTCACCCACGATCCCGGTGAAGAACTGGACCGCCTCCTCGGGGCTGAGCACATCGAGGTCCACGAGATGGGCACCGGCCAGATCGACCATGCGCACCCGGCTCGTGATGAGGGTCGCGCAGCCCGGCGCGGCCGGGAGCAACGGCCGCACCTGCGCCGAGTCCCGGGCGTTGTCCAGCAGCACCAGGACCCGGCGCCGGTCCAGCATCGAGCGGTACAGAGCCGCGCGGTCGTGGAGCGAGTCCGGGATCTGGGCGTCGGGCGTGCCGAGGGCGCGCAGAAAACTGCCGAGCACGGTCTCGGGCTCCGCGGCCCGCGGTCCCACGCCCTGGAGGTCCGCGTAGAGCTGTCCGTCGGGGAACGCCGACCGGGCGGCGTGGGCGACGTGGACGGCGAGAGTCGTCTTGCCGATGCCGCCGATGCCGGCGGCGCCCGAGATGGCCGTCAGGAAGCCCGGTTCGGTCGTCAGCAGCGTGACCAGCTCGTCCACGAGCGCCGTCCGCCCGGTGAAGTCCGGGACGGTGGCGGGCAGTTGGGCGGGCCGGACGAGGGCTGCCCGGTAGGGTGCCTCGGGACCGTCGGCGGCACCGCCCAGCTCCGGGTCGGCCCGGAGGATGCGCTGCTGGAGTTCCCGCAGCGCGGGCCCGGGTTCGACCCCCAGTTCCTCGGCGAGGAACCGCCGGGTGTCGGCGTACACCGCGAGGGCCTCGGCCTGCCTGCCGCTGCGGTACAGGGCCAGCATCAGCAGCTCGCGCAGCCGCTCGCGCAGCGGGTGCGCCCCGGTGAGCGAGGTGAGTTCGGAGACGGCCTCCGCGTGCGCGCCCAGCTCCAGGTCCAGGCCGAGCCGGGCTTCCCGCAGCTCCAGCCGCCACGCCTCCAGCCTGGCCCGGTGCGCCTCGGCGAACGGCCCGGGCACGCCCGCCAGCGCCTCCCCGTCCCACAGTGCCAACGCCTTGTCGAGCAGCATCCGGGCCCGCGCGGACTTTCCGTCCGTACGGCAGCGGTCCGCCTCGGCGGCGAGATGCTGCGCCTGCTCCAGGTCGAGGGAGCCCGGCGCGACCGCGATGGCGTAACCGCCGGACTCGCTGACCAGGACGCCGGGGCTGAGGACCTTGCGGAGCCGGGACGCGTACGTGCGCAGCGCCGCCAGTGCCTGTGACGGGGGATCCTCCCCCCAGACGGCGTCGATGAGTTCGGCGGCGGTGGCGGTGCGACCGGACCGCAGCAACAGCACGGCGAGCAGGGCGCGTTGCTGGGGCGAACCGGCCGACGCCTCTTCGCCGTACCGGTAGAGCCGTACCGGTCCGAGCACCTTGAACTGCTGGGGCGGGGCCGGTGCGGCCGCGGGCCGCCGGCGTACCGGTGCGGACGTCGTGGGGGGAGCCGGCAGCGGGGGAGCGGCGGACCGGCCGCCGGGGCGCGGGCGGGCCGCCGCGGGGCCGCGCGCGGCGATCTCGGCCCGCCGTCGTGCGGTGGCCGCCAGGCGGCCGGCCGCCCGCAGCCGTCGGCCGTCCCCGCTGCGGACGGCGGTGTCGCCCTCCGCGGCGGCGAGGCTCACCAGCGCCGCCACCGCCTGGGGGTGCAGGGCACCGGCGGTCGCCGCCGTCTTCTGCGCCGCGATGGCCAGGACGTCCGCGGCCCGCTCCATGCGATCCCGGTCGTCGGCGGCACGGGCGGACTCGAACTCGGCGGACGCCAGCGCCACCAGCGCGGACAGCGCGGCCGGATGCTGCCCGCCGACCACCGCGACGAGGCGCCGGACGGTCAGCTCGATGTCGTCGACGAGCCGGTCCGCGTCACCGTGCCGGTCCTGCATCCGGGCCGCCGCCGCGAGGACACACGTCACCAGCAGGCGCAGCTCCAGACGGTCCACGGTGTCGCCGTCGTCCTCCGGCGCCCGGTGGAGCGCCTCCGCCGCGGCCTCGGCCGCCCCGTGGTGATCGCCCAGCCGTATCCTCGTCGCCGCCAGGTTCGCGAACGTCCGGGCGGCGGCCAGGCCGGTGTCCTGGCGCGCCCCCAGCTCCACAGCGGTCCCCAGCACGGTCGAGGCGGCCGGCAGGTGGCCGCGGTCGGCCAGCACGACGGCCAGGTGGTTGAGCGAGTCGAGGTCGTCGCGCAGCCGCCGCGCGTCCCAGGCCAGCCGGGACACCACCTGCTCCAGCAGGGCGTGCGACGCGGCCCGCAGGCCGAGGGCGTCGAGCCGCGGGACGAGCCGGGCGAAGGCCCGGCCGAGATCCGGATGGGCCAGCAACGCCTCGCTCTGGCTCAGCAGCCGGGCCGCGACGGCGGCCCGCTCGCGGTCGGTGATCCGGTCCGGGCGCGCCTGTTCGGCGTGTCGCAACGCCTCGCGCCACACCCACGGGACGTCGGGTGCCGCCCCGGTCATGCGCCGCCTCCGCCGAGTTCCTTGTCGATGAGCTTCTGGACGGCCAGGAACTTCAGCTCGGCGAGCTGCGCCGGGTCGAGGATCCTGCGCTCGGCCCAGTCGTCCAGCTGGCGCAGCAGCGCCTCGGTGCCGGAGAACCGCGGGGGCCGCGGGCCGCCCGCGGCGGCGCGCGCTCCGGCGGGGCGCAGCACGTCCACGAGGTGCGCGACGTCGAGGTGGTCGAAGCGCCGCATCGCCTCCCCGAGGGTGGCCGCGATGAGGACGTTGGTGGCACGGGAGCCGTCGGACCGGTCCGGGGTCTGCTCGATGAGGATGCCCACCACCGCGGGCTGCCGGTCGTCGCCGGGCGGTACGCCCTCGACGGGCCCGCCCGAGTAGCCGGAGTAGTCGCCGAGTTGCTGGTCCGCGGTGAGCTGTAGTGCCTCGATGGTCGCGCCGCCGGCGCACAGATGCGGTGCGGTGCGGTCGATCCGCCCGCTGAGGTGGACCTCGTCGGTGGCCGGCCGGTACGGCCCGCGCCAGCGGTCCCCGTCCTGCGCCACGTCGGCCGCGGGGATCGGCAGGTCCACGTGATGGTCCGCGGCGATCTCGACCAGCGCCAGGTCGGCCTCCTTGTCCTGCCGGCAGACCCGGCCGCCGACACTGCGCCCGTCGGCGAGCCGGATGTCGACGCACTCCTCCACGGCCAGGCCGCGCAGGCAGTGCAGCGCGGTGAGGACGAACCGCCGGGTGAGCAGGAAACCGCCGCCGAGCCGCTGCCGGGCCTGGTAGAGGTCGACCCAGTACCCCGCGCCGGTCACGGCGTCCCCGTCTCCGGGGCGCGCTCCACGGTGAGGGTCACCTCGAAGGAGGCCTCGGCGGACGCCTTGGACAGGATGACGCCGGCCTCCGCCGCCAGGGTCAGTCCGAAGGTGACGTCCAGGCTCCGCACCTGCCAGCCGTCGCGCCGGGGCACCCGGTCCAGGGAGCGCTGGGCGATCTCCGAGGCCTGCACGATGGCCTGCTCGATCTCGGCGGCGCGCTCGTCGAGGCCCGCCGTGGTGCGGGTGCGGCTCGCGATCTGCCGGTTGCCCGCCGCGTCGAGCGACACCGTCTCGACCCTGATGTCGGCCATGACCCTGCTTCCCCCGTGTGCGCCCGAGCCTGCGATGACGGACCGCGGCCCTGGCGGGCGGAGATCCCAACAGGAGCGTAGCCCGGGGGACTTGGCGCCGCGACCGCTTCCCGCGGCTACGCCGGGTGCGGTTCCGGCCGGCCGGTCACATCCGGTACAGCGCGTCGACCTCGTTCGCGTACGCCTTCTCGATCGCCTTCCGCTTCAGCTTCAGCGACGGCGTCAGCAGCCCGTGTTCCTCGGTGAACGGCTGGGCCAGGATGCGGAAGGTGCGGATCGACTCGGCCTGGGAGACGAGGGTGTTGGCGGCGACCACGGCCCGCCGCACCTCCGTCTCCAGATCGGGGTCGTGGACCAGCTCGGCCGGGGTCATCCGCGGCTTGCCGCGCATCTGGAGCCAGTGGTCGACCGCCTCCTGGTCCAGGGTGACCAGGGCGGCGATGTAGGGGCGGTCGTTGCCGACCACGATGCACTGGTTGACCAGGGGGTGTTCGCGGACCCGCTCCTCCAGCACGCCCGGGGAGACGCTCTTGCCGCCGGAGGTCACGAGGATCTCCTTCTTGCGGCCGGTGATGGTGAGGTAGCCGTCCTCGTCCAGGGAGCCGAGGTCACCGGTGGCGAGCCAGCCGTCGTGCAGGGTCTCGTCGGTGGCCTTCGGGTTGTTGAGGTAGCCCTGGAAGACGTTGCCGCCGCGCAGCCAGATCTCCCCGTCGTCGGCGATGTGCACGGTCACGCCCGGAATGGCCTGGCCCACCGTGCCGTAGCGGGTGCGCTCGGGCGGGTTGGCGGTCGCCGCGGCCGTCGACTCGGTCAGGCCGTACCCCTCGTAGATCTGCACGCCCGCGCCCGCGAAGAACAGTCCGAGCCGGCGGTCCATGGCCGAGCCGCCGGACATCGCGTTCCGTATCCGGCCGCCCATCGCGGCGCGGATCTTCGCGTACACCAGCTTGTCGAACAGCTGGTGCTGCATCCGCAGCCCCGCCGACGGTCCCGGCCCGATGCCCCAGGCCTTCGCCTCGACCGCCTCCGCGTACTTGACGGCGATGTCGACCGCCTTCTCGAACGGCCCGGCCTTGCCCTCCTTCTCGGCCTTGCGGCGGGCCGCGTGGAAGACCTTCTCGAAGATGTACGGCACCGCGAGGATGAACGTCGGCCGGAACGCGGCCAGGTCGGGCAGCAGGGCGGCGGCGTGCAGCTGCGGCTGGTGCCCGAAGCGGACCCGGCCGCGGATCGCGGCGACCTCCACCATCCGCCCGAAGACGTGCGCCAGCGGCAGGAACAGCAGCGTGGACGCCTCGTCGCCGCGCTTGCAGTGGAACACCGGCTCCCAGCGCCGGATGACGGTGTCCGCCTCGCACATGAAGTTGCCGTGGGAGATCACACAGCCCTTGGGGCGGCCGGTGGTGCCGGAGGTGTAGATGACGGTGGCGACCGAGTCGGGGGTGACCGCCTGCCGGTGCCGGTGTACCGTCTCGTCGTCCAGGTGCGCCCCGGCGTCGTACAGTTCCTGCACGCAGCCGGCGTCGAGCTGCCACAGCTGGCGCAGCCGCGGCAGCCGGTCGATGACGGTGGCCAGGGTCATCGCGTGGTCCTCGTGCTCCACGACCGCGGCGGAGACCTCGGCGTCGTGGAGCATCCAGAAGCACTGCTCGGCCGAGGACGTGGGGTAGACGGGCACCACCTGGGCGCCGATGGTCCACAGGGCGAAGTCGAAGAGGGTCCACTCGTAGCGGGTGCGGGACATGATCGCGACCCGGTCGCCGAACCGGACACCGCGGGCGAGCAGGCCCTTGGCGAGGGCCATGACCTCGTCGCGGAACTCGGCGGCGGTCACGTCCCGCCACTGTCCGGCGGCGTCCTTGCGGCCGAGCACGATGTGCAGCGGGTCGGTCAGGGCATGCTCGAAGACGACGTCTGCCAGACCGCCCACCGGCGGCGGCGACGCCAGCGGAGGGTTGGTGAACTCGCGCAACCTCGCTCCCCGTGTCTCGCGCCTCAGTGACGTTGGTCTCCATCACCGCACAGCGCGGTGAAAGCTACCCCACGCGTGGTGCATCCGGGAGGGGGGCGGAAACCGAGCAAACCTCACGTTTCACCTGGCCCATGCCCGTGAAATGCCCGCACAAGGGGAAGGGCCGGACACAATACTGACGGCTCAGTAAGTTTCGGTACCGTAATCTCCACCGAATCTGTACGCCCCGATTACCGCGCCCCACGCGCGCGGGGCGGCCCCGGAGCCCGGCTCCGTGACCGCCCCGACCGTGCGCCGACCGCCGACCGCCGTCCGGCGTCCGCCGCGTCGGTCCGCCGCTCAGCCGCGGGCCGGCACCGCCTCCTCCCGTACCGTGCCGGAGGCCGTCGGGGGCGTCGGCCGGGCCGTGCGGGTCAGCGCCAGCACCAGGGTGCCCGCCACGATCCCGGCCAGACCCGCCACCACCAGCGCGCCGTTCAGGCCCGAGGCGAACGCGGCCCGCAGGGTGTGCTCGGGGAAGGCGCCGCGCAGCGCCCCGGCACCGCCGCCGGCCAGCGTGTGGGCCGCGTCGCCCGGGAGCGGACCGGTCATCCGCGAGGTGAGGACGGTGCCGAAGACGGCCACCCCGAGCGCGTATCCCAGCTGCCGGACCGTGTTCACGGCCCCGCCCGCCATCCCGGCCCGCTCGGCCGGCACCGCCGCCAGCGCGGCACCGGCCACCGTCGGCGCGACGAACCCGGTGCCGACCCCGACCAGCACGAACCCCGGCACCAGCGCCGTCCAGTCGTCGCCCGCGTCCAGCACCGCCTGGCCGAGGGTGCCGGCGGCGATCAGCAGCAGCCCGCCGCCGACCGTCAGCCGGGCCGGCACCCCGTGCAGCAGCCGCCCCACCAGGACCGCGACCACCATGGAGACCGCCGTCATCGGCAGCAGCGTCAGCCCGGCGCGCACCGGCGACAGGCCGAGCAGCGTCTGCATCCAGAGCGACAGATACGGGATCCCGCCGAACGCCACACCGTTGAAGGCGAAGGAGCCCAGCATCGTGCCGACGAACGCCGGCCGGCGCAGCAGCGACAGATCCAGCAGCGGATGCGCCACCCGCCGCTCCACCAGCACGAACACCACCAGGGCCAGCGCGGCCACCGCGAACGAGGTCAGCGGGGCGCGCGCCGTCCAGCCGTCCTCGCCGGCGCGCACCACGGCGTACGTCGCACCGCCCGCGAACACCGCGAAGGCCGCCGTACCCGCCCAGTCCACGCCGCGCCCGCGCGGCCCCCGCGACTCGGGGACCGCCCGCAGCGTCAGCCACACCGCCAGGACGCTCACCGGCAGGTTCACGAAGAAGATCCACCGCCAGCCCGGGCCGGCGGTGATCAGCCCGCCCAGCACCGGCCCGGCCGCCGCCGCCCCTCCGCTGACCGCGCCCCACACCCCGAGCGCGGCGGAACGCCGCCGGCCCTCGTAGGCCGAGGCCAGCAGCGGCAGCGTCGTCGCGAACATCGCCGCCCCGCCGATGCCCTGCAACGCCCGCGCCGCCACCAGCAGCTCCGGCCCGGACGCCAGCCCGCACAGCAGACTGGCCACCGCGAACAGCACCACGCCCGCCACATGGACCCGGCGCCGCCCCAGGATGTCCGCCGCGGCGCCCACCGCGAGCAGCAGCGCGGCCAGCGCCAGCGCGTACCCGTCGACCACCCATTGCAGATCGCCCAGCGACGCGTGCAGCGCGCCCGCCATGTCCGGCAGCGCCACCACCACGATCGTCACATCCAGCAACAGCATGAACGTGCCCAGGCATATGGCCGTGAGCGTCCCCCAGCCACGCATGTCCTCAACTCCCTACGAACGGCTGCGTATCGCTGCGTACGATGGCCACGCGACGGCCGATCGGACGGCCGAGAGAGCCGTGCGCGACGGAATCCGACGGGAGAGAGCATGCTGCGGATGGAATCCGACACCTTCGACCTGCTGGACCTCCAGCTGCTCTCCGCCCTGGAGGTCGACGGCCGGGCCTCCTTCAGCCGGATCGCCGCCGTCCTCGGTGTCTCCGACCGGACGATCGCCCGCCGCTACCGCCGGCTGTGCGACGAGGGCGGACTGCGGGTCGTCGTCCTGCGGGACGCCGTCCGCCTCGGCCAGGACCAGTGGATGCTGCGGCTGCGCTGCGCGCCCGACAGCGCCACCGTCATCGCCGACGCACTCGCCCGCCGCCCGGACACCCACTGGATCGGGCTGGTCTCCGGCGGCACCGAGATCGCCTGCATCACCCGCCCGCGCAGCCCCGGCGACCGCGACGATCTGCTGCTCGGCAAACTGCCCCGCACCCCGAGCGTCGTCGAGATCCGCGCCCTGCAACTGCTGCACCGCTTCTACGGCGGCCCGGTCGGCTGGCTGCCCAAGTTCCGGGCGCTCAGCGACGAGCAGATCGCCGCCCTGCGCCCCGACCTGCCCGAGCCCGGCCCGGCCCGCCTGGAGCCCGGGGACGCCCCGCTGCTCGCCGCCCTCGAACGCGACGGCCGCGCCACCTACCCCGAACTCCAGCGCGCCACCGGCCGCTCCGAGTCCGCGGTCAAACGCCGCCTGTCCGCCCTGATCGCCTCCGGCGCGGTGTACGTCGACATCGAGTACGACACCGGGATCCTCGGCTATCCCAAGTCGGCCATCCTGTGGATCACCACGGCTCCCGGCGCGCTGGACTCCGTCGGCCGGACCCTCGCCACCCACGACGAGATCGTCTTCGCGTCCGCCACCGCCGGCCCCTCCCACCTCGTGGTCACCGCCGTCGTCCGCGACACCGCCGCCCTGTACGCCTACCTCAGCGGGCCCCTGGGACGGCTGGACGGCGTCCAGCACGTGGAGACGACACCCTTCCTGCGCCGGGTCAAGCAGCTGACCTACCGTCCCGCGCGGTGACGGCCGGGGTCAGCCGCTCCGCCGCAACCGCTCGCCGCCCGCCAGGACCGCCGCGGCCAGCGCGTTCGCGGCGCCCTCGGCCGGCCCCCGGCGCCGGCCGTGCACCAGGACGAAGTCGACCTTGCCCAGTTCGGGCAGGCCCGCGCGGTCGGGCAGCCGGAACAGGCCCGGCGGGATCAGCCGCCGGGAGTGGGCCATCACCCCGAGGCCGGCGCGGGCCGCCGCGATCAGTCCGTTGAGGCTGCCGCTCGTGCACACGATCCGCCACGGACGGCCCTGCCGCTCCAGCACCTCCAGCGCGCGGGCACGGGTGATGCCGGGCGGCGGGTACACGATCAGCGGAACGGGCCGGTCGCCCTCCAGGCGCAGCCGCTCGGCGCCGATCCACACCAGGTCGTCGCGCCACACGAGTTCGCCGCGCGGGTCCTCGGGGCGCCGCTTGGCCAGCACCAGGTCGAGCTTTCCGGCGGCCAGCCGCTCGTGCAGGGTGCCCGACAGCTCCACGGTCAGCTCCAGGTCGACCTCCGGATGGTCGTAGCGGAAGCCCTCCAGGATCTCCGGCAGCCGGGTCAGGACGAAGTCCTCCGAGGCGCCGAACCGCAGCCGGCCACGCACGCGCGTGCCGGTGAAGAACGCCGTGGCCTGCTCGTGCACCTCCAGGATCCGGCGGGCGAACCCCAGCATCGCCTCGCCGTCCTCGGTCAGCTCCACCGAGTGGGTGTCCCGGGAGAACAGCTGCCGGCCGGCCGCGTCCTCCAGCCGGCGCACGTGCTGGCTGACCGTGGACTGGCGCAGCCCCAGCCGCCGGGCGGCCTGCGTGAAGCTCAGCGTCTGGGCGACCGCGAGAAAGGTGCGCAGCTGCGTCGGGTCGTACACGAGGTCCGAGCCTAGCGCGGTCATCGCGGAACGTGATGGCAGTCAGAGTGGTGTGCGGGATTCCCGATCAGACGCGGGAGGAGGACGATGGAGAGGGGCCCTACGGCCCGGGACCGTCCGTCACCCACAGCAATCGGAGCACCGTGAAACACCTGCGCTGGCCGAGTTGGATGCCGATCGACCCGTACATCCTGCTGCTGCTCGGGACGGTGGGTCTCGCCGCGCTCCTCCCGGCCCGGGGCACCGCCGCCGACGTGACCTCGGGAGCCTCCACGGCCGCGATCGCCTTCCTGTTCTTCCTCTACGGCGCCCGGCTGTCCACCCGCGAGGCGCTCGACGGACTGCGCCACTGGCGGCTCCACCTCACCGTCCTGATCTGCACCTTCGTCCTCTTCCCGGTGTTCGGGCTGGCGGCGCGCGCTCTCGTGCCGGTCCTGCTGGACCAGCCCCTCTACCAGGGCCTGCTGTTCCTGACGCTGGTGCCGTCCACGATCCAGTCGTCCATCGCCTTCACCTCGATCGCCCGCGGCAACGTGCCCGCCGCGATCTGCGCCGGGTCGTTCTCCTCCCTCATCGGCATCGTCCTCACCCCGCTGCTCGCGGCGGGCCTGCTCGGCGGCGACGGGGTCGGGTTCTCCACCGACTCGCTGGTGAAGATCGTGCTCCAGCTGCTGGTGCCGTTCCTCGCCGGGCAGCTGCTGCGGCGCTGGATCGGGGAGTTCGTCACCCGGCACAAGAAGGTCCTCGGGCTGGTCGACCGCGGCTCCATCCTGCTGGTCGTCTACACCGCCTTCAGCGAGGGGATGAACCGGGGCATCTGGCACCAGGTCAGTCCGGTACGGCTCGCCGGGCTGCTCGGCGTCGAGGCCGTCCTGCTGGCCGTGATGCTGGTCCTGACCTGGTACGGCGCCAAGGCACTCGGTTTCGGCCGGGAGGACCGGATCGCCATCCAGTTCGCCGGGTCGAAGAAGTCCCTCGCCTCCGGACTGCCCATGGCGAGCGTCCTGTTCGGTGCGCAGGCCTCCCTGGCCGTCCTGCCGCTGATGCTCTTCCACCAGATGCAGCTGATGGTGTGCGCGGTCATCGCCAAGCGGCGGGCCCGCGATCCGGAGGCGACCGCGGACGCGCCCGAGGAGTCAGCCGCGCACCCGGTCGAGGGGCAGCCGGACCACCGTGTCCTGCGGTGACCGCAGCACCTCCGGGTCCGCCAGCTCCGCGTCGGTGAGTGCCCGGTCCCACACGCGCACCTCGTCCAGCGCGCCGGTGAAGAAGGCGCGGCTGTCCATCCGCTGACCGAGGTGGACGCCGAACGGCGAGTTCCGGCTGACGGAGCCCGGCACGTCGGCCACGGAGGTCTCCGTCCCGTCGACGGTCAACGACAGCCGGCCTCCCGCACGGACTCCGCGGGAGTCGTCCCCGTCCCGGCGGAGCACGGCGTGGTGCCACCGCCCGTCGTTGTACGCCGTGGCCGTGCGCACGGCGGCGGTCCGCGGGGGACCGGCCCCGTCGCGGACGGTGATCAGCCCCTGGACGCGGTTGTTCGCCGGCTCCGCGCGCAGCCACACCTGCGGCTGGCCGGTGCCGATCCCGCCCATCCACAGCAACGGCTGCTCCCCGGCGGCCGCCGTGTACCGGAACCGGAGCGAGACCGTGAAGTCCTTCGTGCCCAGCGGGAGCCCGGCGCGGTAGGGCAGGCGTATGGCGTCGCCGGTGCCGTCGAACTCCAGCGCGTTCCCGGACACCCCGTCCGTCTTCTCGGGGTCGCCGAGCACCGCCGCCGGGCGGCCGTGCGGGGCGAGGTCCGCGGTGACCGGGTCGGGGCCGCGGCGCGGGGCGAGCCAGTCCTCGGTGAAGCGGGCGAAGCGGATCTCGTCCCGCGCGTCCACCGCGCCGCCCTCGTAGAGCAGGCCGACCGTGCCGGAGCCGATGCGCACCAGATCGGAGTAGCCCGACCAGTCCGTGGTGACGACCGTGCCGCGGTCCACGCTGTCCCAGGTCCGGCCGCCGTCGTAGGAGGAGCGGATCATCATCGTCCGCCGCCGGTCGGGGTCGGCGGGGCAGGCGAGCAGCAGGCGGTCGCCCAGGCGCAGCAGCGAGCCCTGCACCTGCGGGGTGTACAGGCCGGGCAGGCCGCGGAAGGGCGCGGTGAAGCTGCTGCCGCCGTCGCGGCTGACGGCCTGGGTGCGGTGGCCGAGGTCGGTGCCGTCCTGCTCCCGGCCGCTGACCAGGATCGACCCGTCCCCGCGCTCGGCCAGGGTGAGTTCGGAGGGCTTCTGCCGGAAGGTGCCGTCGGCGGCGACGGGCCAGCTGTCGGTGGCGCCGATCCGCCAGTGGCCCCCGTGGTCGTCGCTGACGATCAGCGCCGCGTGGTTGGCGGTGACCCGGCTGCCGTTCCAGGTCTCGGTGTTGACCCCGAAGACCAGGCGCCCCGCGTACCGGCCGCGGGTGAGCTGGATGCCGTGCACGGGACCGGTGGCGTACCAGGAGTTCCAGTCGGCGGGCAGGATCTCGCCGCTCAGGTCGCGCGGCCGGGACCAGCTCAGGCCGTCGTCGTCGCTGTACTGGAGATGCGGGGTGCGGTCGCAGGGGACCGCGCAGTTGCCGCTGTCCGTACGCCCCGTGTTGTAGGTCTCGGCGAGCCAGATACGGCCGGTGGCGCGGTCCACGACCGGGGCCGGGTTGCCGTGGGTGTCGCCGGCGCCCTCGTTGACGACCTGTAACGGCCCCCAGGTGCGCCCGCCGTCGGTGGAGCGCTTGAGGACGATGTCGATGTCGGCCGCGTCCCCGCAGTTGAGGACCCGGCCCTCGGCGAACGCCAGCAGCGTGCCGGCGGTCGTGGTGACCACCGCCGGGATGCGGAAGCACGCGTAGCCGGGGTCCCGGGCGGCCTTGAACAGCACCTGCTGCTCGAACTCCGCTGCGCCCCCGGCCGATTGGGCGTGGGCCGGCGGGGCCGGGGTGAGGGGGGCGAGCAGGCCGGCCGCGGTGAGGGCGGCGGTGGCGAGTGCGGATCTGAGACGGGCGCGCAGACATGACGGCACGGTGCGACCTGCCCTTCGTCGGCGGGACATCCGGACGTCCGGACATCCCACGTCCAACGTGCGTGCCATCGACGGTAGTTGGGAGTGGCGCACGTCACAAGAAGCGTGCGGCGGTCACGGTCGCAGGACGACCTTGCCGAGGTTGGCCCGGCTCGTGATCGCCTCGTGCGCCGCCGCCGCGTCCGCCAGGGCGAACTCCCCGTGCACGGCGGGCTTCAGGGCGCCCTCGGCGAACAGCCGCCACAGCTCCTGCCGCCACTGCTCGTACAGGTCCGGCCGGCCGCGAGCGATCAGCCTCATCTGGAAGCCGATCACCGACTTGGCGCCCACCAGCAGGTCGTACGCCCGGACGGTGCCGCCGCCCGAGCTGTAGGCGACCAGGCGGCCGTGCGGGGCGAGCGCGGCGACGGCGGGGGTGAGCAGGTCGCCGCCGACGGCGTCCAGGACGCAGTCGACCGGATCGCCCCAGCTGTCGTCGCCGTACCGGACGCAGTCGTCCGCGCCGAGCAAGCGGACGAAGTCCGCCTTCGCCGCGCCGGACACGGCCCCCAGCACCCGTCCCGCACCCCGTGCCCGCGCCAGCTGGACGGCCAGGTGTCCGACGCCGCTCGCCGCGGCCGTGACGAGGACCGACTCTCCCGGGGCGAGCCGGGCCGCGGTCAGCGCGCCCAGTGCCACGAGTCCGCCGCGCACCAGCGCGACCGCGGTGACGGCGTCGGCGTCGTCCGGCACCGGTGAGGCCATGGCCTCGTGCAGCAGGGCGAACTCGGCGTACCCGTGGCCGAAGCAGAGCCCGGTCACCCGGTCGCCGGCGCGGAAGCGGGTCACGCCCTCGCCGGCCGCGACCACCTCGCCCGCGATCTCGCCGCCGAGCGGCACCGGCTCGGCCGCCTCGGTCACCTTGCGGACCACCGGCAGGGTGACGCCGACGGCCGCGCAGCGCACCAGCAGCTCCCCGGGGCCGGGCTCGGGGACGGGTACCTCTTCCAGGAACAGGGGGCCGCCCGCGGACTCGTAGCGGACACGGCGCATCGCAACCTCCAGGGGCCGGGC
>NZ_MUMF01000147.1 GCF_002155905.1 Streptomyces tricolor | reverse complement strand
AGGGCCTCAACGGCACCCGCAGCAACCTCGGGCCCACGCGTCCCGGCCCCAGCCGCACCCGCGACAGCCTCCGACTCACCCGCTCCGGCCTCAGGCCCGCCCACCGCGTCCTGCGACTCACCCGCCCCGGCCTCCGACTTACGCGCCGCGTCCTGCGACTCACCGGCGACAGTTTCAGGCACACCCGTCAGGGCCTCAACGGCACCCGCCGCAACCTCAGGCACACGCGTCCCGGCCCCAGCCGCACCCGCGACAGCCTCCGACTCACCCGCTCCGGCCTCAGACCCGCCCGCCGCAGCCTCCGACTCACCGGCGACGGCCTCAGGCACACCCGCCAGGGCCTCAACGACACCCGCCGCAACCTCAGGCACACGCGTCCCGGCCCCAGCCGCACCCGCGACAGCCTCCGACTCACCCGCTCCGGCCTCAGACCCGCCCGCCGCAGCCTCCGACTCACCGGCGACGGCCTCAGGCGCACCCACCAGGGCCTCAACGGCACCCGCCACAGCCCCGGGCTCACGCGCCCCGCCCCCGGCCGCACGCACGACGGCCTCGGACTCACGCGCTCCGGCTTCAGACCCACCCGCCGCAGCCTGCCACTCACCGGCGACGGTCTCAGGCGCACCCGCCAAGGCCTCAGCGGCACCCGCCGCAGCCTCGGGCCCACGCGTCCCAGACCCGGCCGCACGCGCGACGGTCTCGGGCTCGCCGGTGCCGGCGTCGGGTTCGGACCGCGGGGCGCCCGGTCCCCGCCCCAGCGCACGCCGACGGCCGGCGGGTGCGCCGGGGGCAGGGGCTGCGTTCGAGGTCATGGCCCCCGCAGGCTACCGTTACCGCCCGCGCAGCCGTCGTACGAGGATGCTCGCGTCCCCGCGGGACTCCAGGTCGGCCAGGACCACGGCCACCGCCTCGCGGACGATCCGCCCGCGGTCCACCGCGAGCCCGTGCTCGCCGCGGAGCACCAGACGCGCGTGCTCCAGGTCCATCAGTTCCTCGGCCGAGACGTACACGGTGATCTTCTCGTCGTGCCGCTCGCGCCCGCTGGGCCGCCGGGTCGCCGCCCGTCCGCGCTTGCGCGGCGGCGTGGCGGCAGAACCTTCCTGCGCCGCCTGCCGGCGCGCCGGGCGGGTGCGGGACTCGCCGGCCTCGGCCGGCTCGGCCTCCGCCGCCACGTGCTCCGCGCCCTCTCCGTCCCCGTTCTGGACCGGCACCGACTGCGGTGCGTCCTCGGCGGCGGCCATTTCGTCGCTCTCTCCCGCGGGAGCCGGCACCCGGGCCTCGCCGTTGGCCGCGCGGCGGGGCGTGGACGGCTGGAGCGCCATCCCCCCGGTCGTGCGGAACAGTTCGTCGGCCCCGGGCAGACTCACTCGGCGTGACACCGGGCGAGCACCTCCCTGGCGAGCTGGCGGTAGGCGGCGGCACCGACGGAGTTGGAGGCGTACGTGGTGATCGGCTCACCGGCGACCGTGGTCTCCGGGAAGCGGACCGTGCGGCCGATGACCGTGTGGTACACGTGGTCGTCGAAGGCCTCGACCACGCGGGCCAGCACCTCTCGGCTGTGGACCGTGCGCGAGTCGTACATCGTGGCGAGGATGCCGTCCAGCTCCAGCTCGGGGTTGAGCCGCTCCTGGACCTTCTCGATGGTCTCCGTCAGCAGGGCCACACCGCGCAGGGCGAAGAACTCGCATTCCAGCGGCACGATCACCTTGTGAGCGGCCGTCAGGGCGTTGACGGTGAGCAGACCGAGCGAGGGCTGACAGTCGATCACGATGTAGTCGTAGTCGGGCAGCAGCGGCTTCAGCGCCCGCTGGAGCGTCGACTCGCGCGCGACCTCGGAGACCAGCTGGACCTCGGCGGCCGACAGGTCGATGTTGGAGGGCAGCAGGTCCATGTTGGGGACCGCGGTCTTCAGCAGGACCTCGTCCGCGGACATGCCCCGCTCCATGAGCAGGTTGTAGACCGTCAGGTCGAGTTCCATCGGGTTGACACCGAGACCGACCGACAGCGCGCCCTGCGGGTCGAAGTCCACGAGCAGCACGCGCCGGCCGTACTCCGCGAGCGCGGCACCCAGGTTGATGGTCGACGTCGTCTTGCCGACGCCGCCCTTCTGGTTGCACATCGCGATGATCTTCGCGGGGCCGTGGTCGGTCAGCGGGCCCGGGATCGGGAAGTACGGCAGCGGGCGTCCGGTCGGGCCGATGCGCTCACGGCGCTGGCGGGCCGCGTCGGGCGCGAGCGTGGCCGCGTACTCGGGATCGGGCTCGTACTCGGCGTCGGGGTCGTAGAAGTGCCCCTCGGGCAGTTCGTCGTAGTCGGCGAAGTGGTTGTGGGGCGCGCCACTTCCGTCGCCGGCCATGGCGTTCACGTGATGGCCATCCATGCTCTGGTGTGCTGTCCCGGCCGCCTGCGGACCGGAACTCTGGTGGGCTGCGAAGGTGCGCACAGCTACGGAGCCGACAGCCTCGAATCCCGCGGGGCCCTGGCCCCGTGCAGGCATTCCTGGTTGACCACCCCCGGGAGAAAATGTCGACTCATTCACAAGTCGTCTTACCTCCTTGGTGACCAGGAAACTTCTAGACAAGGTCAGCGTGGCACCATGCCGACGGTTGGCGACTCTATGGCGTGTCGGCGGTCCGCAGCAACACAATCCGCCGGACCCGGCAGGATGTGTCGGCAATGAAACATCCCGCTGTCAAGGGCGTACGGCCGTCTCACAGCAGGTTTCACCGGTGTGCGAATCGGTCGAAGGGGTACGTTCGAGGCGAGTTGACCGAGAGTCGCAAAGTGACCATACACACATCCGGCCGGACCTTGTCGGGCAAGGTCCGGCCGGGTGTGCGCAGTTGACGAGACGTGTTGACGAATCGCCTTGTGGATCAGCCGAGCAGCGAGGCCAGCTCGACGTGCTCCAGGCCGTGGGCCTCGGCGACCTCCTTGTAAACGACCTTGCCGTCATGGGTGTTGAGACCCTTGGCGAGCGCGGCGTCGCGGCGCAGCGCCTCCACCCAGCCGTTGTTGGCCAGCGAGACGATGTACGGCAGCGTGGCGTTGGTGAGGGCGTTGGTGGAGGTGTTGGGCACCGCGCCCGGCATGTTGGCGACGCAGTAGAAGACCGAGTTGTGGACCCGGAAGGTCGGCTCGGCGTGCGTGGTGGGGCGGGAGTCCTCGAAGCAGCCGCCCTGGTCGATCGCGATGTCGACAAGGACACTTCCCGGCTTCATGCGGGAGACCAGCTCGTTGGTGACCAGCTTCGGGGCCTTGGCGCCCGGGATGAGGACCGCGCCGATGACGAGGTCGGCGTCGAGGACGGCCTTCTCCAGCTCGAAGGAGTTGGACATGATCGCCTTGACCTTCGTGCCGAAGATCCGGTCGGCCTCGCGCAGCTTGTTGATGTCGCGGTCGAGCAGGGTCACGTCGAAGCCCATGCCGACGGCGATCTGGGTGGCGTTCCAGCCGGAGACACCGCCGCCGATGACGACGGCCTTGGCCGGGGTCACGCCCGGGACGCCGCCCGGCAGCACGCCGCGGCCGCCGGCCGCGCGCATCAGGTGGTAGGCGCCGACCTGGGGGGCCAGCCGGCCCGCGACCTCGGACATCGGGGCGAGCAGCGGCAGGGCGCGGTTCGGCAGCTCGACGGTCTCGTAGGCGATGGCCGTGGTGCCGGACTCCAGCAGCGCGTCCGTGCACTCCTTGGAGGCGGCCAGGTGCAGGTAGGTGAAGAGGGTCTGGTCCTTGCGGAGGCGGTGGTACTCCTCCGCGATCGGCTCCTTGACCTTCAGCAGCAGATCGGCGGTGGCCCACACCTCGTCCGCGGTGTCCAGGATGGCGGCACCGGCGGAGACGTACTCCTCGTCCGTGATCGAGGAGCCGAGGCCGGCGCCCCGCTCGATGACGACCTGGTGGCCGTTGCGCACCAGCTCGTGCACACCGGCGGGGGTGATGGCCACCCGGAACTCGTTGTTCTTGACCTCGCGGGGGATGCCGACCTTCACGTCGATCACGGTCCTTGGCTCAGAGGGTATGGGGGTGCATTACAGACGTACCCAGACATGCGGGGGCATACCGGGAGACACCGCAGGAGAACGTGCGGCAGAGCCAGTCTAATGAAGGCGTTCCGGCTGTCTAGCCTTTCATTGCATCAATCTTCGCTGGATGCGGTACGGATTTCGCAGGCGTTAGCGGCTTGTTCCGGCTCTGAGTCGTCCTCCGGCGGCTCCTCACCCAGCATGCGCTCCGCCGCGGCGCGGTGCAGACGGGCCGCGGCCGGGTCGCCGAGCCGGTCCAGGGTGTCGGCGAGCCGCAGCTGCAGCGCAGCCTGCAGCCGGGCGTCCTCGGCGCGCCGCGCCCACTCCACGGCCTCCTGGCAGGTGCGCAGCGACTCCTCCGGCCGCCCCGCGTACTCCTGCACCCGGGCGATCTCGCTCAACGCCCGCGCGCTGGCGGCGACATCGCCGCTCCTGCGGTAGCCGGCCAGGGCGGCCCGCCAGTTCCTGAGCGCCTCGCCGTAGCGCCCGGCGTAGGTGTGCGCGGTGCCGATACGGCCGTACAGCCGGGCGGCCTCCGGGCGCTCCCCCCGGGCCAGCCGCTCGGCCAGCGCCCGGCCGAACCAGTCGGCGGCCCGGTCGTGGTCCCCCAGCTCCTGGTAGGCGCCGCCTACGGATTCCATCGCGCGGCCGGTCGCATAGGGGTCGTTCGCCTCGCGTCCGGCGTCCAGGGCGGCCCGGTAGCGGACCAGCGCGTCCCGGGTGCGCCCGGTCTGCGCGTCCAGATCGCCCAGGTTCAGCAGGGCCGCGGCCTTCTCCCGGGGCAGCCCGCGCCGCTCGGCGACGTCCAGGACGAGGTTGTGCACGCCGTACAGGTCGGGGGCGGCGGCCTGCGTGCCGACGTGCGCCGCCAGGGCCCTGACCAGCTGGGACATCAGCCGGCGGGCGAGGGTGTCCAGCTCGCCGTCGGCCACCGCGAGGCGCGCGGAGGCCAGCAGCGCCGGCCGCCGGATGCGCAGCCAGTCGGCGGCGGCCCGCGGGTTCGGGAAGCGCAGCGCGGGGGGCATGCCGTTCAGCTTCTCCCGGGCCTGCGGGCTGTCCGTCTCGGTGATCGCCCGGCAGGACTGGAGCAGCCGTACCGTCCGCTCCAGCATCCGGGCCCGGGCCAGCTGGAGCTCCGCGGGCCGCTCCTGGCTCTCGGCCAGGGCGCGCAGCAGCGGGTGCAGACAGCCGGGGACCTCGTACTGGGGCAGCGGGGAGTCCACCGCGCGCAGCAGGCCGAGGGCGACCAGGTCGTCCAGGGTGGTGCGGGCGGCGTCGACCGAGCAGCCGGCCAGCGCAGAGGCGGTGTGCGGGTCGGCCAGACCGGCCGGGGCGAGGCAGAGCAGGCGCAGCATCCGGGCGGCCGGTCCGGGTAGCTGGTCGTACACGAGCCGGAAGACGCGGGAGAGCGGGCCGGCGTCCGCGCTCTCCTCGGGACCCGCGTGCAGCCGCTTGGCGAGATCGGAGACGGCGACCTTGGGGCGGGCGGCGAGCCAGCCGCCGGCCAGCACCAGCGCGGCCGGATGGCCCTGGCAGGCCTCCACCAGGCTCTCCGCCGAGCGCGGGTCGACGGTGATGCGGACCGAGCCGGTGTGGCCGGTGAGCAGTTGCAGCGCGGACTTGGTGTCGAGGCCGCCGAGCGTGCAGGGGCGGACGTCGGAGATGCCGGTGAGCGGGCCCTGGGAGACGGCCACCACCAGGCAGTCCGGGGTCTCCGGGAGCAGCGCGTCGACCTGGTCGGCGCCGGCCGCGTCGTCCAGCAGCAGCAGCGTCCGCCGGTCGGCGAGGGCCGCACGCAGGGCCGCGGTCAGGTCCTCCTCGGCGGCTCCGGCGGGGGCCGGCAGGCCCAGCGCGCCGAGCAGGTCGCGGGCGGCCTGCTCGACGGGCACCGGCGTGCCGGCGGGCTCGCTGAGCCGGGCCCGCAGCACACCGTCCGGGTACCGGTCGGCGACCTGCCGGACGAATTCCTCGGCGAGACGGGTCCTTCCGGAGCCGGGGCGGCCGGCGATGAGCAGCACGCGCGCGCGGGGGGCCTTGCGGCCGGAGAGGGTGTCCAGGCCCGCGCGTTCGATGTCGGCGCGCAGCTCCTTCAACTCCCGGGTACGTCCCAGGAAACGGTCCTCCGAGACCGGGTGCGCGGCCTGCTCCGCACCGTCTGGGTCCACCGCCTGATCCGTCACGGGCCACACTCCCGTCCCACCGCACGCGCAAGCCCGCCGGTGTCTTCCGGTACGGGCGTTGAAGAGCCTAATTCACGCTCTTCGACGTTCCCGGAGGAGCGCGGCGGGCGGATCGCCCGATCGGATCAGGCGATCGTCACACCAGCGGGTGGGGCGGATGCGGCCTACGACGCGAAGGGGCGCGCGGGCCACGGCGCGTCGGCGGGCCGCAGCGCGTCCAGGCCGTCCCCGCCCCGGGCGGCGACCAGCGAGAGCACGCCCACCACCAGGCAGTTGTTGTGCACGTCACCGGCCAGGACGCGGCGCACCAGCTCCTCGACCGGCACGCGCGCGTGCGCCATGTCGGTCTCCTCGTGCTCCGCCGCGAAGCGCTCCCCCTCCGCGTCGGACAGGCCGCGGGCCAGGAAGATCCGTACGGCCTCGTCGCAGCCGCCGGGGGTGGTGTACACGTCGGTCAGCACCCGCCAGTCCTCGGCCTTGACGTGCGCCTCCTCGTACAGCTCCCGCTGGGCGGCGTGCAGCGGGTTCTCGCCGGGCACGTCGAGCAGTCCGGCCGGGATCTCCCACAGCTTGTGCCGCACCGGGTGCCGGTACTGGTTGATCAGCAGCACCCGGTCCTCCTCGTCCAGGGCGAGGACGGCCACGGATCCGGGGTGGACCTGGTAGTCACGGCGGACGACCGAGCCGTCGGGCATGACCACGTCGTCCGTGCGGACGGAGGTCTTGTTGCCCACGAAGGGGGTCTCCGTCGCCCGGATCTCCCACTCCTCGGGGGTGTCCTTGATCGTCATGCCCTGTCCTTCCACACGCTTTCGAGAAGACCGGCCAGAAAAGGGAAGCCGGGGTGCTCACCTTTGAAGGTTCGCACCCCGGCCACCGTACAACTGGTGTGTTACTTCGAGATCTTCCGCTCGACGGCGGCCTTCACCAGGCCGGTGAACAGCGGGTTCGCACGGGTCGGCCGGGAGCGCAGCTCGGGGTGCGCCTGGGTGGCGACCAGGTACGGGTGGACGTCACGCGGGTACTCCACGTACTCCACGAGCTTGCCGTCGGGGGAGGTGCCGGAGAAGACGATGCCGGCCTTCTTCTCCAGTTCCGTACGGTAGGCGTTGTTGACCTCGTAGCGGTGCCGGTGGCGTTCCTCGACGTACTCCTTGCCGTCGTAGACCTCGCGGACGATGGAGCCCTCGGCCAGCTTGGCCGGGTACATGCCCAGCCGCATGGTGCCGCCCATGTCGCCCTCGCCGGCGACGATGTCCAGCTGCTCGGCCATGGTGGAGATCACCGGGTGGGCGGTGGCCGGGTCGAACTCGGTGGAGTTGGCGTCCGGGATACCGGCCAGGTTGCGGGCCGCCTCGATCACGATGCACTGCAGACCCAGGCACAGACCCAGCAGCGGGATCTTGTTCTCCCGGGCGTAGCGGATCGCGCCGACCTTGCCCAGCACCCCGCGGTCCCCGAACCCGCCCGGGATGCAGATCCCGTCCACGTCGGCCAGCTGCGCCTGCGCGCCGGCCGGGGTCTTGCAGTCGTCGGACGTCACCCACTTGATCTTCACCCGGGCCCGGTTGGCGAACCCGCCCGCCCGCAGCGCCTCGGTGACCGACAGATAGGCGTCGGGCAGGTCGATGTACTTGCCCACCAGCGCCAGGGTGACCTCGTGCTCGGGGTTGTGGACCCGGTCCAGCAGATCGTCCCAGGTGGTCCAGTCCACGTCCCGGAAGGGCAGGTCCAGCTTGCGGACCACATAGGCGTCCAGGCCCTCGGCGTGCACGACCTTGGGGATGTCGTAGATCGAGCGGGCGTCGGGGCAGGCCACCACGGCGGCCTCGTCCACGTCGCACATCAGGGAGATCTTCCGCTTGATCGCGGTGGGCACCTCCCGGTCGCAGCGCAGCACGATCGCGTCCGGCTGGATACCGATGTTGCGCAGCGCGGCCACCGAGTGCTGGGTCGGCTTCGTCTTCAGCTCGCCCGAGGGACCGATGTAGGGCAGCAGCGAGATGTGCACCACGAAGACGTTGTCCCGGCCCACCTCGTGGCGGACCTGGCGCACGGTCTCCAGGAACGGCAGCGACTCGATGTCCCCGACCGTGCCGCCCACCTCGGTGATCACCACGTCGACCTCGTCGGTGGCCATCCGCCGGATGCGGTGCTTGATCTCGTTGGTGATGTGCGGGATGACCTGCACCGTGTCACCGAGGTACTCGCCGCGCCGCTCCTTGGCGATCACGGTGGAGTACACCTGGCCGGTGGTGACGTTCGCGGTGCCGTCCAGGTCGCGGTCGAGGAAGCGCTCGTAGTGGCCGATGTCCAGGTCGGTCTCGGCGCCGTCGTTGGTGACGAACACCTCACCGTGCTGGAAGGGGTTCATCGTGCCCGGGTCGACGTTCAGGTACGGGTCCAGCTTCTGCATCACGACACGCAGACCCCGGGCCTTGAGCAGCATGCCCAGGCTGGAGGCGGTCAGACCCTTGCCGAGCGAGGAGGCGACACCCCCGGTGACGAAGATGTGCTTGGTGGTCCCGGGTGCGCCGGGGAGGTGTGCGGCGGGCTGCATGGCCAAGAGGGGGCTCCCGTGGTGGCGGTGATTCGGGTGGAGGCCTAGCGGCGCGGGGTGTGCGGGCCGGGGCCGGGCCGGTAGCTGCGGGTGACGATCACGGTCTCCAGGTCGAGCACGTCCTCGGCCGGCCCGAGGACGTCGACGACGAAGCCGTGGAGGTCCGTCTCGTGGGGGAGGCACACCTCGGCCAGGAGGCCGTACGGTCCTGAGACGGCGGTGCAGGAGTGCACGTGCCGGTGCGCGGCCAGCGCCGCGCCCACCTTCTCCAGACCCGCCGGGCGGACCTTGAGCCGCAGCAGGATCCGGGCCGGCCGGCCCAGCAGGGCGGGGTCCACCACGGTGCGCAGGCGCAGCACCCGCCGCTCCAGCAGCGAGGCCACCCGGCGGCCGGCCGTGGCCGTGGAGAAGCCCAGCTCCCGGGCCAGCTCGGTGAGGGAGACCCGGGCGTTGCGGCGCAGCAGACCGGCGACCCGTTCGTCGGTGGGCGTCAGCTCGTACCGGTCCGCGAGCGCGGGCAGGGGCTGGACCAGGCTGGCCCGCAAGAGTCTCTCCTCCTCGTCGGTGAGAACCGGGGCGTGCCATTCGGCTGCCGTCTTGAAGGGGCGCAGCGTGAGGCACACATCGAGCACCTCCGCGTCGGGGAGGCCCACGGCCCCTTCCGCCAGGGCGTGCAGGAGCGGCCGGTCCGGCACCGCCAGTTCGCACCACAGCAGGCCCGACGCACCGCTCACTGCGGCGACGTTAAGCGCATCGACGCGCCGCGCCAATGCGTCACCAACGGCTTCCAGACAACCGGGCCGGGCCTTCAGCCGCAGCCAGGCCGAGTGGCCCAGCGCGCCCCGCAACCGCTCGTACTCCGCCGTGAAGTGGACGATCTCCAGGGTCAGCAGTCGCTGGACCCGGCGGGCCACGGAGCGTTCGTGCTCGCCCAGGATGCGGCCGACCTCTGCCACGCCGGCCCGCGGGTTGATCTGGAGAGCAGCGATGATTCGTTGGTCAACTGCATCGAGGATGTCGGAATCATTCATCGGGACATCATGATGGCAGGATCTTTATCAAGAAGAACATCGGTGTTGTCGCAACCGATCACATGCGACAGACTGTTGCATCGTCACCAAACGTGACGCGTGGTGAGCTTCTTGTACCCGTACAGGCCGATCAGGCCGAGAGGACAGAGCTTGTTAGGCGAGAGCACCTCCGCAGCAGTCGACAACCCGGTCACCTCCCGTCAATTCCGCTCCGTCATGGGGCATTTCTGTACCGGCGTCACCGTGGTCACCGGTATGGGGGCCGAGACGCCGATGGGTTTCACCTGTCAGGCGTTCTCCTCCCTGTCGCTCGACCCGCCACGCGTCGTCCTGTGCGTCAGCCGCGCCTCGGTCAGCTGGCCCGCGATCAGCGGCGGCGGCTTCTTCTGCGTCAACGTGCTGGCGCAGCAGCAGCGGGCGCTCAGCGACCGGTTCGCACGGACCGGCGGCGACAAGTTCCACGGAGTGGACTGGGACCTGTCGCCCGACGGCGCGCCCCGGCTCGCCGGCGCGTCCGCGTGGATCGACTGCCGGGTGCACACCGAGCACGACGGGGGTGACCACCTCGTGGTCATCGGCGACGTCCGCCGGCTCGCCGCCCCGGCGGACCCCCGGCCGCCCCTGCTGTACCACCGCGGCCGGTACGCCCGGCTCGACGACACCCCCTGACAC
>NZ_MUMF01000146.1 GCF_002155905.1 Streptomyces tricolor | reverse complement strand
GGGCCGCCCCCCGCTATCCCGCACGTCATGTCGCCGTAACCATTGATTCAGCCGGGCTTGCGACGCTCGGCCAATGCAGCCCGCCGTGCCAGAGCCTTCGCCGCCCCCCGAGGGGCCCGCGGGGAACGGGGCCGTCACGCTCCCACCCGCACGTTCCGACGCGCTTGTGTCACCCGTTGCGCGGAAGAATGGGTTCATGAGCCAGTCAGACACCCAGGCAGAGGTACAGCACCCGCAGCCCTCCGTGGGCTCCATCGCCGCGCACCGGCAGCGTGCCGTGTCCGCCCCGGTCTCCGACCTGGAACCCGACCTCGACGCCGATGTCGACGCGTACGAGGAGAACCAGGCCGAAGGCGCCCCCCTGCCCCAGGGCCGCTTCCTCGACCGGGAGCGCAGCTGGCTCGCCTTCAACGAGCGGGTCCTGGAGCTGGCCGAGGACCCGAACACACCCCTGCTGGAACGCGCGAACTTCCTCGCGATCTTCGCCAGCAACCTGGACGAGTTCTTCATGGTCCGGGTGGCCGGCCTCAAGCGCCGGATCGCCACCGGCGTCGCCACCCGCTCCGCCTCCGGCCTCCAGCCGCGCGAGGTGCTGGAGATGATCTGGGCCCGCTCCCGCGAGCTGATGGCCCGGCACGCCGCCTGCTACCACGAGGACGTCGCCCCCGCCCTCGCGGACGAGGGCATCCACCTGGTCCGCTGGTCGGAGCTGACCGAGAAGGAACAGGCCCGCCTCTTCACGCTCTTCCGGCACCAGATCTTCCCGGTCCTCACCCCGCTGGCCGTCGACCCCGCGCACCCCTTCCCGTACATCTCCGGCCTCTCCCTGAACCTGGCCGTCGTCGTACGCAACCCGGTCAGCGGCCACAAGCACTTCGCGCGCGTGAAGGTGCCGCCGCTGCTCTCCCGCTTCCTGGAGGCCTCCCCGGGCCGCTACGTCCCCATCGAGGACGTCATCGCGGCCCCCAACCACCTGGAAGAGCTGTTCCCGGGCATGGAGATCCTGGAGCACCACGCCTTCCGGATCACCCGCAACGAGGACCTGGAGGTCGAGGAGGACGACGCCGAGAACCTCCTCCAGGCCCTGGAGAAGGAACTCATGCGGCGCCGCTTCGGCCCGCCGGTCCGCCTGGAGGTCGAGGAGTCCATCGACCGCGAGGTGCTGGACCTGCTGGTCCGCGAGCTGAAGATCTCCGAGGCAGAGGTGTACCCGCTGCCCGGCCCGCTGGACCTCACCGGCCTCTTCCGCATCCACAGCCTCGACCGCCCCGAGCTGAAGTACCCGAAGTTCGTCGCCGGCACCCACCGCGACCTCGCCGAGGTCGAGTCGGCGTCCCCGCCGGACATCTTCGCGGCCCTGCGCGCCCGGGACGTGCTCCTGCACCACCCGTACGACAGCTTCTCCACCTCCGTGCAGGCGTTCCTGGAGCAGGCGGCGGCCGACCCCGACGTCCTCGCCATCAAGCAGACCCTGTACCGCACCTCCGGCGACTCCCCGATCGTCGACGCGCTCATCGACGCGGCCGAGTCCGGCAAGCAGGTCCTCGTCCTGGTCGAGATCAAGGCCCGCTTCGACGAGCACGCCAACATCAAGTGGGCGCGCAAACTGGAGGAGGCCGGCTGCCACGTCGTCTACGGCCTGGTCGGCCTGAAGACGCACTGCAAGCTGTCCCTGGTGGTCCGCCAGGAGGGCGAGACCCTGCGCCGCTACAGCCACGTCGGCACCGGCAACTACCACCCGAAGACCGCCCGCCTGTACGAGGACCTCGGCCTGCTCACCGCCGACCCGCAGGTCGGCGCGGACCTGTCCGACCTGTTCAACCGCCTCTCCGGCTACTCGCGCCGCGAGACCTACCGCCGTCTGCTGGTGGCCCCCAAGTCCCTGCGCGACGGCCTGGTCTCCCGGATCCTCAAGGAGATCCAGCACCACCGCGCGGGCCGCCCGGCCTTCGTCCGCATCAAGGTCAACTCGATGGTGGACGAGGCGGTCATCGACGCCCTCTACCGCGCGTCCCAGGCGGGCGTGCCGGTGGACGTGTGGGTGCGCGGCATCTGCGCGATACGCCCCGGGGTCACGGGCCTGTCGGAGAACATCCGGGTCCGCTCGATCCTCGGCCGCTTCCTGGAGCACTCCCGGGTGTTCGCCTTCGGCAACGGCGGCGAACCCGAGGTGTGGATCGGCAGCGCCGACATGATGCACCGCAACCTCGACCGCCGGATAGAGGCCCTCGTCCGGGTCGTCGACCCCGGTCACCGCGCCGCCCTCAACCGGCTGCTGGACACCGGCATGTCCGACAGCACCGCCTCTTGGCACCTCGGCCCGGACGGCGAGTGGACACGGCACGCGACCGACGGGGACGGCGGGCCCCTGCGCAACGTCCAGGAGATGCTCATAGACGCCCGGAGGCGCCGGCGTGGCACAGCAACACCTTGACCCGACGGACCCCACGGCCGACGCGGCGACCGGTGACGCCCTCGCGGGCTATCTGCGCGCCCAGGCCACCGAGTTCCTCCGCGCCCTGCGCCTGCACCGGGAGACCGGCGGCAGCTCCGCGGGCGGCGCGGAGGGGTCCGTCGACGCGGCCCGGGCACTGCGCCGCTCGGCCCGCCGCATCAGCGGCACCCTGCACACCTTCCGTCCCCTCCTGGACCCCGACTGGTCCGAGGAGATCCGCCCCGAACTGGCCTGGCTGTCCGGCACGCTGGGCATGGAGCACGCGTACGAGGCGCGCCTGGAACGCCTGTTGCTGGCCCTGCACAGACTGTCGGGCTCCGCGGCGTTCCCCGCCCAGACGGTCACCGCCCCGGCCGCCGGCCCGGGCGACCCGGCGACCGCCGCGGCCCGGGGCAGCCGTGCCGCGGGCGCGGCACGCACGGCAGCGCCGGCACCGCTCGGCCCCGGCGGCCCGGCCGGCCGGACGGCGACACAGGAACGCGGCAACCTGACCGTGGGCGCGGCGAAGGCGGGCGCCTTGCTGGAACGCCAGCTGACCCTGGCCCGGACCCGGGCCCACTCCACCGCCCTCCAGGCCCTCGGCTCCTCCCGCTTCCACGCCGTCGCCGACAAGGTCGCCGTACTCGCCAGCGAGGTCCCCCTCACCCCCGCC
>NZ_MUMF01000145.1 GCF_002155905.1 Streptomyces tricolor | reverse complement strand
CCGGTCAGGCACTCCGAGTGCAGCCGCACCAGCGGGACCGGGCCGGGGTCGCCGAGGACGAGGGCGAGGTGCTCCTGGCCGTCGGTGAGGCCGTGGAAGGTGACGAGTTCCGCCTCGGCGCGGTAGCCGTCGGCGAAGCGCAGCGGTACCCGGACGCGGGCACGCGGGGTGGCGGCGGGGATGTCGGGCATGCGGGTCCCTCCGGAGCATGTGCTTCAGATTTGAAGCAGTGGTTCGCAGGGACCCTACTCCTGCTTAAAAGTTAAAGCAATTGAGAGGTGTGGGCTCAGGAGGACGGGGGCGGCGGAGGCGAACAGGGCGAGCGGCGCCGCCAAGGGACGTCGTCGGCACCGGACTCGGCGTCCTCGCCCTGCAACCCGCGCGCGATCCCCGTGCAGATCTCCTCCAGCTGCCCCACCTGCTCCGCGGTGAGCCGGTCGAACAGCGAGGCGCGCACCGTCTCCACGTGCCCGGGTGCCGTACGCTCCAGTACGGCCATCCCCGCGTCCGTCAGCACCGCGAGCGAACTGCGCTTGTCCCGGCGGCAGTTCTCCCGGCGCACCAGGCCGTCCCGCTCCAGCCGGGTCACCGCGTACGTCAGCCGGCTGCGCGTGATCTTCAGCGTCTCGGCGAGGTCGGTCATGCGCAGCCGCCGGTCCGGGGCGTCGGAGAGGTTGGCCAGCACCGAGTAGAACAGGTGCGGCATGCCACCCTCCTGCTGGAGCTGCCGGTCGATCGCGTCCTCCAGGAGGCGGGAGGCGGCGATGTAGGCGCGCCAGGCGCGCTGCTCCTCGGGGGTGAGCCAGCGGGTCGTCATGCCGCCAGTGTAGGTTTGTTTAAAAGTTGAACCAAGACGTCCGCCTCCGGACGGGCTCGTCCCGCTCCGGAAGAGGGCGTCCTCCGGGAAGAGAGGGCGCCGATGCCCCTGCCGTACGTGCTGCTGTCCGCCGCCGTCTCCCTCGACGGCTACCTGGACGACACCGGCCCCGAGCGGCTCCTGCTGTCCAGCCCGGCCGACTTCGACCGGGTCGACGCGGTACGGGCCTCCGTCGACGCCATCCTCGTGGGCGCCGGCACGATCCGCGCCGACAACCCCCGCCTGCTGGTCAACTCCGCCGAGCGGCGCGCGGCCCGTACGGCGGCGGGCCGCCCGGAGTACCCCCTGAAGGTCACCGTCACCGCTTCCGGCGACCTCGACCCGGCCGCCCGCTTCTGGCACACCGGCGGCGAGAAGCTCGTCTACACCACCGACCGGGGCGCCGAGCGGGCCGCCCGCCTCCTCGGACGCACCGCCGACGTCGTCCCGCTCGGCCCCGCCCTGGACTGGCGGGCCCTGCTGGCGCACCTGCACGACGAGCGCGGCGTCGGGCGGCTGATGGTGGAGGGCGGCGGCACGGTCCACACCCAGCTCCTGCACCACGGCCTCGCCGACGAGCTGCACCTGGTCCTCGCCCCGCTGTTCGTCGGCGACCCGGCGGCCCCGCGTCTGTTCGGGCCGGGCGGCTACCAGGCCGGCCGCCTGCGCCTGCTCGACACCCGCCGGATCGAGGACGTCGTCCTCATGCGGTACGCGCCCACGGCCCCCGGCACCGGCCCGTTGCCCGTCGCCGCCGACCGCCACTGGCTGCGCACCGCCTGTGAGCTGGCCGCGCTGTGCCCGCCGTCGCGGACGGCGTTCAGCGTCGGCGCGGTGGTGGTCGCCGCCGACGGTACGGAGCTGGCCCGCGGCCATTCGCGCGAGGGAACCGACCCCGTGGTGCACGCGGAGGAGGCGGCCCTCGCCAAGACCGACCCGGCCGATCCGCGGCTGGCCGGCGCCACCGTGTACAGCAGCCTGGAGCCGTGCGCCCGCCGCGCGTCGCGCCCGGCGCCGTGCGCGGAGCTGATTTTGCGGGCCGGGGTGCGCAGGGTGGTCACGGCCTGGCGCGAACCCGACACGTTCGTGGCGGGTGCCGACGGGACGGGGGTGCTGCGCGCCGGGGGTGCCGAGGTGGTGGTGCTTCCCGAGCTGGAGGACCTCGCCAAGGCGCCGAACGCCCATCTGCTGTGAGCGCCCGGCGCCACCACGGAGCCATCGAGGGGCGCCGCCCCGGGAACACCGGGTGGCGCCACCGCGGAAACACTCAGGGCCCGGAATCCAGTGGATTCCGGGCCCTGAGCCTTCAGTAGCGGGGACAGGATTTGAACCTGCGACCTCTGGGTTATGAGCCCAGCGAGCTACCGAGCTGCTCCACCCCGCGTCGTTGTGTCTCCAGTGTACGCCATGCGCGGGACCGCTCGCACACCCCTTTCGGCTGGCCATGATCACCGGCCCGCCCGGCGTCACCCAAGGTGACCGGATGAGCGCCCTCCGCATAACATCTGAGTCACCATCAAAACCTGAAGTGACTCATGAACGCTCCTGAAGCCCGGTCAACTCGCCCGGTTTGACGGGGTAGTGGGCGATAGATCCGCCGGTAAAAACGTTAATGATCAAGCCGTTCGGCTTGGAAAGTGACTGGCAGGTCTATTAACGTTCGATAACGCAGCGCGGTCGTCCCAGCCGTCACCAGAGGCGGCTCCGTGCGCACGCGCCGAATCCCGCAAGGGAGCCGGGGAACCACCATTCTGGGGTGAATCACGCGGATGCCGCCGTGAACTCACGGAGTCCACGACCGGTATACGCGCGTAGGAGACCTTCCTGCTCCGAACCCGTCAGCTAACCCGGTAGGCGGAGGAAGGAAAGGAGCACGCCCGCGTGGCGTCCAACCGGCCTGTCCCCGAAGCCCCGTCCATACCGGCACAGCGCGACGCCGAGACCTTCGGCTACGGCGCCTACCGCGCCGAAGAGGGGCCCTGGGAGGAGTGGAACCCCACCGCGGACTCCGTCGCCCCGGTCCGCGGCCGGCACCGCGTCGCCAAGCAGCGAGGCGGCTTCGCACGCAGCTCCACCGTCCTCGGCGTCGGCGTCATGGCCGCGGTCGGCGCGGGCGGCATGGCCAGCGCCAACACCGGCAAGCCGCCGGTCTCCCTCTCCCTGCCGGACATGCCCTCCGTCGGCTCCCTCTTCGACGACGGCTCCGCCGACACCGAGGTCACCGAGGCCGGTACCACCACGCTGAGCACCGTCGGCGTGGCCTCCGCCCAGGGCGAGGACAGCACCGACGCGGGCGAGGCCCTGCGCAGCCGGATCATGGCCCAGGCCGAGCAGCAGCAGGGCCAGGCCGAGAGCAAGGCCACCGCCGCCGCGCTCGCCGCCGCCGAGAAGAAGGCCGCCGCCGAGGCCGCCAAGGCCGAGAAGCAGGCCGCCGCCGAGGCCGCCGAGGCCAAGGAGAAGGCGGAGGCCGCCGCCGAGAAGAAGGCGGAGGAGGAGCGGCTGGCCCGGCTGGCCAAGCAGTACGCGCTGCCGACGTCCTCGTACACGATCACCTCGACCTACGGCCAGGCCGGCTCGATGTGGTCCTCCGGCCACCACACCGGCCTCGACTTCGCCGCCCCCACCGGCACCCTGATCAAGGCCGTCCACAGCGGCACGATCACCGAGGCGGGCTGGGCCGGCGCCTACGGCTACCGCACCATCCTCACCCTCGACGACGGCACCGAGATCTGGTACTGCCACCAGTCCTCGATCAGCGCCTCCGTCGGCCAGAAGGTCTCCACCGGCGAGGTCATCGGCCGCGTCGGCGCCACCGGCAACGTCACCGGCCCGCACCTGCACCTGGAGGTCCACCCCGACGGCCAGGCCGGCGGCGTCGACCCGATGGCCTGGCTGCGCGACAAGGGCCTCAACCCCTGACGCCACCGTGCCGCTCCGCGCGGCACTCTTTGCGGGAACTTGACGCCGGCGACGGGATGCGAACCCCGTCCGCCGGCGTTGACCTGACGTATGACATCACTTCGTACACTCGGCTCTTCCGACCTCGAGGTCTTCCCGCTCTCGCTCGGCGGCAACGTCTTCGGCTGGACCGCGGACGAGCAGACCTCCTTCGCCGTCCTCGACGCCTACACGGCAGCGGGCGGCAACTTCATCGACACCGCCGACGCCTACTCCGCCTGGGTCGAGGGCAACAAGGGCGGCGAGTCGGAGACCCTCATCGGCAAGTGGGTCAAGGCCCGCGGCAACCGCTCCGACGTCGTGATCGCCACCAAGGTCAGCCAGCACCCCGAGTACCAGGGGCTGTCCGCCGCCACCATCAAGACCGCCGCCGACGCCTCCCTGCGCCGCCTGGACACCGACTACATCGACCTCTACTACACCCACTTCGACCAGCCCGAGGTGCCGGTCGAGGAGATCATCGGCGCGCTGGACGAGCTGGTGAAGGCAGGCAAGGTGCGGCACATCGCCGCCTCCAACATCAGCGCCGACCGCCTGCGGGCCTCCCTGGACTTCTCCGCCCGCGAGGGCCTCGCCCGCTACGTCGCCCTCCAGCCGCACTACAACCTGGTCTCCCGCGACACCTACGAGGGTCCGCTGCAGGACCTCGTCGCCCGCGAGGGCCTGGCCGCCGTCCCCTACTTCTCCCTCGCCGCGGGCTTCCTCACCGGCAAGTACCGGCCCGGCACGACCGTCGACAGCGCCCGCGCCGGCCGGGCCCAGGAGTACGCCGACTCCGAGCGCGGCCAGAAGGTCCTCGCGGCGCTGGACGAGATCGCCGCGGCCCACGAGGCCCCGGTCGCCACGGTCGCCCTGGCCTGGCTCGCCGCGCAGCCGACGGTCACCGCCCCGATCGCCTCGGCGCGGACGGTGGAGCAGCTTCCGGCGCTGCTGGGGGTGGCGGAGCTGAAGCTGACGCAGGAGGAGCTGGCGCAGCTGACGCAGGCGTCGGCCTAGTTCCGTCCGCCTGATTCCTCTTCCGCCCGGGTTCTCTTCGCCGCAACGGCGCCCGGCCGCGACGGCGCGATCCGGCGGTGCCGGATCCTGCGCACCCCGGAGGTCTACGACCGGTACGGGTTGTACGCGGGATACCCGGGGTACGGCATCGCCGGGTATCCGTGCGGTGCCGGTCCCCAGTACACCGGCACCGGCATGGCCGCCCGGCTCGCGTACTCCAGCGCCGGCCGGGCGAGACTCCGTCGCCGCCACAGCTCGTCCAGCAGCTCCCGCTCCCGTACGACGAAGTCCGCCCCGGCCTTCCCCTGCCGCCCCCGGTGCCGCAGGAACGCCAGCGAGGTGGCGCACGCCTCGTACCGGGCGACCTCCCGCGCCGCCGGACGGCCGTGGTGGTGCCGGGCGTAGTCCCGGGCCATGCGCCGCGCCCGCATCGACCCGAGCGCGAGCGGCTCGGCCGGCCCCAGCCACCCGGCCAGCACATACGCCGGCAGCTCCGCCCGCACGGTGCGCAGCTCCCGCTGCCGGGTCCAGATCGCCAGCCAGGTGAGCAGCGCGAACGCGGGCACCATGAAGGCGCCGTAGACGGCGAAGAAGCCGTACTCGCCGAAGGTGGAGGAGCCGTTCCAGAAGGCGTGCATGCCCATCGCGAGCAGCAGCCCGCAGACCGGCACCAGCACCCGCCGCACGTGCTGCCGCTCGGCGGACAGCGCGGCGATGCCGAAGCCGATGCCGGTGAGCACGGTGAACAGGGGATGCGCGAACGGGGACATCACGATGCGCACGAAGAAGGTGGCGGCGGTGACGGAGGCGATGCCGCGGTCGCCGGTGAGCTGATCGGTCCCGAAGGCCGTACCGAGGTAGAGGATGTTCTCGGTGAACGCGAACCCGGTCGCGGTGACCCCCGCTATCACCACCCCGTCCACGATCCCGGTGAAGTCCCGTCTGCGGAAGAGGAAGACCAGCAGCACGGCGGCGGCCTTCGCGGACTCCTCCACGATCGGGGCTATCACGGTCGCGCCGAGCGTGTCGGCACTGGCGGGGTCCGCGGTCGAGGTGGCTATCCACTTGGTCGCGAAGCTGTTGGCCACGATGGCGATCAGCGCCGCCGCACAGGCCCCCCAGGCGAAGGAGAAGACCAGGTTCCGCCAGGGGCCCGGCTCCACCCGGTCCAGCCAGCGGAACGCGGCTATCAGCCAGGGCACGGGCAGCACGGCCAGGCCGAGCCCGACGAGGAAGCCCTCCGTGCCGGTCTGCCGCCGCACGAGCGCGAGGATGACCAGGCCGGACAGCGCCAGCAGGCTGCTCAGCGCCCCGTACCGCACCCACCTGCGCTGCCACCAGTGCGGGTGGCGGAGCACACCGTTGCCGGGGCTCGGGGGACAGGTCGGAAACGGAGGACTGGTGGCCACGGCATCGACCCTAACGGGGACGGTACGAGGGGCTGGAGCGGATTATCGGCCCTGGCTGTGCGGTACGCGCCGGAACAGCAGATCGTTCACCACGTGACCCTTGTCCAGTCCCTGCCCCTCGAAACGGGTCAGCGGCCGGAACTCGGGACGCGGCGCGAAACCGCCGTCCGGCTGGGTGTTCTCGAAGTCGGGGTGCGCGGTGAGCACCTCGAGCATCTGCTCGGCGTACGGCTCCCAGTCGGTGGCGCAGTGCAGGAGCGCGCCGGGCCTGAGCCGGGTCGCGGCGAGCGTCAGGAACTCGGGCTGGATGAGCCGCCGCTTGTGGTGCCGCTTCTTGGGCCACGGGTCGGGGAAGTAGACGCGCAGGCCGTCCAGCGCGTCCGGCCGGAGCATCTCCCGGAGCAGGATGATCGCGTCGCCGTTGCCCACCCGGATGTTCGACAGGCCGTTGCGGTCGGCGAGACCCAGCAGGTTGCCCTGCCCGGGGGTGTGCACGTCGACGGCGAGGATGTTGGTGTCCGGGTCGCCCGCGGCCATCTGCGCGGTGGCCTCGCCCATCCCGAAGCCGATCTCCAGGACCACGGGGCGGTCGTTGCCGAACAGCTCGGCGAGGTCGATCACCCGCTGCCCGTCGATGTCCAGCCCCCACTTGGGCCACAGCCGCTGCAGCGCGTCGGCCTGTCCGGCCGTCACCCGGCTCCGCCGCGGCTGGAAGCTCCGGATCCGCCGCTCGAAGTGCGAGCCGGCGGGATCCGCCTTGGGCCCGTCCGGAAAGCGCGGCTCTCCCTTGGCCCGGGCGTGCCGGACGGAGGCACCGGGGTCGTGGGTGCCCGAGGGCGGGGCGTCGGGGGCATCGAGGAAGTCAGACACAGTACGACCGAGTTTACGGCGCGCGCGGGAAGGCGGACGGCGCCGCCGGGCCGGCCCCCTTCCCGTCCCACCGCCTACAGCGAGCCGAGCAGCGACAGCACCCGCCGCCCGACCTCCCGCCCGATCGGCAAGGACGCCGTGGCCGCGGGCGAGGGCGCGTTGAGCACATGCACCGCCCGCACCCCCTCCCGGATCAGGAAGTCGTCCACCAGCGTCCCGTCCCGCAGCACCGCCTGCGCCCGCACCCCGGCGGGGGCCCGCACCAGATCACCGGCCTCCACCCCGGGCAGCAGTCTGCGCACGGCCTCCAGGAACGCCGCCTTGGACACCGACCGCCGCAGCTCACCGGCCCCGTACCGCCAGTGCCGCCGGGCTATCGCCCAGGAGCCGGGCCACGCCACCGTCCCGGCCAGCTCCCGGGGCCGTACGTCCGCCCAGCCGTACCCCTCCCGGGCCAGCGCCGGCACCGCGTTGGGGCCGATGTGCACACCTCCGTCGATCCCGCGGGTCAGATGCACCCCGAGGAACGGGAACGCCGGGTCCGGCACCGGGTACACCAGCCCCCGCACCAGCTCCGGCCGGGCCAGCTCGTAGTACTCCCCGCGGAACGGCACGATCCGCATCTCGGGCTCGTCGCCGGTCAGCCGGGCCACCTCGTCGCAGTACAGCCCGGCGCAGTTCACCAGCACGCGCGCGCGTACGACGTCCCCGGCCGCGGTGAGCACGGCCACGCCCCGCTCCGGGCGCCGGTCCACCCGTACGACCTTCGCGCCGTACCGGATCTCCGCCGCGGAGGCCCGGGCCAGCTCGCGCGCGACGCCGACGAAGTCGCACACCCCGGTCGTACCGACGTGTATCGCGGCGAGGCCGCGCACCTCCGGTTCGTACTCGGTGATCTGGGCCGGCCCCAGCTCGCGCACCGGGATGCCGTTCTCCCGCCCGCGCTGCACGAGCGCGTGCAGCCGCGGCAACTCCGCCCGGTCGGTGGCGACGATCAGCTTGCCGGTGACGGCGTGGGCGATGCCGTACTCGGCGCAGAACTTCACCATCTCGGCGGCGCCCCGCACCGCGTACCGCGCCTTGAGCGAGCCCGGGCGGTAGTAGATCCCGCTGTGGATGACCCCGCTGTTGCGCCCCGTCTGGTGCCGGGCGGGCCCCGGCTCCTTCTCCAGCACGGTCACCCGCGTCCCCGGCGCCGCCCGCGTGATCGCATACGCCGTCGACAGCCCGACGATCCCCCCGCCGATCACGAGCACATCACAGTCGTACGCCCCGGCCCGCACCTGCACCACCTCCGCCTCCGATAGTGCACTGCGCCACTGACAACGGCTTCAAACGCCGGGAGGGCACAGCGCCCCGCGAGGGGCGCGGGGAACTGCGCGAAGAACCACGACGGAGCCGCGGCCGCGAGACGGCGGTGACCCGGCGGACGACTGGGCGACTCTCACGCCGGCGCCATCAGCAGGGGCCGGGCCCGCTCCCGCAGCTCCACCACCCGCGGCTCGTCCCCGTAGGGCTCCAGCCGGTGCAGAAGATCCTTCACATACTCCGTCGTCCGCGCCGAGGAGATCCGCCCGGCCACCTCCACGGCCCGCACGCCCTGCTCGCACGCCGCGTCGAGATTGCCGGACTCCAGCTCGGCCACCGCGGAGACGACCAGCCGCAGCCCGTGCGACCGTACGAACTCCTCCGTCGGCTTCGACAGCGCCTGCTCGGTGAACCTCCGCACCTGACGCGGCGCCTTCAGGTCCCGGTAGCACTCGGCGGCGTCCGCGGCGAACCGGTCGTAGCCGTAGAACCCGAGCCAGGACGGGTCGTTGTCGCCGGGACGGGACCGCTCCAGCCATCCCTCGGCCGCCTTCAGCGCCGCGCCGGCCGCCTGCGCGTCTCCCGCGCGCGCGTGGGCCCGTGCCTCGACCAGCCGGAAGAAGCTCATCGTCCGCGCGGTCGCCAGCCCCCGGTTGCGCTCCAGGGCCGCCTGCGCGAGATCCACGCCCTCGTCGCCGAACCCCCGGTAGGTGGCCTGCAACGACATGGACGCGAGGACGTAGCCCCCCAGCGGGACGTCCGCCGCCGCGCGCGCGAGGCGCAGCGCCTGGATGTAGTACCGCTGCGCGGCCTCCTGCTGCCCGGTGTCGAAGGCCATCCACCCGGCGAGCCGGGTGAGTTCGGCGGAGGCGCCGAACAGGGCGCGGCCGACCTCGTCGGAGTAGGAGCCGAGCAGCAGCGGCGCCGCCTCCACCCGCAGGCACTCCGGCACCATCGACGAACGCCAGTCCCCGCCGCCGTACTTGGAGTCCCACCGCCGGGCGTCCTCGGCGGCCTCCCGCAGCTTGCGCACATCGCTGTGGCCGACTTTGATCGGTGCGCCGGACCCCTCGGCGGAGCCCGCCTCCCGCGCGACCGAGCTGTCGGCGGGGGTTATCAGCCAGCGTGAGGCGGGCGTTGCGTATGCGCTCACTGCGAACGACCCGGCCAGCGACTGCCAGATGCCGCCGGAGCCGGCGCGGCGGCCGGCGAGGTCCAGGCGGTACAGCTCCGTCGCCGACTTGACCGCCTGTCCCACGTCCCGGGGGAAGGCGAGGCCCACCTCGGGCGCGGGATCCGCGTCGGCCAGGCCGATCTCGTGGAGCGGCACCGGGCGGCCGAGCTTCTGGCCGATGGCGGCCGCGATGAGGTGCGGCGCCGCACCCTGCGGGACCATGCCCTTCGACACCCAGCGCGCCACCGACGTCTTGTCGTAGCGAAGCGTCAACCCGCGTTGGGCGCCGAGGTCGTTGACGCGGCGGGCGAGTCCCGCGTTGCTGATTCCCGCGAGGGCGAGAACGGCGCCGAGCTTCTCGTTCGGCCCGCGTTGCTCCCTGGACATGCGCCACCCCTCGACACAGACGGCTGCCGTGCTGGCATAACCACGCGGCATTCGTAAACCCAGCGTAGTTCGCCGCATCCCAAGCGTTAAGGGGCATTGTTCCGGTTGGCGGGATTGTGGTCCGTACGAAAGTACGGCCCTGTACGCACCGTGCACGGGCTGTCGCCGCGTGCCCCCGCGCGTGTGGCCGTGCGCCCGCCCGTGCGCTCTTCTCCGGCCACCGGGGGAGCGGTTCCATGGCTTCTGCGTGGGTCGGCCCGCTGTACTGGATCCAGTGGGCTGGGGGACACCGCCACCTTCATCCCCGCGGGTGGCGGACCGGTCCGGGAGGCGATGCCCGCCTCCCGGGCCGTGCGCGCGCGTGTGCGCCGCCCGGCGCTCGGCGGGCCTGTACGGAGCGTGCTCAAATCCCTGACGCCGCCCGTTATTTGGCCGAAAATCGACCCCTGGACGAAGCGGTGGATTGCCGTCCCGACCACGCAACTTGAGGGCGCTAACGGCGGTTTGGGGGAGCGCACAGGGGGCGCATTCGCGCCGTACCGGCCGGACGCCCCCCGGGCCGCACCCACCGCCCACGCCTCAACTCCCCTGGCGGGCCGCGCTGGCTTCCCTCGATCGAAGGCGGTGCCGCCGCCCCTCTCCGGCACGCCCTTCATGGCAGCATGGGGACCGGTTCGTGCGGTGCACTGGTTGTCCACAGCCTGTGGAGGCGTCGATGCGGTGGTTGGTGGGATGGAGCAGCACCGCCGCGGGCGCCGCCGGGATCGGCTCCGCGGGCGCCGTCGGGTACGACGGCGAGACGCTGCAACCGGTCGGGTCCCAACTCCTGTGGGGCGACCCGGATCCGCTGTGGGCCGTCGGTGACTGGCGCCCCGACGAGGTGCGCGTGGTGCACGCCGACGCCCAGCACCGGATCGCCGTCCTCGGCATCTGCGGCGCCACCGACGAGGAGCTGCGGCGCGGCCTGTTCACCGCGCGCGGGGGCGCGGTGCGCCATCTGACCACCTGGCCCGGCAGCTACACGGTCGTCGTCCAGGCCGGCCGCCGCATCACCGTCTGCGGCGATCTCGCCGGTGCCCGCCCGGTGTTCCACACCCCGTGGGCCGGCGGCACCGCCTACGCCACCGCCGCGCTGCCCCTCGCCGACCTCATCGAGGCCAACCTCGACTTCACCCACCTCGCCGCCCTGCTGGCCGCCCCGGACGTACCGGCCGCGCTGCGCGACACCACCCCGTACGACGGCGTACGGCGGCTTCCGCCGGGGCATGCGCTGGTGCTGCGCGCCGGTGCCCGGGAGATCGCCGGGTACGAGCCGGTCGCCTCCCTCGCCGTCTCCGCGCCCCCGGCCGACCCCGACCGCGCCGTGGACGCCGTACGGGACGCCCTCGTGGAGGCGGTCCGCACCCGGCTGGCGGCACCCCGGCACGTGCCCGACCTCGACCCCGGCCCGGTGCCCGGCATGGGGCCGGCCGAGCGGCGCGCCGCGCGCGGGATGCCGGTGCCCGGCATCGGTGCCGACCTGTCCGGCGGGCCCGCCTCCGGCACCCTCGCCCTGCTGGCCGCCGGGCTGCCCGGCAGACCCGGCACGCTCCTCGGCCACGGCACGGGCGCGGGCGAACGTCTCCTCGCCGTCACGTTCAACGATCTGGCGGTGACCGGCCGCGAGGCCGAACTCGAACGCGCGGGCGCCCTGGCCGCCAACCCCCGGCTGCACCACGTCGTGGTCACCGGCGGCGAGGAGACCCTGCCGTACGCCGACCTCGACGGCCCCCTGACCGACGAACCCGGCCCCTCCCTGGTCCTGGCGGCCCGGCACCGCGCGCGGCTCGCCGCCGGCAGCGCCGACCACTTCACCGGCCACGGCGCCCGCCAGGTCCTGGACGCCCACCCCGCCCGCCTCGCCGATCTTCTGGTCGACCGCCGGCGGCGCCACCTGGTCCGGCCGGTGGCCGCGCTCGCGCGCGCGGACGGTTCGGTGCTGGTCCCCGCGCGCGTGTACAGCGCGGCCCGCCGCCTCGCCCGCACCCCCTACCGGGCGGGCCTGGAGGGGCTGGCCGAGCGGCTGATGCGGCGGCGGTTCGACGAGCCCAAGGGGGCGGTCGGCGCGTCCCTCGCCGCGCTGACCTGGGCCGGACCCGGGCCCGCCGCCCGGTGGCTGACGGGGGAGGCGCTGGCTGAAGTATCGGTTCTGCTCCAGGCGGAGGCCGACCGCTCCGGAACCGGCGCGCAGCGCCCCGGCGACTACCGCGCGCGTGCGGCGCTGGCCCGGCACGCCGCCGATCTGCGCGTCCTGGAACAGGCCGCGCAGATCCGCTCCCAGCGCCTGCACGCGCCGTTCCTCGACAACCAGGTCGTCCGCGCCTGCCGCGACCTCCCCGAGGCCCTGCGCGTCCAGCCCGGCGCCCGCGCGGCCATCCTCCGTACGGTCCTGGAGGGCACCGGCATCACCGACCTCCCGCCCGGCTGGGGCGCGCCCTCCCACGCGCCCTCCGCGGCAGCCGCGCGCGCGGGGCTCCGGCTCGCGGCCGACCCCCTCGTGGACCTGTTCTCCACCCCGCTCCTGGCCGACGCCGGCCTGGTCGAGGCCCGCGTCGTCCGCAAGGCGCTGCGCTCCGCCGCGGCGGGCGACCCCCTCCCCCTGGACGGCCTGGCCGACCTCGTCTCCCTCGAACTCTGGCTCCGCCGCCTCCTCTCCCGCCGCGGCACCTGCTGGACCGGCACCCCCACCCGCTCCCGCGCGGTCCCTTCGGGAATCCAGCCGAGAAGAACCGCCCTGACCCCGGGGGCGTGAGCCTGCCGGCGGGGGCGGCGGAGAGCGCGGTGCGCCGTTGGTTCGGGGCGGCCGTACGGGGCGGCGGAGGTGGTGGCGCGGCTGCGGG
>NZ_MUMF01000144.1 GCF_002155905.1 Streptomyces tricolor | reverse complement strand
ATCTCCACGGACGAATTCCACCGCGCCAAGGACGCAGACGTCAAGTACATGCGCAACCGGCATCCTCTTCTGGACCTCTCTTGGAGCAGGGCCGACTGCGTTCGTTACCTGACCTCGCTCGGGCTTGCCGATACGCCGAAATCAAGCTGCCTGGGATGTCCGTTCCACGGAAATGCGCAGTGGAGGCATATCAGGGACACATCGCCGTCCGAGTGGGCGGACGTCGTTGAATTCGACGCGGCCATCCGGCAAGGCAACGCCCGCGCCAACGCGGCGGGCAGCCGACTGCTCGGCGAGGCTTTCCTGCACCGCTCTCGCGTCCCGCTGAGCCAGGCGCCGATCGACCACGTCACCGCCGCGGAACGGGCCGCTCTGCGCATCGACGCGGACGAGGCCCACGCGCTGGAGAACGGCGTTGAGGACGGCTGCTCGCCCTGGACATGCCGCGGAGATGCGGATGCGTTGACGCAGGACGACTTCGGGCTAGCCACGTGATACTCGACCTCTTCGCAGGTCCGGGCGGCTGGAGCAGAGCACTGGGCGTCCTCGGCGTACGGGACGTGGGTCTGGAATGGGACGAGTGGGCCTGCAAAACCCGTGCCGCTGCCGGGCAGTTGACGATCCGGACCGACGTGGCGATGTATCCGACGTGGCCCTTCATCGGCCGCACGCGCGGGCTGATCGCTTCCCCTCCGTGCCAGGCGTGGAGCATGGCCGGCAAACGCCTCGGCCTGGTGGACCAGCCGCTGGTGCACGCCGCGGTCGAGGACCTGGCCGCCGGACGCGACACCCGCGAACGCCTCCTTGCCGCGTGCCGTGACGAGCGCTCCCTGCTCGCAGCCGAGCCGATGCGCTATCTGCACGCCCTCAACACGGTCGGCGAGCCCGACTGGGTCGCGATGGAGGAGGTGCCGGACGTCCTGCCCCTGTGGAAGCAGTACGCAGCGATCCTGCGCACCTGGGGCTACTCGGTATGGGCCGGGATCCTCAACGCCGCCGACTACGGCGTCCCCCAGACGAGAAGGCGGGCGATCCTGCTCGCGTCACGCACCCGTACCGCCGAACCTCCCCCGCCCACGCACGCCAAGACCGCCGAGCCGGAGAGCCTGTTCGGGCCGGGCCGCGCCCGGTGGGTGTCCATGGCCGAGGCCCTCGGCTGGGGCGCCACCGACCGCCCGGTGCCGACCGTGTGCGCCGGCGGCGGCCCCGGTGGAGGGCCCGAGCCATTCCCATCCGGCTCCCGCAAGACCCTCATCGACGCCCGCAACCGCGGCACCTGGACACCACAGCCCGGCCCGGACAACGTCCTGCAACGCCATCGCGACGGTACTGGCCGGGCACACCCGCATGGTCCCGGGGTGAACGGTCCGGCACCGGCGCCCACCTCCGCGAAGCACCGCTGGTCCTGGTCTCTGCGCAGCAACAACCAGTCCAACGCCACCATCCGCAGCGTGGACGAGCCTGCCGGCACCTTGTTCTTCGGACACCGCGCGAACGAGTGCACCTGGGTCGCCGAACCCACACTCGCCCCGGACGGCAACTCACCGGCACCGGATCCGATCCGGATCACCGCCCAGGAAGCCGGCCTCCTGCAGTCCTTTCCCGCCGACTACCCGTGGCAAGGCAACAAAGGCCAGGTCTTCAGCCAGATCGGCAACGCCGTCCCGCCACGGCTCGCAGCCCACCTGCTGGCCCCACACCTGGGCAAGACCCTCACCCCCGACGACTTCACCCTGGCCGCCTAGATGCCCCACCCCGCCGACCCGTACGAGGATGACGACCTCGACGACCTGCCCGACACTCATCCGCCGCAACCCGTGCGCTACGCCGAGCAGGCCCTCCTCGGTGCCCTCCTCCTCGATCCGCACCGCCTCGGCGAGGTGACCGGCATCGCCGCCGACTCGTTCTCCACCGCCGCACATGCCGCCCTGTTCGACGCGATCAGCACCCTGCCGCCGCCCGACCCTGCCGAGCACGCGAGGAACACCACCTGGCTCAACCAGGTGCTCGCCACGGGACGCGAGCAGGCGCGCGGGCTGACCGCCGCCTACCTGCACACCCTCATCCAGGTCTGCCCCTGGCCCCGCCACGCGTCGGCCTACGCGCGGATGGTCGAGGCCGAACGCGCCCGCCGCCGTCTGCAGAGTGCCGCCGAACACCTCGTCCAGACCGTCCACGACGCCTCTCTCCCTCACCCCGTCCAGACGGTGCTCGCCGCAGCCGACGCCCTTGCCGCGGTGGTGGACGACATCGCGAGCCGCTTCCCCCCGCGCGCCGGCGTCCTGCCCCGCACTGCGGCACCACCGCCGGCCCTCGCGCCCGACTACGCCGAGGCGGTCGAGGAGGAGCAACTGCTACTCGCGACCGCCACCGCCCACCCCACCGACATCGAGTCCGTCCGGTGGCTGCTCCCCGACGACTTCCACCTGCCCCTGCACGCCGGCCTTTGGCAATGCCTGACCGCCCTGGCCCGGCGCCGCGAGCCCGTCGATCCCGTCACCGTCCTGTGGGAGGCCCAACAGCGCGGCCTGCTGAACGGCGGCAGTGAACCGGGCGAAGTGCTGCGCATGCTGGCAGACCCGGCTGGTTCCGTGGAGCACTGGGGCGAGCGCGCCCTGAAGCGTTCCCTCCTGGCCACCGCCGATTACACCGGCCGGCGCATCGAGGCGTACGCCGGCGACCCGGCGAACACCCCGTTCCAACTCGTCGTCGGCGCCCGCCGCTCCCTCGCCGACATAGGCGCCATCCGCACCCGCTGGCAGCACGCCACCGGAGCAGTCCCGACGCCACGACTGCGCCCCGCGCCCACCACCCGCGCCGGCCCACCGACCACCACAGCCGCGCACACCGCCCGCACCGCGCGAGCAACCCGATAGCACCCCGCATACGCGGGTGGCCGGACCCGAAGGCCCGGCCACCGCCAGAGACGACACCCACATGACTCCCACCATCGACGCCCACGTATGCCTCGACACCCACCCCACCCATCCCAGCGCCGTGACCGCCGTCCTGACCGGCACCCAGGCACACGTTGCCCACCTGGGCCTGGAAGCAGCCGACTGGACCGTCATCGCCGACAACACCTTGGTCCTGGTCCGCATCGACCACGAGGAGACCTACTGGGCCAAGGACGCGGCCAAGCACCTGGCCGCCGAAGGCATCACCGTCGAGATCACCCCTCGGCTCCAGAAGGCCATGGACGAGGAATGGACCTGGGCGAACTACCCCATGCCCTGGTGCACCCGCAGCGAAATCCGCGAGGTCTCCAATCAGGCGCAGAAGATCCACGACGACATCCGCCACGGCCAGCTCCTCATCCACGCCCACGCCCACGACGGCCACACCACCGTCGCGGTCGGCACCTACCTCGGCCGCAGCGGCAAGTCCGTCTACCTCCACGGCGAGGACCACCTGCGCCAGGTCGCCGACACCTTCCACTCACCCGCTGGGGCCATGCTCGCCTTCGAGAAGCTCCACGGCTCAGAGATGCGCCCCGGCCCGGCGCCCCTGACCGACACCGAACGCGCCGCCGCCGAAGCCCGCGCCCCACTCGCCCTCCCCGCAGCCAAGCCCGAACCGGCCCGCCCCGAGCCGGAGACCGTCCCGGCCTACCTGGCCGATGCCGACGACCACGACGCCCTCCTCGACGCCTTCCTCGATGCACACGGCGATTGGGAGAAGTGGCGCACCTGGTCGGACGAGACGACCCACGCGATCCACGAGTCCCAGACCCTGCGCATCGAGCGCGCCCACGAAACCCCCGCGCACGAAACGGCATGGACCGTGGCCGCCTACGAGACACCCGTATCCGACCGCATGTGGGTCCTCACCGCGACCGGCGCCACCCCCGCCCCGGTGATAGAGGAGCTTCTGAATCACCTTGCCGACGGCGACGGCTGGGACACGGCCATCGGCGCCCCGGTGGACGAAAAGATGGTCACCGCGGCCACGCAGCCCCTCACCGACGCCGGATGGAAGCACACCGTGGACGGGCGATGGATCCGCTGGACGTCCCCCGGCGGAGACGCGGGCGTCCAGTTCGACGCCTTCACCGCCCAGCACCCGAGCCAGAACCTGGCCACCTGGACCGTCTGGGCCGGTCCCGACCCTGACCGGACCACCTGGGCCGTCACCGCGTCCCCGCACACCCCGAGTTCGCTGCTGGCCGATCTCTCCGAGACGCTCGCCTATGGAACCGGCCTTCGCCGCCCACAGCCCGCCAGCCCCGAACGCAGGACGAGCCTCATCACCAGCCCGCCGGCCCCTCCCGTGGACGCTGCCAACCCCGCTGTCAGCCGTTCACGCTGATCATCGGCACACAAGAGCGGGGCAACATAGCGCGGGATCGCCGGTTAGCCAAACCGGCGATCCCGCGCATCATTGGTAGTCCACCGCCACGCCCGACTCGCACGTCGAAAGGCATCACCCCACGACCACAGAGCAGCCAGAGGCCGGCAGGCGATCACGCCGCCGCGTAGCTGGCCCGGAACAGATCCTGCGCCCGCTCCACGTCCTTCGGAGTACGAAGCTGCACCTCCAGATCACCCGTCCCGTGGTGACCGAGACCGGACACGTCACGGGTGAATCCCGGAACCAGGTCGACGTCCTGCGGGTCTACCTTCAGGTAGACCAGCAGCTTGCTGCGCTGCGGCGGGCAGAGGCAGGCGAAGTTCCGCAACCGCTGATACGCCCGGTACTGCTTGCGCTCGACACGGTTCACACCGTCCCCGAGCCCGAGCAGCGCCTCGTCGACCGCGCCCGCCAGCTCCACCATCGACGCACCCTCGGCGTCGGCTGCCGCCCGAGCAACTGCCTGGCGGCGCGCCCGGCGTGCCACCTGCATGCCGCCACTCACGGACGCCACGGTCTCAAGCCCGAGCAGGTCGCTGCCGAAGAGTCGGTAGCGGACCAGGTCGATCGACCGCCGGTGCTCACGCACGGCATGCACGTCGTAGCGCGTGAAGTCGCCGGCGATACAGATCAGGCGCGGGCCGCTCCACAGCACCTGGGACGCGGCCGTCACCCCGAGCCGGTCGCGGACCAGGTGCTCGAACTCGGCGCGATGGTCCATCAGCCAGGCCAGGTAGAACAGGCCCTGGTTAATGACGCCGGCGTCGACACCGCGCTTGTACTCGACAATGACGGGCGATCCGTTCTCGTCCAGCCCGAGCGAATCGATTCGCCCCCCGTGGACTGGCCCAGTGCCGTACTCGCTCGCCAGGAACCGGACGCCCAACAGCGTCTCCATATGCGCCTCGACAAGGCCCTGCACATCTGCCTCGACCTCAGCAAGACGCGGCGTGACCTCGGTCACGCCGCTATTCGTCGTATCCGTGCGGAACAGCTTCAGGCCCGACACCTTCCCCTCCTCGGCTCGGAGATCGTCAACGCCGAGCCGGGGCAGGATTGTTTCCGCGAGGGGCTTCGGGAGAGTGAAGACGGTGTGAGAAGCTACCTCCGGGTCGCCGCGAGGAACCCGTCGTCCCACGGCTCCCAGGGATCGCCCAGATCCCACATACGTCCCACAGGATCGCGGGACGAGCGCCTGGAAGACTGCGTTTGCGCAGGTCAGCCCCCGTAGCTCAGTGGATAGAGCACGTGCCTTCTAAGTGCTTGGCCGCCCGTCCACGCAGCTGAAGAACGGGCGGCTAGCGGCCCCCTCCCTCCCCTCTTCCGCCTGCAGTTCGAAGCCGTAGCGAGAGGAAGAGGTGCCGCCGGCCACCTCGATTGACCATGTTCGCGCTCGGCCGAGGGCAGGCCATGGTCTCGGACCTAACGGCAAAATCGTCAGGTCGCTCGGTTCGGTCCGAACATCCTGTTCGGCGATCAGTGCCCTCGCCCCAGCGGAGCGGAGTCGCCGCCTTGAAAGGAGCAAGGACGCGAAGCGAATAGCGAACCGTCAGGGCGCCCGCCGGACCGATCCGTTCGATCAGCGAGTCGGACACGAGTAGAAGATCCGGAGGAAGCGCTGCGAGCTGTGCGGACCTGACCGCAGTAGGCCCACTGCCCCCGTGTCTCCCAGTACGCCCTGTTTCCGCAGGACAGCCCCGATTGTCAGACCCTCCCCGTAGCGTTGTGAGTCCTACTCGTGGCGGCTGCGGGGAGCACCAATGGACGACGAGATTCAGATCGACAGCGACGAAGACCTCTTCCGCAACCCCGTCTTCTACGAACCGGCCGGCCGCAACCTCGACCTGGACCGCCCCGACCTCGGCGTCCCGCAAGGCCAAGACCTCCTGAACGTGCTCCTGCGCATGCGAGGACGTGTCCCCGTCGAAAAGCGCGGGCTCATCTGCCCCGACTGCCGGGATCTCCGCGGCCGGCGCGTCCCCATGTACCTCGTCCAGCGTGACGGCGTATGGCGTGCCTCCCACTACCGGAAACCCGGGGAGAAGCCCATCAGCCACGAGTCCGACGAGCACCTCGCCCGCAAGGAACGCGTCGCGAAAGACTCCGAAGATCACGGCTTCCACGCCGACATCGAGTCGCAGACCGCCGACGGGCACGCGCGCCTCGATGTACGCATCAACGGCGCCAACGGCATCGTCCTGGGCTACGAGCCTCAGCTGAGCGCCCAGACAGCCCGCGGAATGCGTGCACGGGAGAGGTTCCGACGCCGCGGCGGTATTCAGTCGGTCTGGGACTTCGCCGACCCCGACCACGCAGGCATCGGCACCGTCCCTTACGTCCGCACGCCCAACCTGCCGGCCTCCGTCATCCGCGTGCAGAAGAACCCCATCGCGGTCCAGGACGGCAACTTCGTCCTGGAGGAGGGCCAGTGCAGCCAAAACGGCGCGCTCACCCGGTGCCCGGAGAAGCCCTACGACCCGGAGAACCCCACCGACGCCGGGTACTGCGGGGGCTGGCACCGCGTCCTCATGCCCGCCCATCAGTCGAGCGCCTTCACAGGGGAAGGCGGCCTGACCCTCACCCGGTTCATCGTGGAAGCTGCGGCCGGTGAGCGGATCCCGTTCCAACGGGGCGGCCACCACGGTTGGCTCCCCGCACAGCAGTGGCAGCAGTACCTTGAGGCGAACGGGCCCGCCCTGGACGACAAGGAGCGCCAGCCATCCGTACGACAGGGGGACCGGCGCGACAGGTGCACCGAGGACCGTCCGGCTTCGGAGGAGCGGGCTGAACCGAAGCAAAGACGTGGCAGCCGCGCGATCGTCCTTGAGTCCCGCCCCCGGGAAACCGAGGCCGCCAGGGTTCCGGTCGACGCTTCGGGTCGAGCGATCCCGCTCTGCCGCTTCGGCTGCGGTCAGCCCGCAAGCCTTCCAGGACCCGAAGGGCTGCCCGAGCACTTCTCGTGCCGCAGGAAGCATGAGGCGTGATCTATTGGCCACCGCTGACCGCCCCTCGCTGCGACACCTCGTGCCAAAGCCCCTATCCGGTTCAGGTGGGGTGTGTCGTGTTTCCGCCCGACACGTCAGTCCCCGGTGCCACAGTCGGCGCAGCACACCCAGCACCCCTTTCGTGGCAGCTCACCGCGCTGGCTGGTCTCTTCCGGAACATCTGACCTGCAGGGCTCAGTAGGTCTGCGCTCAGCGTCGCCCGCCCTCGGCGCCCCATCGGCCTCCGCATGCGCCTCCCCCGCCGTGCTCCACCTCCGAGCTCAGCTCCTCGCGACCTGACCCTGCCGGCCTTGGTGCATCCAGGCGACGACGTCGAACACACGCAGGACGCCGATGTCCTCACCGATACCCGCCTGATCGCGGAGATGGACCAACTGATCATAAAAAGCACCGTTGTCCACCCGCAGGGTCGCAGCCAGCGCGGTCCAGAAGGATTGGTCCGTCTTCGGTCGCTCGAACAGTTGCTTGATGCGGATGTCGTAGATGGGGATGAGGCGCGGCCGCTTGCGGGCCAGCAATTTGCCTGCGACAACCGGGCCGCTGCCGTCGGGTTTGCCGGGGTACTGCTTGGTGCCGGCCAGGCGTTCCCACAACTCCCATGCGGGTCCACCCTCCTCCATGAGCGCATCGCTTCCAGGATTCTCCAAGCGCGCGTCACGAGGGATGAGCGACAGCAGACGCGCCCAGTGCCCCTCAGGGTCGGTCAGCAAGTTCATCGCCCCGTGCGGCTCGAGGGACACACTGAGCGTGGTGATGGCCACCAGATCGTTGCTGTCAAAGGAGTCCGCGACGTGCTCAGCGTCCCCGCCCCCGCCCAGGCGCTCGAAGTGTGCGCCGGAATAGAACAGGTCACCGCGTGAGCGTCGTCGGGTGAAGTACTCAACCAGCAGGCTCACGGCGGCCTCGTCATCCCAGTAGATCTCCGGGATCTTCAATTCGATCACCGAGAGGCCCCCAACTCCCTTGCCGTCCAGCGATAAGTCGGTGGACTGTACACCAGCTGAGATCATGCAGTGGCTCGGGCGGAATGCGCCGCTAACACGCGCACCTGTGCTGCGCCGTTGAGATGTGGGCTGGCTCCTGGAGTTGGTCCAGGCATAGGCGTCGGTGTCGTTGCCGACGGAGCAGTGGAAGGCCGGACCGGTGGCGGAGCCAGCGCTGCAACAGTCGACTACACGAGCGGACGCACATTGCGCGGGCATGTTGCGAAGCGAAGCAACATAGCGCGGGATCGCCGGTTAGCCAAACCGGCGTCTCCCCGGATCATTGATGGTCCACCGCCACTACCTGCACCTACGTCGAAAGGAATCGCCAAGACGGCTGTCAATTCAAAGCGTCGCACGGCTGTCAGCTCTCTGCGCTGCCGCAGAGCTCCTGTGGAACAGGTGCCGTGGGCGCTCAAGATCCCGCGATGCGCGTAACGGCATCCCCACCTTTCCCGTACCGCACGGGACCGGTTTCTATCGCATCCGGGAGTGCACCCGGGAATGAAGTTGACATGCAGCTGTTTTGATCATTCGGGTCGGCACTCTACTGGCCCTGCCACAGGCATTGGCGCCAGACGTTTTCAGCAGCATCAAACGCCATCAGCTGCGCGCAAGCCGCACCGCCTTAGCAACTGGAGAATCCGAATTGCACGGACAGACCAACGAGGTGCAAGGCACCCGTTACAGCCCTACACACATCCGCGCCACCTGGGACGGAACGGGCAGCGTGGAAGACGCTTCCAGGGCGTTGGGGTTCTCTCGGGCGAAGGGCTACGACCTCGTGCGTCGCGGAGAGTTCCCGTGCCGCGTGCTACGCATCGGACGTACCACGCGTGTCGTCACTGCGTCCTTGCTCCGCGTGCTCGAAAGCGGAGAGCCGGAGTACAACGGTGCCCACACCAGCCGCTGCACTCCGTCGTAGCCCCTGCGCACAGAAGCCCCGCCGAGCCGGCGGGGCTTCGTCGTGTCATGAGCCCCTACAGCGAGCGCCTACAGGAAGCGGACCGCACTGTGGCACAACTGCCCTGACGTTCCAGGCCAGGTCCCGGGTTGCGGGCAGCGTTCGACAGCGGGCGACGTGTAGGGATGCCACCCGCTACAAGGCCAGCGGAGCGATGCGGCCGCGCGGTGAAGCGGGCAAAGTCCTCCGCGGTGACGCGTGACAGGCTGGCGACCGTCGCCTCCGGCAATGCCGTCGCGGTCGCTCCGGGCGGGCCGCGCAACATCGGAGGGAACAGACAGTGCCGCTGGCGCCTCCACAGGCGTTGGGCTTTGCAGACGTGAAGGCTACAACCTGATTGGGCGCGAAGAGTTCCCGGGTCGGATGCTGCGCGTCGACCGTAAGACGCGTGTCGTCACCGCGTCCTTGCTTCGGGTGCTCGAGAGAGGAGAACCCGAGTGCAACGGCGCCCACGACGGACACTGAATCCCACCTACTCAGAAGCCCCGCCGGGCCGCACCTGCGGGGCTTCTCGTCGCACGGACGCCCCTATAACGCGGGGGCGAGGGAGACCGGTCTGACCAGGTTGAAGACCTCTCGGGCGGCATACCGTTTGAGGCATCGGATGATCTCGCGTCGGGTCTTGCCTTCCTGGGTGCGGCGTTCGTAGTACGCCTGGGTGCGCGGGTCGTGACGCAGCCGGGTGAACACGATGCGGTGCAGGGCGGCGTTCGCCTGACGGTCGCCGCCGTAGTTGAGCCGGCGCGTGCTCCGACGGCCCGACGAATACTCGACGGGGCTGACTCCGCAAAGGGCAGCAAAGGATGCCTCCGTGTTCAGCCGCTCGGGGTTGTCCCCCATGGTGATCAGCAAGGTGACTGCGCTGTCCGGGCCGATGCCCACCGGGACGAGTAGCTGTGGGGCGTGGTGTTCGACGAGCTGGGTCAGGCGTTGGTTCAGCTCATTGATCTGCCCGGTGAGCTGTTCGATCCGCTCCGCGAGCATTCTCAGAGTCATATGGGTGGCCTGGACCACCGCGCTCTCGCCCTCCTCACCGTCGTCTGGCCCGAGGCGTGCGCAGGTGCGGAACAGCTCGCGGTTGCCCAGGCTGGACAGTCGTTCCCGCAGTACGGGATCGGCGATGACCAGGACGGCTTTGAGCTGGTTGATCGCCTGGGTACGGGCCTTGACCGCGGAGTCCTTGGCGAGCTTGAAGATCCGGGCGCTGTGCACCGGACCGTCGCCGGACTTGGCGCGGGCCCGGGCGCGGCCACTGAGCACGGCTCGCGCGGCGGCTTGCGCGTCGAGCGGGTCCGACTTCCCGAGCAGCCGGCGGGCCGAGCGGTCGGGCCGGTTCACTTCGTACACCTGGATCTGCTGGGCCAGCAGGTAGCGGGACAGGCCCGCGCCGAAGGTGCCGGTGCCCTCCACACCGGCCCGGCGCACCGTACCCCGCTTGCGGGCCCACACGAGCAACTGTCGGTAGCCGGCCGCCGTCGCGGGAAAGCACTCCGTTCCCAGGCTCTTCCCGAGCGGGGAGATCACGGCGGCAACATGCACCTCGCCGTGCGTGTCCACGCCCAGGACGACCTCGCGCCGAACGGGCGGATCCGTGCTCGAGGAGGTGCTGCGCTGTCGGGTCGTCATGATGGTTCGCCTCCCACGTGGCGTGCTGGCTAGGGTGAATGGCACCGGCCTGCTCGGGCGGTCTGAACCGTGATGGCGCCTGAAACTCGGCAAGGCCCCTATGGGGACACGCCCTGTGGCTCGGTGGCAGGCAGCATCCCGCAACGGCAGTCGACAGGTCCGTGACTGGACACTTCGGTCATAGATCTCACGAGTCAGACCCCGTCCGGGATGGCACTGCACAACCGTCCCATCGATCCCGGTACAGCGGCATGACTCGATCACTGCCGGAAGGCTTCGAACGAACCGGCCCTCAACCTGGCCATGACGCACTGAAACGGCGTTGACTCTCCGTCTACTCGTGACCGGCATTGACGGGCAGCCGTGTGGCCCGCCTTATCTTTGCGAAGCCTCTGATGGGTGTGGGTGGGCGGCTGTATCCGTGTGGTGTGCGATATGCGGATGGGGGCGGGCTGCCTCCTGCGGGACGTCGGCGCCGTGAGTCAGTACGGATGCAGGCGGCTGAGTGGTTCGAGCAGGAGATCAAACCGTCTGAGGTCGCGCGGCGGCTGCGGGTGAGCGTGAAGTCGGCTAACCACTGGCACCAGTTGTGGCGGGTCGGCGGTCGTGAAGCTCTTGCTTCCCGTGGCCCGAGCGGATTCCGTTGCCGGTTGTCCCCGCGCTGCCTGGAGAAACTGGCTGCGTACCTCGATGAGGGCCCCGGCTGCCCACGGCTGGGTGGAGGACCAGGTGTGGACCGCATCGAGGGTGGCCACGCTGATCGGCAGGAAGTTCCACGTCTCCTACAGCGTCTCCGGCGCGAGGAGGCTGATCCACCGGCTCGGCTTCAGCCCGCAGGTCCCCGCGCCGCGGGTCGCCAAGCGCGACGAGCAGGCCGTGACCGCGTGGAAGGAGGGGACCTGGGCGGAGGTAAATGGGCCCGGGCGGCCTGCGGGGGCTACATCTGCTTCGAGGACGAAGCCGGGTTCACCCGCCGGCCGCCCAAAAGACGAACCTGGGCTGGCGCGGTCACACCCCGGTCGTGACCGTCAGCGGGCGCCGCTCGGGGCGTCTGTCAGTGGCCGGGCTGATCGCGATACGGCCAGGCTCGCGCACCCGGCTGTGCCACCGTCTGCGCGTTCACCGGGCGGGCAGCAGCGCACGCCGCAACATGGGCGAGCGGGACTTCATCGCGCTCGCCGACGGCGTCCACCAGCTCGTCAAGGCACCGATCGTGCTGGTCTGGGCGTCTGAACACCCACGTCTCCCACGCCATGCGCGAGCTGATCGCCGAGCGTGAGTGCTGACGGTGTTCCTGCTGCCCGCCTATGACCCGACCTCAACCCCGTCGAGTGGGTACGGGCACACGTTACGCGCAGCCTGACCAACCTCGCCGTGGTCGCGCTCGACCGGCTCGAAGCCCTCGTCCGTAACCGGCTCAGCGCCTTCAGTACCGGCCCGGCACCCTTGACGGCTTCATAGCCGGTACCGGCCTGATCCTCGACGAACCCACGTCACCCTGACCAGCCGAAGTCAGTAACGGGCGGCGGTGCTTGCCGAACCCGTGCAGTGCCCCGGTGTTCTCCATGGGCTCTCCCGTCACAGGCTCGCTCCCTGGCAGTCACAAACCCGCCGCACGGAGACAGATCTTGCTGTAGCAGGCACGAGCGGGCCCAGCTCTCCGTCGACCTCGACATCGCGGGCGCCCACCCTAACTCGAACTCGCCCGCCCCCTGGATCTGCGCCTCCTGCTCGCCGACCGCCTCGACGCACTGCTGTACTTCTTCGGGACGAACGTCGACAAGGGCACGATCGCGTGGCGGCACGGGCACGGTAGTGACCACCTTCCGTATTCCGTACGCGGCTTGCAGTCGCCCCCGAGGGGGTGGGCGCGATAGAAACCGGGGCATGAGGTTGAAGAAGGTATGGTCGGCAGTGATTGTTGTGCTGGGCGCGGCCGGGCTGGCGGGGGTGCTGGCCCTGATGTTCACTCCGCTGAGCCAGCGCCTGGCACGCTGGCTGGCCGGGCAGGACTGGTCGTCGATGGATGCCACGGCCCGGTCTGCGGCGCTGGGGCAGGTCCGGCTGGCCGTGGTGCAGGCCGTTGCGGGCGTTGGTGCCGGCATCGCCTTGGTCTATACGGCCCGGTCCTACCGGTTGAGCCGTCGCGGGCAGGTGACAGACCGTTTCACGAAGGCGCTGGAGCGGCTCAGTTCGGCTGAGCCGTATGTGTGCATCGGGGGCGTTCTAGCACTGGAACAGATCGTCCAGGATGCCCCTGACCAGGGAAGGCATGCCGCGCGGGTGCTGAATGCGTTCGTGCGCCGCCATACGCAGCCTGCCGGTGCGCCGGGCGGTCTGGCGTCCGTGCAGCTTCCGGAGGAACCCGACGAGATGGTTCAGGAGGCGCTGCGGGCGCTCACCGCACCTGGTTCACGGCGTCGAGGAGGTTCCTGGCCTCCGGTCGATCTCGCGGGGCGTCATCTCGCGAAGGCCCGGCTGCCGGGGGCTGACCTGCGGGGCGCCCTTCTTCGAGGGTCAACGCTCAGGGGCGCCGTTCTGTGTCGGGCGCGGCTCGACGGTGCGGACCTGGCGGATGCCGATCTGGTGCGGGCGGACTTGTCCGATGTGCGGGGGCTGAGGGTCGAGCAGGTTCTCGCAGCCCGCGGTCTGCACAACTGTGTGCTGCCGGAGCCCGTGCGCAGTGATTCCCGGGTCGTGGAGCGTGTCAGCCGGGGTGAGTGACGTCGGTGGCTTACGAAAGCTGTGTGTCAGGCTTCAAGAGCCCAGTCCGCGACGTGTTCGGGAAGCCTATCCAGGACGTGGGTGCGGGTGGTCAGTTCGCGCAGGTTCTGCCAGAAGCGCCGTCTGACGTCTTCTGGTGTCATGCCGTGGAGTTGGGCGAGCCGCTGTTCGAGCCGGTCGACGTGGCCGGGGCGTGATGCGCCGGTGGCGCGCCGGCTAGCCGGGAAGTCGGTCTCCGGTAGCACGCGCGTCAGGGGCAGGGAGGTCAGGATGTCGTCGGGCATGGCGGCGTTGACGGAGAAGTAGGCGCCCAGGTCGATAGCATGTTGCCGCTCGGGGGGGTTGCCGAGGAACCAGTGCAGAATCATTCCGGGGTGCGGCTGGTCCGTCAGCAGGTCGAGGAGGGGACCGGTGCGTCCGGTGCTGTGCAACGACAGCAGAACGGCCTCGTCCTGTGCGGCATGGAGGATCTGGGCGAGTACGGTGCGTTGCCGCTCGAGGTTGCCTCGGCGGTCGAGGCCGACTTCCCCGATAAGGCAGCTGTTCCGCAAGGTAGCGCGGAACAGCTGCCGATCGAAGGCATCGAGCGCTTCGGGTACTCCGGGGTGTACGCCGGATCCCCACACCAGGCGCGCGTCACGGCGCCGGCCGACGCGGTGTGCTTCGGCCGGGGTGCGGGTGACGGCGAAGACGACGGCTCCCTGTAGGGCCCCGATCTGCGCGGGGGTCACATCGGGTGCGATGTGGGCGTGGCAGTCGAGCGGTGGCAAATCGTCAGGGAAGGGGGACATGGTTCAGCTCCTGCAGACCTCGTCGGCACATGTCCACGACGGCGTCGAGGTCAGTGTCGGGGGGGAGTTCACCGACGGCGAGGATGTCGGTGTCGTCGATGCCGCGGGCGATGGCCTGCCGCACGTCGTGGACGTCTTTACGACGGCGGTCCAGCAGCAGCTGGTGTGCTGCGCCGGTGAGGTGGTGGACAAGGTAGGTGGTGGCGTCGTGGTGGGGGGTTGCGGTGAATGATCCCCTGCGTACCAGGCAGGCCAGGCACAGGCCGCAGTTGAGGGTGGGGTCCCCGCCGGAGTACCAATTGCCGTCGAGTTTGCTACACGAGAGAGTTTCCGCCCCCGCCAGCAGCAGGGACTGGCCCGCACGGTCCAAGGCTCGCGCCAGGAGCTGTCCCTTGGTGAGGTAGGCGTAGGGGTTGGCCACCGTCACGGGGATGTCCAGGCTCGCCAGGAGCTCGTTGATGCGAGCGAACGTGCCCGGGTGGGTCGAGCGGGTGGACAGGGCGCCGCCCCGCGCTGCGGTCAGGGGCGGGTTGATGCTGGTGAAGCCGTTCTCGGGCACGGTCACCTGCGGGCTCGAAGCGCCAGCGGCGACCGCTGAGGCCAGGGCGGCGAACAACAGGCTGCGGCTGCGCGAGGAGGATTCCGCGGCGGAATGGGTCTGGCAGAGCTTCACGCTGAGGTGGTGCAGCGGCTGCCGCCCACGGCCGTTGAGCCAGGCACTGGTCTGTTGCTGGGCGTGGCGGATGACGGTGCTGCCGTCGTAGTGGCTGAGGTGGATTCGCTCTGCCGTGTCACCGAGGTGGTCCGCGGCGCCGCACAAGGAGTCCAGTCCGCCGCTGAGGAGCATCACGTCGTCGGCATCGGGAATTGGTGCCGGACGGTGGCCGCCGGGAACGGCGGGTACGGCGTGCAGGTGCCAGGCATCGCCGGTGAGCCAGGACAGCAAGTCTTCGGCGAGCCGGCCGGATGAGGCGGTCCAGGGGTCGGGGTCGACGGTGTGGACGGTGAGGTCGATGGTGCGCGCGAAGGTGGTGGGGCGGCGGGCGCTGCGGTCAGCGAGGTAGGCGGAGGCGGCGATCCGGACGAGGTCGGCGGCAGCGGCCGGTGCGGGGCCCAGGAGGTCGAGGTCCCAGCCGAGTGTGCAGGTGACGGTCGGCGTGGGGCTGTGGGCTCGGGTGCGGGGCCAGTGCAGGGCGGTGGCGGAGGGCTCGTGCTGCTGTCCGTCGTGCGGCAGTACTTCATAGGCGGTCGTCATGAGCGTCCTGCGCGCAGAATGCGCAGTGCCTCCCTCGTCACTCTCGCTGCTGTGGCGGTGAATTCCTTGACGGTCATGCGTCGTGTGTCGGGCACGGAGATGTGGCGCACTCGGCGTTGCAGCCAGGACCGCAGCCAGCCCTGTTTGCGGACGGCTTCCTCCGGGGTGAGGTTGTCGCTGGCCTTTTGGGACTGGAGCTCGACCAGGCCGAGTTCATAGATCCATTCGGCGACGAGGCCCCGCAGGCTGTCTTCCGGCGTGGGCGGCTCGACCGCGAGGAGGACATCTTTGACGTGCTTGACGGTGGCCCTGCGCAAGGCCGCCTCGTCGGGGTGTCCGGCGTCACCGAGGACGGCCTGCAGGATGCGGGAAATCTGAGTGCGCCGTGGCAAGCTGCTCAGCTCGCGGAAGTCCAGGCCGAGTTCCCGCAGTTGCGCGGCGTCACCGTTACGCAGTGCGTAGGCTCCCGCGAGGGCTGCGGCACCGCGGGAGGAGCCTTTGAGCACCTGGCGCTGCGATCCGCCGCCGATACGGCCGGGGCCGGCCGCGCCCCCGGCTCCTCCTCCCCCGCCGCCACCGCCGCTGCCGCGGGCAGTGGCGATCAGGGCAGAAAGGGGATAGCCACCGGCCGGCACCGTTCCGTGGTCCGCATCGTCCTTGCTCAGCGCGGTGGCCAGCGCCTGCACGACATCGTCGAGGAACTGCTGGCCGTCCGGCAGATCCAGAGTGTCCGCAGGTCCCGTTCCTACGCCGGGCAGGGCGTCGAAAGCGTCATGCGCCGCGCTCCACTCCGCGGAGCCGCTGCCTCCGTAAGAGCCCGATGTCCCCATCAGCGGCCCTCCTGTTCCACCTTGGCTGCTTCCTGCACCATCGGGTCAATGTCGGTGGCGCCTGCCAAGCGTGCCGCCAGGTCGCGCAGTTCCTCGCTGTCGCTGTCGGCGATGTCCAGGGCGGAACCGGGGGTGAGGTTGTGGCGCATATTCCACAGGCCGTCGGCGATGCGGCGGCGTAGGTCCTCGGTGGCCTTCGCGATGTACAGGAGGGACTCCACGAGCGGCTCACTCTCCTGTTCCCGGCGGCCGCGCTCCAACAGGGCCTCGACGACGGCCTGCTGCTCCGTGACCGGGCGTGCCGTCACTTCCTGCTGCGCGCTGCGCCGGTGCGGCTCGGCCTGACCGGCGAGGTGGGAGACCCAGGTGACCTGCTCCTGGGTGAGGGACGCAGCCGCAGTGAGGCTCACGAGAGAAGCGGCCAGGCTGAGATAGGGGCCGATCGGGGCCGTGGTGAGGTCGGGTTCGGAAGCGGCCCAGTGCCTGCTCGCCTCACTGACCTGGTCCGGCCTGTCGTCACGTTCCCCCTTCCCCCATGCCTGCCAATGCTCAAGGAGTTCACTGCGCGGGACGTCCTGGAGTTTGACGAGGGTCTCGAAGTCCTTGCCGGGGCTGTCTTCCAGCAGCATGAGCTTGACGATCACCGAGGGGTCGATGCTGATGCCCTGGCTCTCCGCGATCCGGGTCCGCAGGGCGAACGCGTTGAGAAAGCGTTTGATGCTGCGCGGGCTTCCGGACCGGTCGGCAGACAGACCGGTGGCCAGCCGGCTGGCCAGAGCGAGCGAGGCCCCGTCGGGCTGCCACGGAAGACTCTGTAGATCCGACAGAACCGGCGACTGCCCAGCGGCCCGCCGCTGCTGGGCGTGCTCAACCAGCCGTGTGTAGTGCTCCGGCGAGCACTGGTGGGCCGAAAGCAGCAGAGTGATGAAGGTGGCCGCCTCGTCGGCGCCGATCCGCGGCAGCGACAGGGGCACCTGGACGATCTTCTCCAGATAGCGGTGGGCGAACCGCTCCCCCCTGCCCGTGGCGTCCAGACTGGCCGCGATCGACTCGCGCACCATGTCCTGGTCCGCCGCTAGGACGAACGCGACCTTCTCGACGGACAGGAACAGCTTGATGGCCTCCAGCGTGGCCATCACCGCGTCGGGCAAACAGCGGTCCAGATCGTCGACCAGCACGACCAGACGCTTCAGCTGCGTCAAGTCCCTGAGCAGGCAGGCGAACTCCTCCCGGAAGCCCGCCAGGCTCCTGGCATCGCTCTTCGAACGCGGCGTGAGGGCCTCGACCAAGTCCTCGGACTGGGCGACCAGCGATCCCCTCGCCATACTGACCGCAACACGTGACCAGCTCACACGCTCAAGAAGCCCATTGATCTTCTCTGGCAGGCCCTCCTGCGCCCCGTAGGCCGACAGAATATCCTGCAGGACTTCACCGATGACGCCACCGCGCACATCGAACTGGTCGTCGAACTCCCAGGGATCGAGACGGATCACCCGGTACCCGTCTCGCCCGTCCAGCTCCTCATGCAAAAGCCGCAGCACCGTCGACTTCCCGCCGCCCCAGGGCGCAGCGATCCCGATCGTCACCGGGTCCAGATACGGGATTTCGAGCGTGGCCACCACCGTGTGGACGATGGATGCGAAGCCCAGCAGGTCCACACCCGTGGGATTGTCGTCCCACAGTCTCATGTCGCTCATCACACGCCCCCCAGCCCGCTGCAATGCTCCGCCGACGCCGCGCGCACAGCGCAATCGGTGATCGGGCGGTCGGCCAAACGGCCGCTGCATGTACCGTCGGCCCCGGGCCGTCAACGCCCCAGCGTCACCCGAGAGCGGACACCCCGACCGCATCGCGCGGCGACTCCCCTTCGACCGTCATACTTACCACAACAGTAGCAATGACCACAGCAGCTGACATACTGCAACAAACACTTCCCCCTGTCACAGGATCACTCCGTACCCTCCCGGCGCCGACACCATAAGCGCCACATCGCGTCCCCCACTTCACGCACCGGCACCCAGGGCCTTCGACGTGGTACGGCACTATCGCAGGTGTGTCGCGTCAGGTAAGGGCGAACCTGCGCCCGCCTGGAAGCGGCACCGAACTGCCGAGCGACCGGACTTCCAGTGGACGCCCCGGCGATACGCTGGAGAGCCACAACCAGCCTCTCGCGTAGGAGACTTACCCTTGCCGCAGCTCGCCTTCGTGCACACTTTCTGGACCGACTACGAGCAGTTGGACAAGCCCGTCCGGGCCGCGGTTCGCAAGGCGATGGCCAAGTTCCAGTCGCTGACGGTGGCCGAGCTGTACGCGGACAAGGGGCTGGGGTTGTCCGTCGCGCGCACGGCCCGTGATCCGCGGATGAGGACGATGCGCATCACGGCCTTCTGGAGGGGCGTGCTCCTCGCGCCCGACGACGGAAGTGAGACCTTTCTCCTCCTCAAGGTGTTGCCGCACGACGAGGCCCTGCAGTGGGCCGCCACCAGACTCGCCTCTGTGAACTCCGCGATGGGAAAACTGGAGTTGCGGAACGTCGCGGCCATGGAGCAGCTGGTCACTTCGCGGCCCGCTTCCCACGCTCCGACGACTCTCTTCGCTCGGTTCTCCGCCACCGAACTCGCAAAGCTGGGTATCGACGGCCAGACCCTGGAGGCCATCCGCACCATCGCGGACAGGGCACAGTTCGACGCCTTCCAGCCACTACTTCCCGAGGACCAGAGCGAGGTGCTCCAGTACCTCGCGGAGGGGTTCGATCCTGCGGAGGTCTTCCAGAACGTCGTCGCTCCCCGGCAACCGGCTGACGCTAACTCGAAGGCTTCGACGAGCATCGCGGACGCCATCGCCCACACGAGCGACCGGATCACCCTCTTCTCGGAAGCCGGGGAGCTGGAGGAGCTCGCTGGCAAGCCGCTGGTCGCGCCAACGAGAGAGCTGGTAGGCCCATCCAGGCGGGGCGAGCGCCAGGATTACCGGTGTGAACGGCTGCCCCTCGCCGATGGCGGCCAGGCGGACGTCTTCAAGGCGGTGCATAAGCCGAGCGGCGAGGTCGTCATCCTCAAGAAGCTTAAGGACAAGTACCCGCCCAGACGTCAAGTGGCCCGCATGCGACGGGAGATTGAATGCGGGCGCAGTCTGGTCGGGAATCCGCACGCGATGCCAGTCCTGGACTTCGATCCCAAGCACACCTGGTTCGTCATGCCGTACGCAGAGGCCACCGCCGAAAGCTGCCTAAAGGAATTCTCTGATGATGCGGCCCTGCGAGAGCTATTGGAATCCCTATGCTCGGTCCTCGCGGTGGCGCACCGTATCGGATGGATCCATCGGGACATCAAGCCGGCCAACGTCCTACGCCTGAACGGCCGCTGGGTTCTGGCGGACTGGGGGATCGTACGGCGGCCCCTGGGGCAGACAACCGATCCGCAGCGGACCCGCGTGGGGGTCTTCCTCGGCTCCGAGGGGTTCGCGGCACCTGAGCACTACAGCGACGCCCATCACGTGGGCCCCGCTGCCGACATCTACAGCCTGGGACAGCTCATCGGGTGGGCCGTAACGGGCGAGACACCCCTCGTGAACGTCCCATTGCTCCCCAAGTCGGGACCCTGGCGTGCGATCGTCCGGGAGGCGACCCAGAGGGACCCAGAGCGACGCCCAGCCACGGTGTCCGCCTTCCTCGACTTCGTCGCACATGAGCTGGACGGGCCGACGGAGCCCGTCGCCCTACGCGGCGAGCACCTCCAGGAGGAACTGTTCGCCGGGTCGACGGAAGCGGGGGCCGACCTCCTGACGCTGGCCGCTACGCATCCCGATGACACGGCTCTCTACTTCGACGTGCTGATCAAAATCCCCGTCGCCTCGATAATGACGGATCTGCTGGCCGACGCCGCTCGCGCGGTCGAGGTCGTGTCCGCGATGGCGACACTCTTCGGTTCGGACGTCTCCCACGGTTTCGAGCAACTCGACGCTACCGTCAGGTGGCTGGCCGGAATCGCCGAGGAGGCGGCCCGCGTAAGGGAGCTCGATCTCCTGGAAGCGTGCTGCGGTGGCGCGTTCGAATGGATCCCTCTCCTGGACGACCAGAGCGGCCAGGCCGAGGTCTTCTCCTGGTGGACGACCCTGAGCGCGGACGCCGCCAGCTCGGTGGCGGCGATGCTTCGACAGCATCCGGAGTGCGTGACGTACTTCGGTCACCTGGCGCACGACATCCGCGTCGACCACCGGATTCGCGCGGCCATCGCCCAGCAGTAGACCGGTACGGCAGTGCCCAGGATCTTCCAAGCAGATCTCGTAGTAGTGGCGAGCGAGAGTGAGCGTCGGCACCAGACTCGTTTGGGGCCGATAGGGTTTCGGGGCAGGTTGGGAGGCTCCGACTCTTGCGTCCGCGATGTTGCGTTGTCGGCCTCCAGGCAGCGACGGCTTAGTACTCCAGCAGCGGATCGTGTCCTGAGCTGGCGATTGTCGTTGACCTGGTATGGAGGGCATGACTGAAGTCAGTTGCTGGGCTGCGGAGTTGGAGTCGGTGTTCGCCCGGGTGGCGGGCCGGTTCGCTCGGGCGGATCTGCGGTGGCGGATGCGGGACTACGTCCGCGGTCTGCTGGGCCAAGCGGCACGGAAGAACGGCTGGCAGCTCGCGGAATGGGCAGGTCACCGCACGCCGGACGGCTTCCAGCGGCTGCTGAACAGCAGCGTCTGGGACGCGGACGCCCTGCGCGACGATGTCCGTGCCTACGTCGCCGAGCGGCTCGGACCGGACGGAGTGCTGATCATCGACGACACCGGGTTCATCAAGAAGGGCACCACTTCGGCCGGGGTGGGCCGGCAGTACACCGGTACCTCGGGGAAGATCGACAACTGTCAGATCGGGGTGTTCGCCGCCTATGCCACTCGTTCGGGCCGGGCCCTGGTGGACCGGGAGCTCTACCTGCCCAAGGCCTGGACGTCCGATCGTGACCGCTGCCGGGCGGCGAAGATCCCCGACGAACGCGGCTTCGCGACCAAGGGAGAGCTGGCCCGGGACATCGTCCGCCGGTGCCTGGCCGCTGGCCTGCCCGCCACGTGGGTCACCGCGGACGAGGCCTACGGGCAGGACTGGCACTTCCGCCGCCTGCTCGAGCAGCTCGAGATCGGCTATGTAGTGGCGGTGCCCAAGTCGCAGCAGATCAAGTCGCTGGCCGGCATCTGGCGCATCGACCAGCTCATCGAGGACGCACCTGCCGATGCCTGGCAACGGCTCTCCTGCGGCGACGGGGCCAAGGGCCCGCGCGTCTACGACTGGGCCGCGGCCAAGCTGCCCGCCAACCTCATCTTCGACCCCGACCCGCCCACCCACCACCGCTGGGTGATGGCCCGCCGCAGCATCTCCGACCCCGGCGAACTTGCCTACTACCTCGCCTACGCACCCGTGGGTGTCGAGATCGCCGAGCTGGCCCGCATCGCCGGCTCCCGCTGGGCGATCGAGGAGTGCTTCCAGGCCGCGAAGAACGAGTGCGGCCTCGACCAGTACGAGGTCCGCCGCTATATCGGCTGGTACCGGCATATCACCCTGGCCATGCTCGCCCACGCGGTCCTGACCGCACTCGCCGCCCAGGCCGCCGCGTCCGCAAAGGGGGTTGCAGAAACGGATCAGCCCTCGTCCCGCTCACCGTGGCAGAGATCCGGAGACTCCTGGACGCTCTCCTGCCCCACCCACGAGCCGACCGCGACCCCGTCACCCATGCACTGAACTGGTCGGCCTGGAGAAGACACCACCAAGCCGTCGCCCGCCGCTGCCACTACCGAAAACGCAGCTCAGGACACGATCCGCTGCTGAAGTATTAGACCGTGTCCTACGTGGTGAGGCGTCGTTGTTTCGTTCATGGGGCGGGGTACGTGGAGTTGGATTGTTCCGGACGGGTTGTGGGAGATCGCGAAGCCGCTGATCCCGCCGTCGAAGGTGCGGCCGCAGGGCGGCGGAACACAGGACACGCCTGATGAGACGCTGTTCGCCGCGATCATCTACGTCCTGGTGTCCGGCTGCGCCTGGCGTGCGTTGCCGCCCTGCTTCGGCGTCTCGAAGTCGACCGCCCATCGGCGGTTCCTGATCTGGTCGAGAGCCGGTGTCTGGGGGCGGTTGCACGAGGCCGTGCTGCATCGGCTCGACGACGCCGGCCTCCTCGACGTCACCCGCGTCGTGCTCGACACCGCCCACGTGAGGGCGAAAAAGGGGGCGAACACACAGGTCCGAGCCCCGTGGATCGGGGCAAGCCGGGTTCCAAGATGCACATCCTGTCGGACACGAACGGACTGCCCCTCCTCGTCGGCGTCTCGGCCGGCAACATCCACGACAGCGAAGGTCTGAAGCCGATGGTGGAGGGTCACCAAACGAGACACGACCCCTACCGCGGCCGGTACTTCAAGCCCCAGCGCCTGCATGCGGACAAAGCCTACGACCGGGCCGACCTGCGCAGATGGCTCCGGGGCAAGCGGATCGGCGTGCGCATCGCCCGCAAGGGCATCGAGTCCAGCGAACGATTAGGGCGTCGCCGCTGGGTCATCGAGCGGACGATGTCCTGGCTGTCCGGCTACCGCCGCCTGAGTCCTCGCTACGAGCGAGATCCCCGCAACTACCTGGCCTTTCTCGGACTCGCCGCCACCCTGTGCTGCTACAAGCGGCTCGTCCGCCTCACCACGTAGGACACGGTCTTAGTACGCCTGGGCTGCGGGGATCGACGCGTAGGCGAGTGAACACGATGCGGTGCAGGGCGGCGTTGGCCCGATGGTCGCCGCCGTAGTTAAGCCGACGCGTACTCCGCCGGCCGGAGGAGCACTCGATGGGGCTGGCTCCGTAAAGGGCAGCAAAAGACGCCTCGGTGCTCAGTCGCTCGTGATTATCCCGCATGGTCATCAGGAGAGTGACGGCGCTGTCCGAACACATGCCCGCCGGCGCGAGCAGCTGTGGGGCGTGACGTTCGACGAGCCGGGTCAGGCGTCGATTTCTCCGCCACCGTCGAGTGGGCCGAGGGTCGCGCAGGTGCGGAAAAGCTCGGCATTTCCCAGGCTGGACATTCGTTCCCGCAGGAAGGAGTCTGCACGACGATGCCTGATTCTTCAGGACGAAGCTTCTACCGGTGGGCGCACCATGTCACCGGGGTAACTGTGATCCTCTGAAATTTCGTCGGATTCAGGGACGTATGTAAATCCGAGCTTAAGCCAGACTCCGTACAGCTCCCGGTCCCACGCAGACAAGATGATCTCTTGATCGGGCACCCGAGCGAACAACTCATCGACCAAGGCTCGTGCCACGCCCCTTTGTCGGAACTCGGGAGAAACGTGGAGCTTATAAAGCCTGACGTAGCCGGGCTCGCCGCCTGCCGCGCGCTGCAGACTTGAGTGAAGCCATCCCATACGCACGCCTTGGTCGAAATCCTCTGCGATCAGAGCGTGCAGCGCCTCAGCCAGGGAGGCGGCCCCCTCCTGCTTCTCGACGGTGACCGTCCAGCCCTCGGTGTTGTTGCTCATCCATTTGACGTCCGCTGGATGAGCGTCCCGGACCCTGATCTTCATGCTTCGTAGCCTACGACTGCATTTTTAGTGGGCATCATGGCCGTGTGAGCCTGACCTCAGATGATCATCCGTGGTCTCGGACAGAACGGCACGGCCTCGTCGCACCCAATGTCGGATGTCGTCGATCGCGCTGAGCGCCGCTTCACGGCCGAGCTCGCGCGTGGCGACGTGGTCGATCTCCGAGAGCAGCGGCGGGGACATCACCAGGAGCCCCGCAGCCATGATGGCTTCGTTTGACGCACGCACGCTGCCCCCCGCGATCGCCCCAGCGTGCCTGCGGTATCGCCGTACCGTCCACCGATTGCGCTCCGCCCGTTGACGCACGCCCGGGACGCACTCCCGGCTCACGGCTCCAACCCAGCTCCGTACGCGCAGCCTTGCCAGCTTGTCACCAATCTACCTACATCCACTGGTGTTTGCTGCTTGAGATGTCATGGGCATTCTTTATGGGTCTGATCGTCGGCGTGGGTGCAACCTTGGGGGGCCGATGGCAAGAGGGGACGTCTGGGCGGGAAAGGGCACGACCGGATCGGTCGCGGACCTCGTCGCCCAGTTCGGCGAGGAGGTCAGGGCCAAGCTGCAAGGTCCCGCAGGGGCGGTCAGCAGTAAGGAGGACAGCCTGACCGCGCCGGTGGAGCATCTGCTGCGCGGCATGGCCTCACGGCAACGCCTCAAGCTCATCGTCCACGGTCAGAGTCGCATCAAGGAACTCGGGATCCGGCCCGACTTCGCCATCGCCTGCGGCGGCAGGACCCTAGGGCACGTCGAGCTGAAGCAGCCGGGCTCGGGGGCCGATCCGGAGAAGTGGTCTGTGAGGAGCCACGACCGCAAGCAGTGGGAGAAGATCAAGGCACTCCACAATGTGCTGTACACCGACGGATACCAGTGGGCGGTCTACCGTTTCGGCGTACAGGTCGGCCCGACCGGAATCCTGGTCGGAGACCTCGATTCCGGTAGTCGGCAACTCGTCGTCGCGGACACCGGGTTCGAGCGTGCCCTCACGCACTTCTTCCTGCCGGCGCCCATCGTCCACGACAGCATCAACGAACTGGTCAAGCGCATCGCAGGAATCTGCGCCCTGTTGCGTGACGAGGTCACCGAGCGTCTCACCCGCGAGGAGCACGGGGAGGCTGACGCTGCGTTCTCGATCCTGGCCGACAACTGGAAGGACCTGCTCTTTCCCGATGCTCGCCCGGAGGAGTTCGCGGACCAATACAGTCAGACGCTGACGTTTGCCATGCTGCTGGCTCGCCTTGAGCACATTGATCTGGGCAGGCTCACGCTTCCCGAGGTCGCGATCCGACTGGGCAAGCGGCATTCCTTGATGGGCAAGGCGCTCGCGGTGCTGACGGACGACGCCCTCGACGATCTGCGGGGCATCATCGACCCGCTGATCGACGTCTTATCGGCCGTCGACCCCGAGATGTTCAAGGACGAGACCGGAGACGCCTATCTCCACCTGTACGAGGGCTTTCTGGGCGCCTACGACCCGGAACTGCGACGGCGGACGGGTACTTACTACACGGCCGGCGAGGTCGTCCGCTTCATGGTCGGCTTCACCGACGAGGTGCTGCGTGACCGGCTCGGCCAGGAGGACGGCTACGGAAGCGAGGACGTCACCGTCGTCGATCCTGCCATGGGCACAGGGACCTTCCTCATCAACATCATCGACCATGTCGCCAAGTCCCTGTCACTGAAGCACGGAAGCACGCTCAAGTCCGGGCTTCTCCGGGAACTCTCGGGCCGACTGGTCGGGCTGGAGAAACAGACCGGGCCGTACGCCGTCGCCGAACTCCGTGTGCACCACGCCTTCCGGTCCCACGACGCCGACATCACGCGCCGCCCGCCAAGGCTTCTGGTGGCCGACACACTCGACGATCCCGCCGTCGAGCACCACCTCGGCTTCATGTACGAGGCTATCGCCCGCCACCGCCGAATGGCGAACAAGATCAAGGCGGACGAGAAGGTGATGGTGGTCATCGGCAATCCGCCCTACCTGCGGGGCGCGAGACAGTCGGGCGTCGGACGCTGGGTCACCGAGGGCAACCCGAACGGCCAGGGCCCGATCCTCGCCCGCTTCCACCCAGAGGACAACGGACGCGTCGGATACGCCCTCGACAACCTCTACGTCTACTTCTGGGCGTGGTCCACCTGGAAGGTCTTCGACCAGTTGACCGCCTCGGGAACACCGAAGGCCCCCAGCGGGATCGTCGCCCTCATCACCAACTCCGGATACCTGGACAGCGAGGGCACGGCCGGCATGCGCCATTACCTTCGCGAGGCCGCCGACGAGGGCTGGGTCATCGGTCTCTCCCCCGAGGGCGCCTACTCCGACACGCGCACCCGAGTCTTCCAGGATGTCAAGCGGGAGATCTGCATCGCCGTCTTCGTCCGCCATGGCGCCCCGGACGCGGGTACACCGGCGCGCGTCTGGCGACTCGACGTCCCCGCGGGCACACGCGAGGAGAAATTCAACTGGCTGGAAGGGCTTGGCCTCGACGGTCATCGCGACGGAACCTCCTGGCAACTATGCCGCACACAGTGGACCGCGCCTTTTCACGTCCTGTCCGACTCCGAGTGGTCGGCAATGCCACCGGTGGACGCCCTGCTGCCCTGGACGAGTTCCGGCAACAAGAACAACCGCAGCTGGCCCGTCTCACCCAGCCGGGACGTCCTGGAGAAACGGTGGCGTAGGCTCATCCAGGCTCCGGCAGACGCCAAAGCGGAGCTGATGAAGAGCACCGGAGACCGCCGTCCGGACAAGCTGGAACCACCACTGCCCGGCCAGCAGGAGACGGGCAGTCTTGCCGCAGAGAAAGAGAGGGTTCCAGTCATCGTCAAGTACGGACGGATGACGTTCGACCGGCAGTACATCATCGCGGACCGAAGAGTAATCGACCGACCTCGGCCGGCCTTGTGGTTCGCCCACAACGACCAGCGCCAGATCTACCTGTCCGAACTCCACACGGAATCAGGCCGTCCGGGGCCGGCGGTGAGTTTCACCGCCCTTCTGCCCGACATTCATCACTTCAAAGGCACCGAAGGCGGCCGCGTCGCCCCTCTTTACCGTCACCCCCACCAGGCTGAACCAAACGTCACCCCTGGCCTGCTGCGGCTGCTCACCAAGACGCACGGCGTGACGGTCACCGCCGAGGACCTCTTCGCGTACATCGCGGGAACAGCCGGCCACAGCGGCTACACCCGCCGCTTCGCCGCGAACCTCGCCGAGCGCGGTGTCCGTATCCCTATAACACGCGACCCGGCTCTGTGGGCGGAGCTCGTGGAAGTGGGCAGGCGCACGGTGTGGATTCACACGTACGGCCAGCGCTTCGCATCCCACCACGACAGTTCACCTGGCTCGTCCCCGAGGCTTCCCCCGGAGGAACAACCGGAATGCGTCGTCGTGATCGGAGAGGACGACGGGTTACCTGCGGACATCTCTTACGACGCGTCCACGCGAACCCTCACGGTGGGTACGGGCTGCATACGTCCCGTGGCGCCGGAAGTCTGGGACTATCGGATCGGCGGGGTGCAGGTGATCCGCAAGTGGTTCAGCTTCCGCAAGCGGAAGCCAGACGTGGAACGACAGACCCCGTTGAACGACATCCTGCCCCCGACCTGGCCTGCCCGGTGGACCGTTGACCTGCTTGACCTCATCAACGCGCTCGGGCTCCTCGTAGCCCTCGAACCCCGACAGGCCCGGCTGCTGGACGCCGTGAGCAGCGGCCCGCTCATCACCACCGACGACCTACGGGGCGAGGGCATCCTGCCCGTACCTGCCTACGCAACCAAGGAACCGAAACCGCCGCGGAAGTCTCGACGCGCCCCCGGCCCTGGTCAGGAGAGCCTCGACTTCTCGGACTGACACCCGCCCGGCCTGAGTGCCTGACGCCCGCAACATTAACGGAATACTGGCACGATGACGCCCCGCCGCAGCAGGCCAGCGGGGCGTCGTTGTATCAGGTCCCCGCCTACGCAGGCCCCCCGCCGGAGCGATCCGACGGGAATCCTCACCACCCGATTGGGCAGATCCGTGCTCGAGGAGGTGCTGTGCTCTCTGACGGAACCGGCTCTTTCGACGCATGTGCGAGTGCAATCGCAAAGTAGGCGCACCCCAGAACGTCACAGAGACACGGGCCGCATGAGACGCCGACCGCATCGTGCCCGACAGCGCAGCCGATTTCACGACGAGGCGCGCCGGAGCTCTCTGGTGCGGCTTCGTCGTCTCGCGGCCCACGCATAGCCCCCAGGCGGGGCCCACGCCGTATCACTCGTCTATCACACTGCAATCACTAACTGGGCGGACCCTCCGAGACCAGCAGGACCTGACCTGCTATTTCATGCCCGCGCTGGACTGGCGTAGACGCCCCTGGACGGTCTCTACAACCTGTGCCAGGTGGTACCCAGTGAGGGACCCAGGATCAGGACCGGAGCGTCTTCTGGCCCGTCGAAGCGGTATTGCAGGGTGTTCGGGGGTGTCTCACTCACGCCCCAGACCTTCTCACGTCTCACGAAATCTCACACGGCCAGGGCAAGCCGGCTGCTCTTGCCCCTGGCGGCGCGGCACGCCCGGCACTGCCGAGACTCGTACCGGAAGACTCGTACGTGGACCCACGAGGACGCCTGACCGTCGCGGCACCCAGGGAGGGGCTGTCGAGTGCCTGGTCGACGCCGGTGAGCTACAACATCTTCAGCACCGGCCGGCTCGGCGCGATCAGTGCGAGGCGGACGCCGGTGCTGCGGGCGGTGCGGTAGGCGGCGATCAGACATGTCAGTCCGTCCTGGCTGGTGCGCCTCACGGGGTGAGTTCGTCCTGGTGCCCGCCGCGCCACTCGGTGAGCAGGACGGTGGCGTCGTCGGCGAGCCGCCCGGCGTTGTGTTCCATGACGGCCGCCATGAGCCGGCGCAGGGTCTCGTGCAGGGTGTGCCGACCCGCGTGGTGACGGCGGATGAAGCTGACGAACCGGTCCCGGCCGAACTCGTCACCGCAGGTGTCGCGGGCTTCGACGATCCCGTCGGTATACAGCAGCAGGCGGTCACCGGGTTGCAGGTGTTCGGTGCGCTGGGTCACCGGCAGGCCCAGAGCGGTACCCAGGGGACCGGCCGGCGGGCAGGCCAGCTCGATGGCCCAGCGGTTGTCGCGGATGAGCAGGGGGAGGGGATGACCACGGTTGATCCAGGTCAGCCGCCCGCTGACCATGTCGAGGTCGGCCAGGATGGCGGTGACGTAGCGGCTGGTGCTGAACTGCTCCAGCAGCACCTGCTCCACCTGCTCGCTGGTCTCGGTCAGCGACGCGCCCTGGCGGCGGGCGTTGCGGCAGGCGGCCACGGCGACGTTCGCAGTGATACCGGCGGTCGTGTCATGGCCCATGGCGTCGAAGACGCCCAGATGCAGCGTCGTGTCGGCAACGGCGTAGTCGAAGGCGTCACCGCCGACCTGGTACGCCGGTTCCATCACCGCCCCCACGGTGACGTCATGTCCGGCATAAGCGGGCGGCGGGGTGAGGTTCCACTGCATTTCGGCGGCGACGTTCATCGGCTCGGTGCGCACCAGCCGCGCGTAGGAGTCGCTGAAGGAACGCTTGCTGAGCAGCAGCAATGCCGTGGTCGAGGCGAGATCGCGCAGGATGTCACGGGTCGGTTCGTCGTCGGTTTCGCTGTCGGCGCGGAGCACGCCCAGACGCTCCACGCCGTCGGTGACAGCCACCCACCACCGCCGCCGCCCGCCCGGTGAGGCGGCCGATGCGGGCTCGGCGAGCACATCCACACGCTGGTACGCCTGGCCTGGCAGACTGCCCTGGACGGTGAACTCCTGTCCTCCCCCGGCGGCGTCATTCCTCTTGCCGGTGAGCCGACGCAGCACCGTCTCACGGATGTCGACGACGTAGACGACCGTGTCGTACAGTCCGGCCTCTGCGGCGTGCGCGGCGACCAGGTCCGGAAGCTGCTTCAACGTGACGGTGTGACCGGCCTGGAGCATCCGCACCAGTGACAGGGCCGCTGCGGCCCTGTCAGCCATGACCGATCCTGTTCGGCCGCCGGAGTCCGGTCGAGGCCATGGCGACCTGCACCGGGGTACGGGAGGGACATCGCATGGGACGACCCCTTTCCGGCCCTCGTACGAGCGGTGATCACTACCGCGGCCGGCGCCGCCCGGCGCCGCCGGGACACACCACCGACGGGTCAGGGCCCGAGAACTGATCTCAACATACTCCGTCGGCTCCGTCGGCGCCGACGGATCGGTCATCAGCACAGCCCTGGCCGCTTGCGACACCCGCGCATCGGGGACGCCGGTCACGTTCCCGGCGTCAGGTACGGACAGGGAGGCACCGCCCGGGTCGAGCCGGCGGCCGGCGCCCTTGGGGCACCCGTACCCGACCGGGCGGCTGGTTGCGATTCCCCACGTGGGTACTCGCAGAAGTCCGAACGCACGTCCTCGCGAAGGTGAAGAAAATGACCACTTCTCCCCGGCCGTCGATGGAAACGCACCCGGACATACTCGACATGCGACTCAGGCACGAGATGGCCGAGCGCACCACGAGCACGCCCAGGGGACAGGCCATCGAGACCCTGGCCCTCCTCACCGGTCTGTACCTCGCGGCATCGCCGTGGATCACGGGCTTCAACACTCTGTCGACACTGGCCGTCAGCAACCTGCTCACCGGCATCGCCTACGCGGTCCTGATGAGCGGAGGATTCGGACGCGCCTACGAACGCACGCACGGCATGGCGTGGGCATGCTGCGCCCTGGGCGTGTGGGCCATCATCGCCCCGTGGGTGGTCGCCGGTAACGTCGACACGACGAAGACGATCGTGAACAACGTCATCACCGGCATACTGGCCTTCCTGCTGACCATGGCCGCAAGCGCAGCGGTCCGCGCAGCGGAGTCGTCCCGCGCGCGCGGCGGCATGTAGACGCCCTGCACCGACACCTCCGGCCGCGTCTGAGCCCGCCCCCTCTCCAGTTCGAGTTCGGCGTCTGCCTCCGGACGCGGCGGGAGCGGGCCCCGGCTGGTCCGGACAGCCGTGTCGTGGCCTGCCTTTCGCCGTGCGCCGGGGAACGTCGTCCCGGGATCCGATGCAGCTCGCGTCGAACTGGCCGCGATGGCGGCATCGGGAGCCACCACCCTGGTCTCCCTCATGGTCACTGATTCCTGGGCTCACGCCCGGGCACTGATGGGCCGGTTCCTGGCACGTGCGGGCGCGGACACCACCGCGATCACCGGCCTTGACGACGCGCGTACGCGACTGCTCCTCACCGGCACCGCGGCGGACGAGCGCGCCACGTCCGGTATCGCGGCCGAGTGGCAGACCCGTCTCGGTCGGCTGGTGGAAACCGGGGCGCTCACCGGCGAGGACCTGAGTGCTCTCGGAGCGTCGCTGCGCCGACTGGCGGTCGCTGCACCGGGCCACCCGGCAACGGTGCACAACACCGTCTCCGGCGGCACCCAGCACGGCCCGATCGTGCAGGCCGGCACCGTCACCGGCCTGGCCTTCCCCCCGGATCCGTCCCCACGCCGGGAACAGGACTGAAGGCCGGCCCGGGTGTCCTGTCGACGCCGGGCTCCCGGTCTCGTACGCCGCGTGCCGTCTTCCGCTGGTAGTCCGCGAATCGGACGGCCCGCCGCGGTATCCCGACCATCGCCGAAGACGGCGACCAGGGCACCGGCCTGCTCATCCCGCACCGCAGACGACGGGGCCAGACCCGCCTCGGTCCGCAACGGGAAGCCGAGCACGCCGCCGTTTGGCGTCCCGCGCGACGGCCGTCCGGATCATGATCGGCTGGCTGATCGGGGAAGTGCGTGAACTCATCGGGAGGGTACTTCGCACCAAGCGGTGCCTTCTTGCGGCGGGTCGGCAGCTCGGGCCGGCGTTCCTTGCACCACACCGGGGAACCGCTCACCCAGGACCCCGCCGCCGCAGTCAGCGCGGGAGGCGAAGGAGCGACGGTTCGCGGGGCCCGTGCCCGCGCCTTCGCTCATGCCGCGTCGTTCCGGACGGCGATACCGGTCACCGTGACCGCGACGGTGACCGGCTCCGCGACACCGTGGGTGGCGAGGTGGGCGACGACGGCGGCAGACACCCGGTCGTGGACGTTCCGGGCGATGTCCAGCACCCGCCGTCCCTCGGTCAGGACGCAGCGCACCTCGATGTGTCATCCCGAACCGTCCGGCGCCCGGTCGGCGCTCATGCCGGCCGCGGGCGGCGTGCGGTGCGGCCTGGTGTTCGCCCGAGTGGGCGCGGCGGCTGCCGCGAGGCGGTTTGCGAGGCGGGGTTGCAGGCCGGCCACGCCAGGGACCGCGAGGACCGCCTCGGCCGCGACGCCGGGGAGCGCGGTGGTGCCGGTGGCGGTCATTCACGTATCACCGCCGGTCGCGAGGCCGGGGCCGGGGGGGGCGGCCACGGCTCCAGTACGTCGACCACGGTGATGTCGACGGCCCTCACCGCGAGCCCCAGGGCATGCCCGGCCGAGTGGAGGACCTCATCGAACGGGGACACGTCGACGGCTGAGCCGGTGCGGGGCCGGTCGGCTCCCGGTGGTTCGGAAGGCCGCTTGGGCGGGTCGTCTAGTGCCATGGGCCCATCGCCTCCTGCAGGGACCGGCGTGCCCTGAACAGTCTGCCGCGTACCGTCTGCTCGCTGGTACGCGTCACGTGGGCTATCTCCTTGTAGGGCAGGCTCTGCAGTTCCCGCAGGATCCAGCAGACCCGCTGGCCGGCGTCCAGCTCGGCGAGCGCGCGGGACAGGGCGGCCGTGGCTGCGTCCTGCTCGGCGGTCCGGGCGGGCTGGCTCCACGCGTCGTCCGTCGCAGGTTCGGCGACGATGTCCAGGGGAAGGGGCGGCGGTCGGCGGCGGCGCATGGTCAGGCAGCGGTTGACGGTGATCCGGTACATCCACGTGCGGAACTCCGCGCTGTGACGGTATTCCGGCAGTCGCCGCCAGGCGCTGACGAAGGCGTCCTGAACGGCCTCCTCGGCGTCCTGGGGGTTGCCCAGCATGCAGCGGGCCAGAGCCAGGAGGGGCCGGCTGTGCCGCTGAACGAGAAGGGCGAAGGAGTCATCGTCCCCCTCGGCCGCCCGTACGACCAGCAATCGGTCGGGCAGGTCGGCTCCCAGTCGTGGAGAAGCAGTGTGTTCGGTCATGACGCTCCCACGCAGCTCGGAACGAGCGTGTACCCCCACACAGAGATGTGATGCATATCACATGACATGGGCGTGAGACGTACGCCGCGCCGTGTGTCCAACCCTCTGACGGGCACCACTCCGGTGTCCGGCCGACCGATCGAGGCGACCGTCATGACGGAGAACAACACCAGCGTCGGCGGGGGCGGCCGGTCCGATACAGGCGTGAGCGCGCTGAAGGGCCGGGCCGGGGCCGGAGCTCCGGCCGAGACACGAGGGAAGACCACCATCGCCGACGGCGTCGTAGCCAAGATCGCGGGTATGGCCGCCCGCGAGGTACCGGGCATCTACAACCTGGGAGCGGGAATGGCCCGCGCTTTGGGCGCCATGCGGGAACGCGTCCCCGGCGGAGGCGCAGGCGTCACGCGCGGGGTGAAGGTGGAGGTCGGCGAGCGCCAGGCCGCCGTGGACCTGGACGTCGTCGTCGCGTACGGCGTCCCCATCGTCGACGTCGCCGGCGACGTCCGCACCAGTGTCATCAGCGCCGTGGAGCGGATGACGGGCCTGGAGGTCGTCGAGGTGAACATCGCCGTCGACGACGTTCACCTGCCCGACGAGGAGGAAGAGGCCGAACCGGACGAGGGCCGGGTGCGGTGATCGACCGCCGCGCCTTCGGGGCCTGCGCGGGTGACGACCGCCGCGCCCTCAGGGCCTGCGCGAGTGATCACGCGGACGGCGACGTACGTACGCGAGACGGGTGAGTGCATGATGAACGCAGCAACGACGGGCCTCGCGGCCGGCATGGCCTTGGGCTTCGCCGGTTATTTCGGCGGCTTCTGGGCTTTTCTGCTGGTTCTGGTCCTCGGTGCGGCAGGGCTGATCGCCGGCCTCGTCGTCCAGGGCGACCTCGACCTCCCGGCACGGAGGCAGCGGTGAAGAACCGGCCCGGTTCCCCCGGCGAGGGATCGGGCCCACCGGCCTCGGCCGCCGGCCTGCCGCCGCCGGCCGAGCGGGGCGCCACCGTCATCCCGGACAGGGTGGTCGCCCGTATCGCCACGCAGGCCGCACGCACGGCCCAGTCCCGGCGTGCCGCCGTACCGCCGGACCGGGGCGGGCCGACGGCACCCAGCGTCTCCGCCGCCGTCCATCCCGGATCGGTGCGCCTGCATCTGGCCCTGGACCTGCCCTACCCCACCGACATCCCCCATGTCTGTGAGCGGATCCAGCAGGACGTCGCCGAACGAGTGGCCCAGCTGACCGGCTTGCGGGTGGGAGAGGTCCTCCTCACGGTACGGCGGCTGGTGACCGCCGCCGAGGGGAGCCGGGGGCGGGTCCAGTGAGCGGCCACGTGGCCCGTGTCGCCGGGCACCCCGTGGAGGAAGGGCGATCACGATGACACCCGATCCCGGCCCTCCGGGCCGCAGCCCCGCGTCGCCCGCGCACCGTGGCGCCGTGCCGCTGACGAAGGAACCCGACCCGCGCGAGCGCGACGTGTTCACCGCGGATCTCCCACCCGGTGAGCCCGACAGAGGGCACCGGACCCACCGCAAGTGGTCGACGCGCCGCATCGCGGCGGCTCTGGTCGCGACGGCGATCCTCGTGGCTGCGGTCGCGGCGCTGGTCGACGTCATCGCCGTACGGGCGGGACGTCCGGCAGCGGCCTGGCGACGGCATCTGGCCGACGAACTGGCCACCCGTCCCGTGGACGACGTGTGGATGCTCACGGGAGCCGCCGTGGCCGCAGCCGTCGGTGTCTGGCTGATCGTCCTGGCCCTCACGCCCGGTCAGCGCCGCTGGCTGCCCCTGCGCTCACCCGCCGACTGCCCCCGGTTGCGGGCCTTCCTGGCCCGCGACGGCGCCGCCGACCTGCTGCGTGACGCCGCGATGCGGGTCCCCGGAGTCGGCGCGGCGCACGTCCGGGTAGGGCGCCACCGCATCAAAGCCCGCGCGGACGTCCGCTTCCGCGACCCCCGGCGGGTGAAGGACGACCTCACCGCCGTCCTCGACGAGGAGCGCGACCGGCTGGCCCTCGCCCGTCCGCCCCGCATCGTCGTACGGGTGCGGCAACGCACCGACTGACTCAGCACCGGAGCCCGCACCATGACGCCGCGATCCACGCTCAACCGCAGTCTGCTGGCCCTCGTCGGCCTGGTCCTGCTCGGCGGCGGACTGCTGATCCTCTTCGCCGGGCTGGACCTCTACCGGCGACATGATCTGGTCCCGCCCGCGGGCTGGCCCCTGACCACCCCGGACGACGTCCTGCTCGGCTCCGCCGACCGGGTTCGCTGGAGCAGCCGGGGCTGGTGGTGGTGGCCCGCGGTCATCGCCGCCCTCGCCCTCACCGCCCTGCTCGCCCTGTGGTGGCTGCTCGACCAGCTGAGCCGACGCCGTCCCGGCTCACTGCCCGTCGGCGGCACATCCCTGCAGGGGGGCGTCGAACTGCGCGACCGCGCACTCGGTGACGCGATCGCGGCCGAAGCCGGTGCCCTGCCGACGGTCGAGCATGCGGCCGTGCGCGTCACCGGGCGGCCTGCCCACCACCGCACCCGCGTCAGGCTCACCCTCACCCCCGAGGGCACGCCCGGCGCCACTCTCGGCGCCCTCTGCGAAGGCCCGCTCCGCACCGCCCGCCGGTCCACCGGCCTTGCTGACATGCCCACTGAGGTCCGCCTGCAGGTCGCCCGCCACAAACCACACCGGGTGGAGTAAGGAAGGGACCGACCGTTCCCACCTCGACGCGCTTGCATTCCCTCGCAGTTGGCGGGGAATCGGCACCCCCCAAGGGAGAAAACCATGATCATCCTGGGCATCATTCTGCTTGTCGTCGGCTTCCTCACCGGGATATCCATCCTGTGGACCATCGGGATCATCCTGGTGGTCGTCGGAGCCATCCTGTGGGTCCTCGGCGCGATGGGACACGCTGTCGCCGGTCGGCGCCACTACTGGTGATCGCTCCCGCGCAGCTGGTCGCCGCCGCACGGCTGGCCACCGATCCCCCGGCCCGCTGGCCACGCGGATGCCCGTAGAGCAGAGCCAGCGGCCACAGGTCGGCGGCCCCGTCGTGGCGACGGGTACGGAACGGACGCTCGCCGATCAGGTGGCAGCGGGAGGGAGTTCACAGGCTCACGGGGAGTCGGTCCCGTGGCTGTCAGGTCGGCGCAGGCGGCGTGTCGCTACCGGTGTCGAGAAGGATCTGGCCGGCCCCGGTGACGTTGTCGGCCCGTACGGCCCGGGCCATCGCGGCGCGCGCCGCGTCGGGCGACGTGTCCGGAGGGACCAGCAACAGAGAGAAGAGGTCCCGCTCGCCCCGGGTGATGAGGACGGTGTCGTCACCGACCGGGAAGGAATCGATGTGGACGACCCGGCCGTCGACCACCACCCGGGTCGGCAGTCCGTCCCACGCACTGCCGTCCAGACCGACCCGGGTGACAGGCCCGAGATGCTCGGTCAACGCGGAGATCAGCGAGGGGAGCTCGGCACCGATGTCCCGGGACCGTGGCCACCAGGCACCGTCCAGGATTCCCTCGCGTGCATGTGTCGTCTCCAGTCGCAGCAGGGCCGTCCCCGGTCTCACCGACCGGTGAACGGCGTCCGGCAGGAACCTGGCGAAGTCGGGGGTGTCGGCCATGATGTCCGCCCGTCCGCGGAGAGCAGTGCGACCGCAGAGCATGCGACCGCGATACGACCCTGCTACCTCACCGTACTCCGCACGACGCCCGCACGAGCGTCCCGCCGCAGAACGCGGTCAGGGAAACAGGCAACGGCTCCGGCGTGAACCCGCCGGAGCCGCCCTTCCGGGTCATTGCACGTGAGAGTGCGCCGACCCGCTTTCCAGGTTACGCCAAAGGGATTAATCCGACATGAACCATCCTTGTGCAGGTTCGCTTCGGCCGGAGCAGCCGGCGCGGCGGCTCAGCCACGCCCTTCCTCTTCCGTCTCCATCTGCCGGATCCCCCGGTGCGTCAGTGTGATCATCGCGGGCGTATTGCCCCTCCCCCAGTCCACGACGACCCAGCCTTCGTCCGCCAGGTACATACAGGCAGCGGCCATGTCCTGCTCAGGGATACCGAGGTCGGTGCGGAGCTTCACCCCATCGACGCCCAGGAGCCGATTGCCCTCGGCGGCTTGGTACAGGGCCTGCATGATCCTCTCGCGGTACGTCTTCCGATCTCGCAGAATCGACATGACGCGCCTTCCTCTCCTGCCCATGGTCGGGCCGACGACGATGTCATCCGCGGTCGCCGTCGCGGCGGGGCGCGTCGGAACGCTCGCGTCCACCGCCGGCCGACGGTGCCTCCGGGGTCGGCGCCCGACCCCCGGCAGAACATCGCTGTAGTGGAAGGCAGCGATCCGTTGGGCGTGCTGACCGTTGAGCTGGTGGATCAGAACGACTCCGACGGCGATCAGGACGAGCAGTACGGCCACGGCGATGACAGTCATGGTTCTCTCACCTCCGGGGCCTTCGCCCGCCGGTCGGGGGGCCGGCGCAGGGACGACGGTTGGCCTGCTCCGCCGTCGGTCTCCCACGCTTGTTCCCTGTTTCGGGCATCTATCCTGTCTGCTGCCTCCTCCGCGGCCGGGGCATCGATGCCGTCGCCGGCCATCAGCCGGGCGGCGGCGTCCGCACCGGTTTCCGGCGGGATCACCAGCACGTCCCGGCGGCCGTCGGCGGAGGAGAGAGTGAGTCTGTGCGGATCCTGCCCCTCGATGGACCAGCCCACCTGCACGGTGCGCCCGGCGGCGGACACCCAGTGCGGCAGGACGGGCCAGTAGGCCGGGTGCACGGTGACACCCGTGATACGACCCCAGAGATCGCCCAATGCGGCCGTCAAGGACGGCAGCTCGCGGGTGAGGGCACGCGAGCGAGGCCACCACATGCCGTCCAGCCCGCCCGGCATGGGCGCCACGGACAAACGAGCCGTCGGCGGCGGTGCGCGCCTGCTCGATGTCGTACGGTCAATGGTCACGGGCATGGCGCGGACCTGTCCCCGGGCTCGTGGGTGCGGCCCGGCGTTGTCGATCACCGGGAACGGCACCCGCAGCGGAGCCGGTGCGCGAAAAACTCCCGGTGTCTTCACACTACTCCGCTCACCGGCCCGAAAAGCCGGTGATGACCACGTAGCTTCCTGCCTTCCGGAACTCGTGGGCTCCGGACCGACGACGGTGACCACCACGGCACATCCACGGAACGGCCGGCGTACCACTGGGCTCGACCGAGCAGGGCACACCGCATCGGCCTCCCTCACATGGCTGTCACGAACTGAGCGCACACCCGCGAACCACAAGGGCCGGACCTGTGCGCGCCCCAGAGCGGCTGGTGGAAGGACGTAGGGCAGTGCCACCTGCTGTGCGACGAGGGTGCGCACATCGGCTCCCGGCCGGGCGCCGTGCTCACCAGTTCAGGCGCAGACCCGAGATGAAGGACGTGAGGCGGTCGGCGATGAGTCGGTCGTCGTGGGCCGAGTAGTGCCAGTGGCAGCCCTGGAAGTCCAGTCCCGTGTCGTCGAGGAACCAGTAGCGCACCCCACGGTCGCCGGCGTCGTTGCGGGCCTTGACCACCTGCTGGACGTGGGCGGCGAACTGGCCGGTGCCGACGGCCACGAGGATGGTGCCGGTCCCGTAGCGTGTCCGCAGTTTCTGGAGGAAGTCGCGGTAGGCGGTGCGGTAGGCCGCCGCGAGGCTGTCCGGCGTCCATGGCTCATCGGGGCGCACGGGGGTCGAGAAGTCGTTGGTGCCGAGGTTGACCACCACGAGCCGCGGGCGCCAGGTGCCCGGGTTCTGCCAGACGTCGCCGGGCACGTTCAGCAGGGCGCGGTCGTAGAAGGTCCGGTACGTGACGTCCGGCGAGCCGCCGTTGTAGTTGCGCACCATGCCGAGCCCCGAGTAGCCGTTGATCTGGTAGTCGGCGTTCAGTCGCCGAGCGGTGAGGGCGCCGTAGCCGACGTCGGCGTTGGTGGTCCGTCTGACCTGGTCCGAGGTGCACTCGCGGGAGGTGGAGAGGTTGCCGTAGCCCACGGTCAGGGAGTCTCCGATGAACTCGATCTGGCGGTCGCGGGCCGCCGGTCTGCTCAGCACGGCACCGCCGGGCGCGGCGAGGAAGCCGCCGAAGGTGCTGGTGTCGCCGGGGCTGTCGGTGCGCTTGACGAGCCGGACGGTGTGCGTGGTGTCGGACAGGCCGTTGATCCAGTGCGTGGTGTCACCGGGTGCGACCAGCGTGGCGATGGTGGTTCCGTCGATCCGGACGTCGTAGTCGGCGGCCGGGTCGTCGAGCACGATGCCGACGCCGGTGCCCCTGACGATGCCCTCGAAGTACACGCCGGGCCAGCTGTACCGCACCGTTTCTCCCGCGTCCTGGACCCGCCCCGCGGTGTGCACCTGCGCCAGCACTCCCGTGGCAGGGACCGGTCGGTCCGCGGTGGCCGCCTGCGCCGTGCCCGCCGTGCCCCAGGCGGACGACAGCACCGCCGAGAGGGAGACCACCGCGGTCAGCACCGCCCTCGGCCTGCCGCGCCACTGCCACGGCGCCCTGCGTGTCATCGACGTTCCCTTCATCCGTGTCTCCTTGCTCGGTCCTCGTGGCGGAAGCCGGTCATCGCGCGCTTGCTCGTCGGCGGCGGGGTCGCGCAGGGCGCAAGGGCAGCCGGACGGCGGGCAAGCGCGCGGAGATGGTCTCCGGGGGGCACCGCGCTCAGTCGCGGTGGGTGCCGTCCAGCGGGGAGGAGCCGGGCGGGGCGGTGGTGCCGGGGCGGACGGCCCGGGAGCCGGTGTCGGTCTGGGCGCCGGTTGCGACGGTGGCCTGGTGGGAGGCGTTCCTGGCCGTCAGGGTGAAGAACGTCCAGATCTCACCCGGCAGCCAGGTCCTGGAGCCGCTGTCACCGGGGGCGCCGTCCTGCGGGGCGGCGATGTGTCCTTCGTCGAACGCGGCCCAGGCCACCGGATGCCCGGCCGAGCAGCCGGAGTAGGCGGTGATCCGGTGCGTCAGGCTGCCCTGTGCCGGCTCCGGCGGGTTCTGGGGGGTGCAGCCGTTGTTCCTGACGAACCTGTCCCGCATCGCCCGTCCGCCGGAGATGCCGAGGACGCTGTCCCGGAGGCCGTGCACGCCGAAATAGGCGATGGGCTGGGTGCCGCCGCTGCATCCGCTGAGCTGCCCGCCGCTCTGGATCGCGACCGCGCGGAAGACCGTCGCGCGGGAACACGCGAGGGCGTACGACATGGCGGCGCCGTAGCTGAATCCCAGGGCGAACCGCTGTGTGGTGTCGACGCACAGGTCCGACTCGATCCGCCGGAGCATGTCGTCGACGAAGGTGACGTCCTCCCCGCCGGCGTTGGCCCAGCCGTTGTCGAGTCCTTGGGGTGCGACGAAGACGGCGCTGTCGTTCGCCAGGCGCTGGAGTCCGTAGTAGGCCCAGGTGCCTGTTTCCACGGTGCGGCCCGTGGCGACGTCGGTGGAGGTGCCGCCCCACCAGTGGAACCCGAGGATCAGCCGGTAGGGGCGGCTGCGGTCGTAGCCGCCGGGGATCCGCAGGATGAAGGTGCGGTTCTTGCCGCCGCTCCGGATCGTGTGCGTACCGCTCGTCAGGGTGGGGGTCTTGCCGCATCCGGAGCTGGGAGCGGCGGTCGCGGCAGCTGTGCGGGGGGCCGTGGGCGGGGTGTTCCCGCTCAGGTCCCGGCCCAGTGCCGTGCCGCCCGTGCTCAGGACGATCAGCATCGCGGTCACGGCGGCCCATAAAGGCCATGAGAAGGACGCCGTCCTTTTCCCGGTTCCGTTCCTTGTCATCGTGCGACTCCCTTTCCGACGCGATTCCACTTCTGGCTGTCCCGGCCGTTGCAGGTCCACAGGACCAGCGGGGTCCCGTTGGCGGTGCCGGCCCCGCCGGCGTCGAGACACAGTCCGGCGTGGGTGTTGCGGATCGACCCGTCGGAGCGGACCGTCCACTTCTGGTTGTCCTGGCCGTTGCAGGGCCAGGTGATCACCCGGGTGCCGTCGACGGTGCCCCGCTCGTAGGCGTCCAGGCACTTGTCGCCGTAGACGCGGATCTCGCCGCCGGCCCAGGTGGTCCACAGCTGGTTGGCGGCGGTGTGGCAGTCCCAGAGCAGCACCGTGGCACCGGCGGCGGTGGAGGCGTTGTCCACGTCCGCGCAGCGGCCGGACGCGGTGCCCCGCAGACGCGAGGTGGTGGCGGCCAGCGGGCTGCCGCCGGTCACCCGGAACACGGCCACGCCGTGCGCGGGGACGCTCGCCGAGATCTGCCCGGACGTGCTCGACGTGCCGCCGGTCCACAGGTCGGTGAGGGTGAACGGTCCGCCCGACAGGCCCACTTGTGCGGCCGTGGTGGTGAGTGTCGCGGTCCCGTCGCCGCGGTTGAACAGGCCCACCGCGACCGAACCGTCCGCCAGGGGTTTGGCGAAGACCTCGGTGGCGCCGTCGTCGCGCACCCGGCGCCCGCCCGCGCCCAGCGCGTCCTGGTTCACCGCCAGCAGACGCGGGTTGCGCAGGATCGCGCTCACGTCGGCGGACATGGTGCGGATGTCGTTGCCGGCCATGAGCGGAGCAGCCATCAGGGCCCACAGGGCGAAATGGGAGCGGGACTCGGTCAGTGACAGGCCTGGGCGGCCGACGACCAGCATGTCGGGGTCGTTCCAGTGGCCGGGACCCGACTGCGCGGCCAGGGGCGCGGTGACGTCCAGGACGTTGCCGACGCCCATCGGATAGCTGTTGGTGTTGTTGTTCTGCCAGATGTCGAGCAGGTCCTCGGTCGTCCGCCACAGGTCGGCGACCTCGCCCCAGTCGTAGGTGGCGCCGGTGATGGCGTGGAAGCTGTTGGGGTTGATGCTGTAGACGATCGGCCGCCCGGTGGCACGCAGGGCGTCGCGCATGAGCGTGAACCGCGCGACCTGCTCGTCGCGCGTGCCGCTGGAGGAACACCAGTCGTACTTGAGGTAGTCGACGCCCCACGAGGCGAAGGTGGCGGCGTCCTGGGCCTCGTGGCCCTTGCTGCCCGTGGATCCCGGGTAGGTTCCCACGGTCTGGGCGCAGGTGCGTTCGCCCGGCACCTGGTAGATGCCGAATTTCAGGCCCTTGCCGTGGATGTAGTCCCCGAGCGCCTTCATGCCGCTGGGGAACTTGGTCGGGTTGGCCCGCAGGTTGCCCGCCGGGTCGCGCTGGGGGTCGAACCAGCAGTCGTCGACCACCACGTACCGGTAGCCGGCGTCCCGCATGCCCGAGGACACCATCGCGTCGGCGGCCTGACGCACCTGGGCCTCGGTGATCCCGCACCCGAAGCTGTTCCAGCTGTTCCAGCCCAGCGGTGGGGTGAGGGCCGGACTGCCCGGCGCGGCGGAGGCGGCGGAGGGGGCCGAGGCCGTCGCGGAGGCGGTGACCGTGAGCGCCGCGGCGGCGAGGAGGCGGAGCAGCCGTCCGCCTGATCGTCGGGGCATCAGGGCTCCTTTTCTGGGAGGGCGCCCGAGACAGAGGGTCCGAAATTTCGAATGCCATTCGGAAACTTACGGCCCCCCGGATGTTAGAGAGTCGCCCGGACATGTCAACCCTCTGCGCGGCCGGGCCGGCCGAGGGACGGACCTGCGGCGACACGAGCATGCCACCTCGAATGTTTCGATGACCCTGCCGATTCATGCGGGAGGGATTGACGGCCTCGGCAAGCTCTCTATCATCCCATCTGCTCGACAAGTCGATCCACATTCGAAATCCCGAACACACAGAGCCGCTCCACTCACCCCCGCCCCGGAGGGACGCCACTCATGGACCTGTCATGTTCTGATCAAAGCGATCACCCGTCGCGTCGTCGCGCGCTGGCGGTCGCCACCGGCCTGGCCGCCGGCGCGCTCCTCCCTCCGGCCGCAGCCACCCCCAGCGCCGCCGCCCCGGCCACAGGCCCGGCCGGCGCAGCCGCGGCGTCGTACACCAACCCGGTGATCTGGCAGGACTTCGCGGACCTCGACGTCATCCGGGTCGGCGACACCTACTACGCCTCGGCCTCCACCATGCACTACTCGCCGGGCGCGCCCGTCCTGCGCTCCTACGACCTGGTGAACTGGGAGATCGCCGGTCACTCGGTGCCCGTCCTCGACTTCGGCGCCAAGTACGACCTGAACGGTGCGCGCGGCTACGTCCGGGGCATCTGGGCCTCGTCACTGGCCTACCGGCCGAGCAACAGGACGTTCTACTGGCTGGGCCAGATCGACTTCGCCCGGACCTACATCTACACCGCCACCGCCGTCGAGGGCCCGTGGAACCGGCTGACGACGCTCAGCACGCCGTACTACGACGCGGGGCTGCTCGTCGACACCGACGACACCCTCTACGTCGCGTACGGCAACACCACCATCCACGTGGCCCAGTTGTCGCCCGACGGCCGCACCCAGGTCCGCACCCAGCAGGTGTTCACGACCCCGTCCAGTGTCGGCACCCTGGAGGGCTCCCGCTTCTACAAGATCAACGGGCAGTACTACATCTTCCTGACCCGGCCGGCGAACGGGCAGTACATCCTGAAGTCGTCCAGCGGTCCCTTCGGGCCGTACACGATGCGGCAGGTGCTCCTCGACCTGCCCGGTCCGATCCCCGGCGGTGGCGTCCCGCACCAGGGCGGGCTGGTGCGGACGCAGAACGGCGCCTGGTACTACCTGGCCTTCGTCGACGCCTATCCCGGCGGCCGGATGCCCGCTCTGGCGCCGGTCTCCTGGACCTCGGACGGCTGGCCCGTCGTCC
>NZ_MUMF01000143.1 GCF_002155905.1 Streptomyces tricolor | reverse complement strand
GGCGCTGTCCCAGGCCGCGGCCGGTGAGCAGCTGCCCTCCCTCCAGGTGACCCTGGCCTATGTCGGGGCCTGCGGCGGCGACGCGGAGGAGTGGGAGCGGCGCTGGCAGGAGGCGGACCGGGAGGTGCGGGAAGCGGCGGCCGGCGCGGACGACGGTGCCGAGCCGCCGTACCAGGGCCTGGCCCGGTTCGAACCCGGGGACCACGACCGGTTCTTCGGCCGGGACCGGCTGCTGGCCGCCTTACGGCGCCGGGTCGGCGAGCGGCGGTTCACCGCGCTCTTCGGCCCGTCCGGAAGCGGGAAGTCGTCGCTGCTGCGGGCCGGGCTGATCCCCGCCCTGCGCGCCGCGCGCGAGGTGGCCGCCATCCGTGTCCTCACCCCGGGCGAGCACCCCGTCCGCGACCACGCCGCCGCGCTGGAGCCGGGCGGGGCCGGTGACACGCTGGTCGTGGTCGACCAGTTCGAGGAGGTCTTCACCCTCTGCCGGGACCCGGACGAGCGCAGGGCGTTCATCGACCTGCTGCTCACCGCGTGCGGGCCGCAGTCCCGGCTGCGGGTCGTGATCGCCGTGCGGGCCGACTTCTACGGCCGCTGCGCCGAACACCGCGCTCTGGCCGACGCGCTCGGGGAGGCCGGTCTGCTGGTCGGCCCGATGGAGCCCGGCGAACTGCGGGAGGTGATCGTCAAACCGGCCCAGGCGGAGGGCCTCATCGTCGAACGTGCCCTGACCTCGCTGCTCGTCGACGAGGTCGCCGGCGAACCCGGCGGTCTGCCGCTGCTGTCGCACGTCCTGCGCGAGACCTGGCGGCGCCGCCGCGGCCGGGCGCTGACCATGGAGGCGTACGAGGCCGCCGGGGGCATCCGGGGCGCCATCGCCCAGACCGCGGAGGACGTCCACAGCGCGTTCTCCGCCGAGCACGCCCGGCTCGCCCGTCTGATCCTGCTGCGGCTGATCACCCCCGGCGAGGGCGCCCAGGACACCCGTCGCCCCGTGGACCGTGCCGAACTCGACTTCGGCGGCCCCGCCGCCACCGCCGACGTCTCCCTGGTCCTGGACCGCCTGGCCCGCGCCCGGCTGATCACCCTGGACCACGACCGGGTCGACCTCGCCCACGAGGCGCTGATCACCGCCTGGCCGCGGCTGTCGGGCTGGATCGACGAGGAACGCGAGCAGCTGCGGGTGCACCGGCGGTTGACCGAGGCCGCCCGCGCCTGGGACGAACTCGGCCGCGACCCCGGCGCCCTGTACCGCGGGACCCGGCTCGCCGCGGCCGTGGAGCAGCTCGCCGAGTCCTCCCTCACCCCGCTGGAGCAGACGTTCCTCACGGCGAGCCGCACCGCCCGCCGGAGCGAGGTCCGTCGGCGGCGGGGTCTGGTCGGCGCGCTCGCCGTCCTCGTCGTCCTGGCCCTCGTGGCCGGAGCGGTCGCCTGGCAGCAGAACCGCGCGGGCGACCGCCGTCGCGTCGAGTCCGAGGCCCGCCGCGTCGCTGCGGTCGCCGACAGCATGCGCTTCTCCGACCCGGTCACGGCGATGCGGCTCAGCGTGGCCGCCTGGCGGCTGGCCGACACCACGGAGACGCGGTCGGCGCTGATCGCGGCCGCGGCACAGCGGGAGCAGGACGTGCTGACGGTGCCGGGCGCGGACTCGGGCCACAGCGACCTGACCAGCAACGAGCTGCGTCGGCTCACCGCGGACGGCCGGTACGTCGTGTCCGTCACCGCGGACCGGGTCGGCACCTGGGACCTGCGCACCCATCGCCGTACGCACTCCGGGCCGGGCCCCGGAGACCTGATGGCCTCCGGCGAGACCCCGGCCGTGAGCCCGGACGGCCGGACGCTCGCGGTGCCGACGGACGGCTCGATCAAGCTGTGGGACGTACGGACCGCACGGGTGACGGGCACGCTGGGCGGCGTTGCCCTGGCGTCCGAGGCGTACTTCAGCTCCGACGGGCGCACCCTCGTGGCGGAGGACTGGGGCCTGGAGACGGATCACGCGGTACTGGTGTGGGACCTGCGCGACGGCCGACGCCTGCTGCGCGTGCAGGAACACGGCGATGAGATCCTCCAGGCCGTGGCCCTCAGCCCCGACGGGCGCACCCTGGCGCTGTGCACCAGCGAGCGGGGGCTGGAGATGTGGGACACGGCGCGCCGCCGCAGGGCCGCCGCGCTCCAGGCGCCCCGGGCCCGGCCCGCGGACTGCGGCTCGGGCAGGCTCGTCTTCTCCCCGGACGGCCGGTCGCTGGCACTCCCCCAGGACGACGGCGTCCGCAGGTGGGACGTCCGCACCGGGCGGAAGCTGCCGTCCCTGGAAGCGGACGAGGTGACCGATGCGCGGTTCAGCCCGGACGGCGACTTCCTGGTGGGTACGGGAGCCAGAGCGCTGTACGTGTGGCGCCTGGAGCGCACGGAGGCGCCCATCGTGACCCACCGGCTGCCGGCCGGGGCGGTCAGCGATCTCGCCTTCGACCGCGAGACCGGCGCCCTGCGTTACCTGAACTCCACGGGGACCGTGGTCCGGACGCTGACGCTGGGACGGGCGTTGACGGCTCCGTGGGAGAAGGAACCGGCCTACGTGACCCAGCTCTCGGCCGACGGGCGGACGCTGGCCCGCCTCCGTGACGTGCGCGGCGCCCTGCGGCTGGAGGTCGTGGACACCCGCACCGGACGGGTCGTCTTCCGCGCCCCCGCGAAACCGTGTCCCGACGCCGACCCCGAGGGTGGGGTGGCCTGCTCCGACCTCATGGCGCTGAGCCCCGACGGCGGGTACGTCGCCTTCGGCCAGGGCTGGAATTCCGACGGGCCCGACGGTGCGGACCGGAGGGGGGTCACCGTCTGGAACGTCCGGACCGGCCGCGTCCACGCCGGGGGCGGGTCCGGGCGGGCGGTCGGCGGC
>NZ_MUMF01000142.1 GCF_002155905.1 Streptomyces tricolor | reverse complement strand
GCCCGGCCGGGACGTCGGCCCGGCGGGGCCCGGCCCCCGGTCACGCCTCCGCTCCGGCTCGGCAGCCCCCGGCCCCGGCTGCGCCTGGTCAGCCTCGCCCTGACCCTGGTGCTGCTCGCCTTCGTGGTGCGGCTGCTCCAGGTCCAGGCCGTCGACGCGAGCGCCTACACGGCACGGGCCGAGCAGAACCGGTACGTGGTGCACACCCTGGCCGCCGAGCGCGGCGAGATCACCGACCGCAACGGCGTCGCGCTCGCCGTCAGCGAGGACGCCTACGACATCACGGCCGACCCGACCATGTTCAGCGCCAAGCAGCTGAAGATCGGCGACGGCCCCGAGCAGGCCGCCGCGCTGCTCGCCCCGATCCTCCGCCAGGACCAGGCCGCGCTCGTCAAGAAGCTGCGCCCGGAGAACAGGAACTCCCGCTACACCCGGCTCGCCGCCCGGCAGACGCCGCAGGTCTGGCAGCAGATCAAGGACCTGAAGACCGCGCTCGCCAAGAAGGCGGAGACCGACCGCACCACCGTCAACGTGCTGTCCGGCGTCTTCGCCGACCCCAGCAGCCAGCGCGTGTACCCCAACGGCGAGCTGGCCGCCGGGATACTGGGCTGGGTCAACGCCGACGGCCAGGGCGGCGGCGGCATCGAGCAGAAGCTGAACAAGCAGCTCGCCGGGAAGGACGGCAAGGTCCGCTACGCCCAGGCCGGCGGCCGGGAGGTGCCCACGGCCGGGTCGACCGAGACGCCCGCCGTGCCCGGCGCCGACGTCGAGCTGACCATCGACCGCGACATCCAGTGGGCCGCGCAGAACGCCATCAGCGAGCAGGTGAAGCAGTCCAAGGCGGACCGCGGCTACGTCATCGTCCAGGACACCCGCACCGGCCAGATCCTGGCCATGGCCAACTCGCCCGGCTTCGACCCGAACGACCTGGCGAAGGCCGACGGCGACGCCATGGGCAACGCGGCCCTCCAGGACGCCTACGAGCCCGGCTCCACCGCCAAGGTGATGTCCATGGCGGCCGTGCTGGAGAAGAACGTGGCGACCCCGCTCACCCACGTCGTCGTACCCAACCGGCTGCACCGCGGCGATCGCCTCTTCCAGGACGACATCGACCACGCCACCTGGTACCTCACGCTCAACGGCGTGCTCGCCAAGTCCAGCAACATCGGCACCATCCTGGCCACCGGCGAACTCGGCAAGACCCAGCCCGAGGCCAACAAGGTCCTCTACTCGTACCTGCGCAAGTTCGGCATCGGCGGCTACACCGGCCTCGGCTTCCCCGGCGAGACCCCCGGCATCCTCGCGCCGCCGCAGAAGTGGTCCACCTCGCAGCAGTACACGATCCCTTTCGGCCAGGGCTTCTCCATCAACGCCATGCAGGCCGCCTCCGTGTACTCCACCATCGCCAACGGCGGCGTCCGCGTCGAGCCGACCCTGGTGCGCGGCACCAAGGGCGCCGACGGGCGCTTCACCCCGGCGCCGAAGCCCAAGCAGACCCGGGTCGTCAGCGCCAAGACAGCCAAGACCCTCGCGCAGATGCTGGAGTCCGTCGTCGACGACGAGCAGGGCACCGGCGTCAAGGCCCGCATCCCGGGGTACCGGGTCGCGGGCAAGACCGGCACCGCCAACCGCGTGGATCCGGCCACCGGCCGCTACCGCGGCTACACCTCCTCGTTCGCCGGTTTCGCCCCCGCCGACAACCCGCGGATCACCGTCTACTGCGCCATCCAGAACGCCACCTCGGGCAGCTACTTCGGTGGCCAGATCTGCGGCCCCATCTACAAGCAGGTGATGGAGTTCGCCCTGAAGACCCTCCAGATCCCGCCGACCGGGGCCAAGGCCGCCAACCTGCCCGTCGAGTACAAACCCTGATCAGCACCACCTGATCAGCACGGAAACACCAGGAACGAGCTCGTGACAACGATCACCCCCGACGCCGGGAACCACGGCGCCGAGAGCCCCTCACTTCGCTCCGGAGCGGGTGCGCCCGGTACGCTCACCGCCGTGCCACACGCTGATCAGTCCCAAACCACCCAGAAGGGCCAACCCGTGACATATCCGGGACTGCCCAGGCCGACGCAGCTCCCCGCCACCCCCCTCGCGGAGCTCGCCGACCAGCTGGGTGTCACCGCGCCGGAGGGCGCCGCCGAGATCACGGGTATCACCCACGACTCGCGCGCCGTCCGCCCCGGCGACCTGTACGCCGCCCTCCCGGGCGCCCGTCTGCACGGCGCGGACTTCGTCGCCCAGGCCGCGAGCCTGGGCGCCGTCGCCGTGCTCACCGACCCCACCGGCGCCGAGCGCGCCGCCGCGACCGGACTGCCCGTCCTGGTCGTCGCGGAGCCGCGCGCGCGGATGGGGGAGCTGGCGGCCACCATCTACCGCCACCCGGGCCGCGACCTGCTCCAGATCGGCATCACCGGCACCTCCGGCAAGACCACCACCGCCTATCTCGTCGAGGGCGGTCTGCGGACCGCGAAGGCCACCGGACTCATCGGCACGGTCGAGATCCGCATCGGCGACGAGCGGATCAAGTCCGAGCGCACCACCCCCGAAGCCACCGACCTCCAGGCCCTGTTCGCCGTCATGCGCGAAGGCGGCGTCGAGGCGGTCGCCATGGAGGTCTCCAGCCACGCCCTGGTCCTCGGCCGGGTCGACGGCTGCGTCTTCGACATCGCCGTCTTCACCAACCTCAGCCCGGAACACATGGAGTTCCACTCCGACATGGAGGACTACTTCCGGGCCAAGGCACAGCTCTTCACGCCGGAACGCAGCAAACTCGGCGTGGTCAACGCCGACGACGAGTACGGCCGAAGGCTCGTCGCGGAGGCGACCGTGCCGGTCGTCACCTTCTCCGCCGAGGGCCACCCCGACGCCGACTGGCGTGCCGAGGACGTCCAGGTCGGCCCCATGGACTCGACGTTCACCGTCGTGGGCCCGAAGGGCGAGCGGATCCACGCCCGGTCGCCGATCGCCGGCCCCTTCAACGTGGCGAACACCCTCGCCGCCATCGTCGCCCTCGCCGTGGCCGGCCTCGACCCGCAGGCCGCCGCCGACGGCATCGCCGCCGTCCCGGGCGTCCCGGGCCGCCTGGAGCGCGTCGACGCCGGGCAGCCCTACCTCGCGGTCGTCGACTACGCCCACAAGACCGACGCCGTCGAGTCGGTGCTCAAGGCGCTGCGCAAGGTCACCAAGGGCCGGCTGCACGTCGTCCTCGGCTGCGGCGGCGACCGCGACCAGACCAAGCGCGCCCCGATGGGCGCCGCCGCGGCCCGGCTCGCCGACACGGCCGTACTGACCTCCGACAACCCCCGCTCGGAGGACCCCCTCGCGATCCTCGCGACCATGCTCCAGGGCGCCGCCTCGGTGCCCGCGCACGAGCGCGGCGAGGTGCTCCTGTTCGAGGACCGGGCCGCCGCCATCGCCGCCGCCGTGGGCCGCGCCCAGGCCGGCGACACCGTGCTGGTCGCCGGCAAGGGGCACGAGCAGGGCCAGGACATCGCCGGCGTGGTCCGTCCCTTCGACGACCGCCAGGTGCTTCGCGAAGCTATCCAGAACACCCAGGGATGAAAATCCAGAAGACCCAGGGGATGAACTTGTGATCGCCCTCTCCCTCGCCGAGATCGCAGCAGTCGTCGGCGGGCAGACGCACGACATACCGGATCCGTCCGTCCAGGTCACGGGACCGGTCGTCCGGGACTCCCGCGAGGTGGTGCCCGGCAGCCTGTTCGCCGCCTTCGTCGGCGAGCGCGTGGACGGCCACGACTACGCAGCGCAGGTCGTCGCGGCCGGCGCGGTCGCCGTGCTGGCGTCCCGGCCGGTCGGCGTCCCCGCGATCGTCGTGGAGGACGTCCAGACGGCCCTCGGCGCGCTCGCCCGGCACGTCGTACGCCGGCTCGGCGCGACCCTCGTCGCCCTGACCGGCTCGGCCGGCAAGACCAGCACCAAGGACCTGATCGCGCAGGTGCTCCAGCGCAAGGCGCCGACCGTGTTCACGCCCGGCTCGCTCAACAACGAGATCGGGCTGCCGCTGACCGCCCTGTCCGCCACCGAGGAGACCAGGTTCCTCGTGCTGGAGATGGGCGCCCGCGGCATCGGGCACATCCGCTACCTCACCGGCCTCACCCCGCCGAAGATCGGCCTGGTGCTCAACGTCGGCACCGCCCACATCGGCGAGTTCGGCGGACGCGAGCAGATCGCCCAGGCCAAGGGGGAGCTGGTCGAGGCGCTGCCCGAGGACGGGGCAGCCCTGCTCAACGCCGACGACCCGCTGGTCCGCGCCATGGCCTCCCGTACCAAGGCGAAGGTGGTCCTTTTCGGAGAGTCGGCCGAAGCGGACGTACGCGCCGAGAACGTACGACTCACGGACAGCGGACAGCCCGCCTTCAGGCTTCACACACCCTCCGGTGCAGCCGATGTGACCATGCGCCTGTACGGTGAGCACCACGTGTCGAACGCGCTCGCCGCGGCCGCCGTCGCCCATGAGCTGGGCATGTCCGCGGAAGAGATCGCCACCGCGCTCTCCGAGGCGGGCTCCCTCTCCCGCTGGCGCATGGAGGTCACCGAGCGCCCGGACGGCGTGACCATCGTCAACGACGCCTACAACGCCAACCCCGAGTCCATGCGGGCCGCCCTCAGGGCGCTCGCGGCCATGGGCAAGGGGCGCCGCACGTGGGCGGTGCTCGGCAAGATGGCCGAGCTGGGGGACGAGGCGCTCGCCGAGCACGACGCCGTCGGACGGCTCGCCGTCCGGCTCAACGTCAGCAAGCTCGTCGCCGTCGGGGGGATTGAAGCCTCCTGGCTGCAATTGGGCGCATATAACGAGGGTTCGTGGGGTGAGGAGTCGGTGCACGTGTCCGACGCACAGGCGGCGATCGACCTGTTGCGCAGCGAGTTGCGCCCGGGGGACGTCGTGCTCGTGAAGGCGTCCCGGTCGGTGGGGCTGGAGAGCGTCGCCCAGGCGCTCGTCGAGTCCGGTGCCGAGGGTGAGGTTGCCGCCCGATGATGAAGCAGATCCTGTTCTCGGGAGTCATTGGCCTCTTCCTGACGCTGGTCGGCACCCCGCTGCTGATCAAGCTTCTCGCCCGCAAGGGCTACGGCCAGTACATCCGTGACGACGGCCCGCGCGAGCACGCCAGCAAGCGCGGTACGCCGACCATGGGCGGTATCGCCTTCATCCTGGCGACGATCGCCGCGTACTTCCTGAGCAAGCTCATCACCGGTTACCCGCCGACCTACTCCGGACTGCTCGTGCTCGGCCTGATGTTCGGCATGGGCCTGGTCGGCTTCCTCGACGACTACATCAAGATCGTCAAGCGGCGCTCGCTGGGTCTGCGGGCCAAGGCCAAGATGGCCGGCCAGCTGATCGTCGGCATCGCGTTCGCGGTGCTCGCCCTGCAGTTCTCCGACGCGCGCGGCAACACGCCGGCGTCCACCAAGCTGTCGTTCATCACCGACTTCGGCTGGACGATCGGCCCGGTGCTGTTCGTCGTCTGGGCGCTGTTCATGATCCTCGCCATGTCGAACGGCGTGAACCTCACCGACGGTCTGGACGGCCTCGCCACCGGCGCCTCCGTGCTGGTCTTCGGCGCCTACACCTTCATCGGGGTGTGGCAGTTCCAGGAGTCCTGCGCCAACGCGGGCACGCTCACCAACCCGGGCGCCTGCTACGAGGTGCGCGACCCGCTCGACCTCGCGGTGGTCGCCTCCGCGCTGATGGGTGCCTGCCTGGGCTTCCTGTGGTGGAACACCTCGCCGGCGAAGATCTTCATGGGCGACACCGGCTCGCTCGCCCTCGGCGGTGTCCTCACCGGCCTGGCCATCTGCTCCCGCACGGAGCTGCTGCTGGCCATCATGGGCGGCCTGTTCGTCCTCATCACCATGTCGGTCGTCATCCAGGTCGGCTCCTTCCGGCTCACCGGGAAGCGGGTCTTCCGGATGGCACCGCTCCAGCACCACTTCGAACTCAAGGGCTGGTCCGAGGTCCTGGTGGTGGTCCGCTTCTGGATCATCCAGGGCATCTGTGTGATCGTCGGACTGGGCCTCTTCTACGCGGGATGGGCAGCGGACAAGTGACCTCCTCGGTGCCTTCTGAATTCCAGGGCAAGCACGTCACCGTCGCCGGGCTCGGCGTCTCCGGCGTCCCGGCGGCGAAAGCGCTGCACGCGCGCGGGGCGATCGTCACGGTCGTCAACGACGGCGACGACGCACGCGCGCGTGAGCAGGCCGCCGCACTCGAGGCGCTCGGCATCACCGTGCGCCTCGGCGACGGGTCGACCCTGCCGGAGGGCACCGAGCTGATCGTCACCGCGCCCGGCTGGCAGCCCGACAAGCCGCTGTTCCGCGCCGCCGAGCAGGCCGGTGTCCCGGTCTGGGGCGACGTGGAGCTGGCCTGGCGGCTGCGCGGCCCCGACGCGGCCCCCTGGCTGGCCGTGACGGGCACCAACGGCAAGACCACGACCGTGCAGATGCTCGCCTCCATCCTGAAGGCGGCGGGCCTGCGCACGGCCGCCGTGGGCAACATCGGCGTCTCCCTGCTGGACGCGGTCCTCGGCGAGGAGCGGTACGACGTGCTCGCCGTGGAGCTGTCCAGCTACCAGCTCCACTGGTCGCCCTCGCTGCGGGCGCACTCGGCGGCGGTCCTCAACCTCGCCCCGGACCACCTGGACTGGCACGGCTCCATGGAGGCGTACGCGCGCGACAAGGGCCGTATCTACGAGGGCAACAAGGTCGCCTGCGTCTACAACGCCGCCGACAAGGCCACCGAGGACCTGGTGCGCGAGGCCGACGTCGAAGAGGGCTGCCGGGCCGTCGGGTTCACCCTGGGCACCCCCGGGCCCTCCCAACTCGGTGTCGTCGAGGGCATCCTGGTCGACCGCGCCTTCGTGGCGGACCGGCAGCGCAACGCGCAGGAGCTGGCCGAGGTCTCCGACGTGCACCCGCCGGCCCCGCACAACATCGCCAACGCCCTTGCCGCGGCGGCCCTCGCGCGCGCCTTCGGGGTGCCCGCCACGGCCGTACGGGACGGCCTGCGGGCCTTCCGCCCGGACGCCCACCGCATCGCGCTCGTCGCCGGCATCGACGGGGTCGCCTACGTCGACGACTCCAAGGCGACCAACACGCACGCCGCGGAAGCCTCGTTGGCGGCATATGAGTCGATCGTATGGATCGCGGGCGGCCTGGCGAAGGGCGCGACCTTCGACGAACTGGTCGCCAGGTCGGCGAAGCGGCTGCGCGGCGTGGTCCTGATCGGCGCCGATCGTGCCCTGATCCGTGACGCCCTCGCGCGACACGCGCCGGAAGTACCCGTGGTCGACCTCGACCGGACCGACACTGGGGCGATGCTCCAGGCGGTGACGGAAGCGAAGCGGCTGGCTCAGCCCGGCGACACGGTGCTGCTGGCCCCGGCCTGCGCCTCCATGGACATGTTCACCAACTACAACCAGCGCGGCGACGCGTTCGCGGCGGCGGTCCGCGAACTCGAAGCCGAAGCCTGACCCCGGCCGCCTGCCGGGCGGATCTTGGGAGGGACGCGTGGGACGGTCGACGTTCGGTGGAGGCGCCGATGCCCAGTAGCCGTACCGGAAAGCCGCCCGTGCAGCGGGCGTCCCGGCGCCCTCGGCCGGCCGTTCCCCGGCCTCCGCGCGAGAACCCCGTCCAGCGGCTCTGCACGCGCGCGCGAAGGGCCTGGGACCGGCCGCTGACCGCCTACTACCTGATCCTCGGCGGCAGTGTGCTGATCACCGTGCTGGGCCTGGTGATGGTCTACTCGGCCTCCCAGATCACCGCGCTGCAGCTGTCGCTGCCCGGGTCGTACTTCTTCCGCAAGCAGTTCCTCGCCGCGCTCATCGGCGGCGCACTGCTGTTCGCCGCCTCCCGCATGCCGGTGAAACTGCACCGGGCGCTGGCCTACCCGATCCTCGCCGGCGCCGTCTTCCTGATGGTCCTGGTGCAGGTCCCCGGGATAGGGGTGGCGGTCAACGGCAACCAGAACTGGATCTCCCTCGGCGGCTCCTTCCAGATCCAGCCCAGCGAGTTCGGCAAGCTCGCCCTGGTGCTGTGGGGCGCGGACCTGATCGCCCGCAAGCAGGAGCGGAAGCTGCTGACCCAGTGGAAGCACATGCTGGTGCCGCTGGTCCCGGTAGCCTTCCTGCTGCTCGGGCTGATCATGCTCGGCGGCGACATGGGCACCGCGATCATCCTCACGGCGATCCTGTTCGGCCTGCTCTGGCTCGCGGGCGCGCCGACCCGGCTGTTCGCGGGCGTGCTGTCCGTCGCCGCGCTGATCGGTGTGACCCTCATCAAGACCAGCCCCAACCGGATGGCCCGCCTCGCCTGCATCGGCGCCACCGAGCCGAAGGCCGGGGTCGCCGACTGCTGGCAGGCGGTGCACGGGATCTACGCCCTCGCCTCCGGCGGACTCTTCGGCTCCGGACTCGGTGCGAGTGTGGAAAAATGGGGCCAACTCCCGGAAGCCCACACCGACTTCATCTTCGCCGTCACCGGTGAGGAACTGGGTCTCGCGGGGACGCTGTCGGTGCTCGCCCTGTTCGCGGCTCTAGGCTATGCGGGTATCCGCGTGGCCGGACGCACGGAGGACCCCTTCGTGAGGTACGCCGCGGGAGGCGTGACCACCTGGATCACCGCCCAGGCGGTGATCAACATCGGTGCGGTGCTCGGCCTGCTGCCGATCGCCGGGGTCCCGCTCCCGCTGTTCTCCTACGGAGGGTCCGCCCTGCTGCCGACCATGTTCGCCATCGGGCTGCTGATCGCCTTCGCGCGCGACGAGCCCGCTGCGCGGGCAGCGCTTGCGATGCGGCAACCTCGCTTTGGTAGAAAGCGGGCGGGAGGCTCCGGTGCCGAGCGGGGGCCTCGGAGATGGAACACGATGCGACGGCGTGCCTCGGCGGCGCGTTCGTCCGGAGAGCGGTGAATTTCGGTGCATGTCGTACTCGCCGGTGGGGGGACCGCCGGCCACATCGAGCCCGCGCTCGCCCTCGCGGACGCCCTGCGCAGGCAGGACCCGACCGTGGGAATCACGGCCCTGGGCACGGAGCGCGGCCTGGAGACCCGGCTCGTCCCGGAGCGCGGTTACGAACTGGCGCTGATCCCGGCGGTGCCGCTGCCGCGCAAGCCCACCCCCGAGCTGATCACCGTCCCGGGCCGGCTGCGCGGCACGATCAAGGCCGCCGAGCAGATCCTGGAGCGCACCAAGGCGGACGTCGTGGTCGGCTTCGGCGGCTACGTCGCCCTGCCCGGCTACCTGGCCGCCAAGCGCCTCGGCGTGCCCATCGTGATCCACGAGGCCAACGCCCGCCCCGGCCTGGCCAACAAGATCGGCTCGCGGTACGCGGCCCGGGTCGCCGTCTCCACCCCGGACAGCAAGCTGCGTGACGCCCGCTACATCGGCATCCCGCTGCGCCGCTCCATCGCCACGCTGGACCGCGCCGCCGTCCGCCCGGAGGCCCGCGCCCGCTTCGGCCTCGACCCCAACCTGCCCACGCTGCTGGTCTCCGGCGGCTCGCAGGGCGCCCGGCGGCTCAACGAGGTGACGCAGGCGGTCGCCCCGTGGCTGCAGCAGGCCGGCATCCAGATCCTGCACGCGGTCGGCCCGAAGAACGAACTGCCGCAGGTGCACCAGATGCCGGGAATGCCCCCCTACATCCCGGTAAGTTACCTGGACCGGATGGACCTCGCGTACGCCGCGGCCGACATGATGCTCTGCCGCGCGGGCGCGATGACCGTCGCCGAACTCTCCGCCGTCGGCCTCCCGGCCGCCTACGTCCCGCTGCCCATCGGCAACGGCGAACAGCGGCTCAATGCGCAGCCGGTGGTCAAGGCCGGCGGCGGACTCCTGGTCGACGACGCGGAACTGACGCCCGAGTGGGTGCAGCAGAACGTGCTGCCCGTGCTCGCCGACCCGCACCGGCTGTACGAGATGTCCCGCGCGGCAAGCGAGTTCGGCCGCCGGGACGCCGACGACCTGCTCGTCGGCATGGTGTACGAGGCGATCGCCTCGCGCCGTTAGGACCATATGACGAAGGGGCAGTAAGGGTGGCCGGACCGACTACCGCCGAGCGCGGTGAACGCCAGCAGGAGTCGTCCGGCCCCCCGCAGGCCCGCAGACTCGGCGGACGGCGCCTTCGCAGGATCGTCGTCCTGGCCGCCGTGCTCGTGCTGCTCGGGGCCGGTTCCGCCTGGGCGTTGTACGGCTCCTCCTGGCTGCGCGTCGAGCGCGTCTCGGTGTCGGGCACGCGCGTGCTGACCCCCGCCGAGGTGCGCGCGGCGGCGGCCGTGCCCGTCGGGGACCCGATGATTTCCGTCGACACGGAGGGGATCGAAGCCCGACTTCGCCGGAAATTGCCCCGAATTGACACTGTCGATGTGGTTCGTTCCTGGCCCCATGGAATCGGCCTGAAAGTGATCGAGCGCACTCCGGTTCTGCTGGTCCGAAAGGGCCGGGACTTCGTCGAAGTCGATGACGAAGGTGTCCGTTTCGCCACGGTTTCGCAGGCGCCGAATGGCGTTCCGACGCTGGAATTGACCGCATCCCGCACGGGCCCCGGCGCCGCGAGCTTCCGGCGCTTCGGCAGGGACCGGCTGGTGCGCGAGGCCGTCCGGGTCGCCGGCGACCTGCCGGCCGCCGTGGCGCGGGCCACCCGGACCGTCCACGTGCGCTCCTACGACGCCATCGCGCTGGAGTTGGGCGACGGCCGCACCGTGGCCTGGGGCAGTGGCGAGAACGGCCGCGCCAAGGCACGGGCCCTCACGGCACTCATGAAAGCAGCTCCCGGCGCGCGGCACTTCGATGTCAGCGTCCCCACCGCCCCTGCGTCATCGGGGAGTTGACGCACATCAGCGCAGGCCAGCACCCTGGTTGGGCACTGCTACGGCTGATCACATAGGGTGAAAAGAAAAACGGGAGGTTCGGCGTGTTCGTTGAACGGGCGCCACTTGTCGACTTAGTGTCCTGTTCAGAAGACTCCAGGGAACAGACACACTGGTAACCCTAAACTTCAGGGTTAGGGTTCGGGTCGGCGCTACGGACCGTCCCATTCGGCATCCGTCGTCCCGGCGCGGGGCACCGCCCGGCGGCGACAACGTAATTCGAGGCGAGAGGCCTTCGACGTGGCAGCACCGCAGAACTACCTCGCAGTCATCAAGGTCATCGGTGTCGGCGGCGGTGGTGTCAATGCCATCAACCGGATGATCGAGGTCGGTCTCAAGGGCGTCGAGTTCATCGCCATCAACACCGACGCACAGGCGCTGTTGATGAGCGACGCCGACGTCAAGCTCGACGTCGGCCGCGAACTCACCCGCGGACTCGGCGCCGGAGCCAACCCGGCCGTCGGCCGCAAGGCCGCCGAGGACCACCGCGAGGAGATCGAGGAGGTCCTCAAGGGGGCCGACATGGTCTTCGTGACGGCCGGTGAAGGCGGCGGCACCGGCACCGGCGGGGCCCCCGTCGTGGCCAACATCGCGCGCTCGCTCGGCGCCCTCACCATCGGCGTGGTCACGCGCCCGTTCACCTTCGAGGGACGGCGCCGCGCGAACCAGGCCGAGGACGGCATCGCCGAACTGCGCGAAGAGGTCGACACCCTCATCGTGATCCCGAACGACCGGCTGCTGTCCATCTCGGACCGCCAGGTCTCGGTCCTGGACGCGTTCAAGTCCGCCGACCAGGTCCTGCTCTCCGGTGTCCAGGGCATCACCGACCTCATCACCACCCCCGGCCTGATCAACCTGGACTTCGCCGACGTCAAGTCGGTCATGTCCGAGGCCGGTTCGGCCCTCATGGGCATCGGCTCGGCCCGCGGCGACGACCGCGCGGTGGCCGCGGCCGAGA
>NZ_MUMF01000141.1 GCF_002155905.1 Streptomyces tricolor | reverse complement strand
GCCGGGTCCGCGAAGGGGCGCGGGGCCGGATCCGAGGTACGGCGACCGTCGCCTGGGTGTGACGGGCCGCCCGGGGGCCCGCAGTCGCGGTCCGGTGTACGGCTGTACGGCCATCGTCGCCTGGGTGTGACCGGCCGCCCATGGACCCGCAGTCGCGGTCCGATGCGGCCCGCCGCCTGGGTTTGACCGGCCGCCCACGGACCCGCAGCCGCAGCACGACCCCACCACCCGGACTCTCCGGTGCACGGCACCCGAGCGGAGCGCGCCCGTACGTGCCACAGTGCGCCCTCTCGCGCGGTACTCCCACCCGGATATCGGGTATGTGCCCATTAACCCCATGAAACCGGACATGGGTGGGCTCACTGGCCTGGGAAGTGATCGGCGTGATCCACACCGATGGCGACTGCGCCGAGTGGACTTTTCCCGCGGAACCGGGCGCCGTGCGCGCCGCCCGCACCGCGGTCCGGGGCCAGTTGCAGGGCTGGGGCCTGGGCTGCCTCTCCGACCTCGCCGCACTGCTGGTCAGCGAGCTGGTCACCAACTCGCTGCGGCACGCCACCGGCCCCATCGGCGTACGACTGGTCCGGCCCGCAGGGCTCGACGACACCCTGCGGGTGGAGGTCTCCGACCCGCTCCCGGACCCGCCGCGGGAACGCGTCGCGCGCCCCGAGGACGAGAGCGGACGCGGCTTGCAGCTGGTCGCCGGCTCCTCGCGCCGCTGGGGCACCCGGCCCGGGGCCGACGGAAAGACCGTCTGGTTCGAACTGGCGGTGCCGGGGTGACGCCGCGGCAGCCGGAGGGGCACGGGGGTGTACAGCCCTCAGCGTGCCGTCCATCGTGCGCGCCGGGGGCGCACGCGGTCCGGCGGGGGGTGGTTCGGCGGTGTGTTCCCTGGTTAGAAGAGTGGAAGTGTTGTCACGGACCGGTCCGAAAAACACCTGGACCGAGCTGTGATCGTGAACACCGTGTCGTGCGGCGCCGTAGTGCTGGATACTGCGGGCAGCCGCCCCCGGTGACCGGTGCCGGACGCGGTGAGCTGGAGGGGACGGTTCGCGTGAGCGAGATACCAGCGAAGGCCACGGAGTCCGAGGACCCGTCGGACGGCGCGAGGAGTCAGGCCGCGGAGGCTGCCGCGGCGCCCGGTGACGCCATGTGGCAGAGCAGTCCGCCCGGTTCGATCTATGACTACATCAAGGTCGCCTCCTTCTCCATCGGTCCCGGCGGGCTGGTCGACCAGTGGAGCCTGCGCGCCGAGCAGCTCTTCGGCATCCCCGCCGAACGCGCCGTCGGCATGGATCCGATAGAGGCCTTCATCGACCCCGACCTGCGCGAGCGCGGCCAGCGGAAGATGGCCGAAATCCTCGACGGGCGCGAGTGGACCGGAGTGGTCCCGTTCCGGATGCCGGACGGGCCGGACGGCACTCGCGGCGACGAGGGCCTGGCCGAGGTCTACGTCATGCCGACCCGCACCGCCGAGGGCGAGAAGGCCGCCGTCTGCATCGTCGTGGACGTCCGCACGCTGCGCAGCATCGAGACAGATCTCGCCGCCTCTCAGGCGATTTTCGGTCAGTCGCCCTTCGGATTCCTGCTGATCGACGTCGACTTGCGGGTCCGGCGGGCCAACATGCGGTTCGCCTCCATCTTCGGCGGAACCCCGGACGACCACCGGGGCAAGGGAGTGCACGACTATCTGCCGCGCGGCGAGGCCGAGCGGGTTTCGGCCACGCTGCGGCGGGTGCTGGAGACCGGCGAGTCCATCACCGACATGCACGTCACCGGCTTCGTCCCGGGCTCCGAGGAACGCCGGCACTGGTCCGTCAACCTCTACCGCGTGCACAGCGGCAGCGGCCGGCCCATCGGCGTCGCCTGGCTCGGCACCGACATCACCGCCCGCCGGGCCGCCGCCCGGGAGGCCGCCGCCGCCCGGCGCAACCTCGCGCTGCTCAACGAGGCCGGCGCCCGCATAGGGAACTCCCTGGACCTGGAGACCACGGCCCGCGAACTCCTCGACGTCGTCGTCCCCGGCTTCTGCGACCTCGCCACCGTCGACCTCTACCAGGGCCTGCTGGCCGGTGACGAGACCCCGCCCGGTCTCGCCGACGGCAGCGCCGAACTGCGCCGCGTCGCCTTCGCCAGCGCCGTCTCGGGGGCCCCCTTCAGCGGCTCCGGGAAGCCCGTCGAGGTCGGCGCGGTCCACCACTACCCGTTCAACTCGCCCTGCGCGGACGCCCTGCGCACCGCCCGGCCGCAGCGCGTGCCCGCCGAGGAGGGCGGCCTCGTGCAGTCCACGCTGGCCGTGCCGATGGTCGCCCACGACACGGTCGTGGGGCTCGCGCAGTTCGCCCGGACGAAGGGCAGCGAGCCGTTCGGCGACCGCGACCGGGAACTCGCGGTCGAGCTGGCCGCACGGGCCGCCGTCTGCATCGACAACGCGCGCCTGTACCGCCGGGAGCACGAACGGGCGTTGATACTGCAACGGTCCCTGCTCCCGCCCGGCGACCCCGAGGCCTCCGGTCTGGACATCGCCTGCCGCTATCTGCCGGGCAACGCGGCGACGGAGGTGGGCGGCGACTGGTTCGATGTCATCGAACTCCCCGGGCACCGCACGGCGTTGGTGGTCGGGGACGTCATGGGCCGGGGCCTGCGCGCGGCGGTGGCGATGGGTGAACTCCGCACCGCCGTACGCACCCTGGCGCTGCTCGACCTCGAACCGGCGGAAGTGCTGTCCGCGCTGGACGAGATCGCGCGGGGCCTCGGCACCCCGGGCGGGGTCCAGCAGGCGACCCGTACGGCCCGTCAGCCACGGGACGCCGACCTCTCCGAGGTCTACCTGGCGACCTGCGTGTACGCCGTGTACGACTCCGTCACCAGACGCTGTACGTTCGCCAACGCCGGCCATCTCCCGCCGGTCCTGGTCGAGCCGGGCGAGGCGGCGCTGATGCTGGACGTGCCGCCCGGCATGCCGCTCGGGGTCGGGGGCGAGCCGTTCGAGGAGGTGGAGGTCGAGCTGCCGGAGGGCGCGCTGCTGGCCCTCTACACGGACGGCCTGGTCGAGTCCCGCGACCACCCCCTGGACGAGGGCCTGCAAGCCTTCATCGGCGCGCTCACCGACCCTTCCCGTCCGCTGGAGGACGTCTGCGACCACGTCCTCAACACCCTCGACACCCACCACGGCGAGGACGACATCGCCCTGCTGATGGCCCGGGTGCAGGGCCTGCCCGCCGACTCGGTCGGCGACTGGACCCTGCCCCGCGAGCCGCGCAGCGTGGGACGGGCCCGCGAGTACGCCCGCGGACAGCTGCTGTCCTGGGACCTGGAGCCGCTGGTCGACACGACGGAGCTGCTGGTCAGCGAGCTGGTGACGAACGCGTTGCGGTACGGCGAGGGGGACATCCGGCTACGGCTGCTGCTGGACCGCACGCTGGTCTGCGAGGTCTGGGACTCCGGACTCGTCCAGCCGCGGCGCCGGCGGGCCCGGGACACCGACGAGGGCGGCCGGGGCCTGCAACTGGTCGGACTGCTCAGCGCGGCCTGGGGCTCACGGCGGACCCCTCGCGGCAAGACGGTCTGGTTCGAGCTGCCGCTCCCCGGCGGAGAGGGCGGCCTGACCGACCCGACGGAGGCCCTCCTGAGCCTCTTCTGACCCGCCTCGCCCCCGAGTCGAGCGGCCGGGGAACGGTGACGCGCCTGCCGTTCCGGGCCGGGGATGGCTAGGATCCCTGGCATGGCCCTGATCACGCGTGACGTCGACCGGTTCGAGGCTGCCAGGCCCCGGCTGGAGGCCATCGCCTACCGGCTGCTCGGCTCGTCGAGCGAGGCGGAGGACGCCGTGCAGGAGACCTTCCTGCGCTGGCAGGCGGCCGACGTCCGGCGGATCGAGGTGCCCGAGGCCTGGCTGACGAAGGTCCTCACCAACCTGTGCCTCACCATGCTCACTTCGGCCCGCGCCCGGCGCGAGACGTACGTGGGGAGCTGGCTCCCCGAGCCGCTGCTCGCCGGTGACCCGATGCTCGGCCCCGCCGACACCGCCGAGCAGCGCGAGTCGGTGTCGTACGCCGTCCTCGTCCTGCTGGAGCGCCTGTCGCCGGGCGAGCGGGCGGTGTACGTGCTGCGCGAGGCCTTCGACTACCCGCACCGGGAGATCGCCGAGATCCTGGACCTCACCGAGGCCGCCAGCCAGCAGATCTACCACCGGGCCAAGAAGCACGTCGCGGACGGCAAGGCGCGCACCGAGATCGACGAGGCCGCCGCCCGGAAGGTCGTCGAGGAGTTCCTGGCCGCGGCGACCAGCGGCCGTACCGAACCCCTCCTCCGCCTGCTCACCCAGGACGCCGTCTCGATCGGCGACGGCGGCGGGAAGGTCCCGGCCCGCGCGAAGGCCTTCGAGGGCGCGCTCGCGGTCGCCACGTTCCTGCGCGGCCTGTTCAAGCCCAGTGCCGCCAAGCGGGCCCTGGTCGGCGGCGCGGCCGAGATCTACGCGACGACCGCCAACGGCGGGCCCGCCGTCGTGGCGGTCGTGGACGGCCGGGTCGTCGGCATCACGTGCCTGGAGGTCACCGCCGAGGGCATCACCGCGGTCCGCAGCCAGATCAATCCCGACAAGCTCGTCCGCGCGACCGAGCGGTGGGCCGCCGAGGGCCTCGGCGGCAGCCCGCTCCACACCCTCTGATCAGATGTGACGTGCTTCACATCCTGAACCTGTCAGGAAACGCCGGGCTGCCCGGTTCAAGGGGCGACACCGCGCCCGACAGCGGCGGAACCTCGCAGACAGGAGCAGGCACATGCAGCACCGCATCGTCGTCCTCGGAGCCGGCTACACCGGAGCGGTCGCCGCCGGCCGCCTCGCCCGGCGGCTGCACCACGAGGACGTCACCATCACCCTCGTCAATCCCGAGCCCGACTTCGTCGAGCGGGTCCGGCTGCACCAGCTCGCGGCCGGCCAGGACCTCAGGCCCCGGCCGTTCGGCGAGATGTTCGCGGGCACCGGCGTGGCGCTGAAGCTCGCGAAAGTCACCGCCGTGGACGTGGACCGCAAGACGGTGACGGTCACCGCCGCGCACGGCCACGAGCGGGAGGAACTGGAGTACGACACCCTGGTCTACGCCCTCGGCAGCGGCTGGCACGACGGGGGCGTCCCCGGCGTCGCCGAACACGCCCACGAAATCGCCGGCCGCCCCGGCGCCCTCCGTCTCCGCGACCGGCTGGCCGCCCTGGACGCGGGCCGGCCCGTGGTCGTCGTCGGCGGCGGCCTGACCGGCCTGGAGGCCGCGACCGAGATCGCCGAGACCCGCCCGGACCTGAACGTCTCCCTGGCCGCCCGCGGCGCCCTCGGCGACTGGCTCTCCGCGAAGGGCCGCACCCACCTGCGGAAGGTCCTGGACCGGCTCGGCATCACCGTCCACGAGCACGCCGCGGTCAGCGAGGTGCGGGCGGACGGCGTGACCACCGCCGACGGCAGGACCGTCCCCGCCGACGTCACCGTCTGGACCACCGGCTTCGCCGTCCACCCGATCGCCCGGGCCACCGCCCTGGAGGTGACCGACCGCGGCCGGATCGTGGTCGACAGCACGATGCGCTCGGTCTCCCACCCGGACGTGTACGCCGTCGGCGACGCGGCGACGGCGCTCGGCCCGAACGGCAAGCCGCTGCGCATGTCCTGCGCCTCGGGCGTCCCCATGGCCTGGCAGGCCGCCGACGCCATCGCCGCCCGTCTCGCCGGCACCAAGGTCCCCCACGTCCCCATCCGCTACTTCCAGCAGTGCGTCTCCCTCGGCCGCAAGGAGGGCCTGATCCAGTTCGTCACCGCCGACGACCGAGCCGTGGACAGGGCCCTGACGGGCCGTACGGCCGCCCTCTACAAGGAACTGATCTGCAAGGGCGCGGCCTGGGGCGTCGCCCACCCGACCGCGGGCCTGCCCTCCCGGCGCCGGCGTGTCGTACGGCAGGAGACCCGCGGCGGGGCACGGGCGGCACGGACGGCGGTCTGACCCCGCCCACGCCGGACCGCCCCACGGGAACGCTCTAGAGGTGGTGCCGCGAGCGGGTCTCCGGGCCGCCGAAAGCGGCCGGGGGGCCGCCGTCCGGGTCCTCGGCGAGCAGGATGCCGCCGAGGACGGCACCGGCGAGTCCGGCCGCGGCCCCCTCGGTGCCGACGAACGGGGTGCCGTGGGCCCGTACCTCCCGTTCGGCCAGCTCCCGCGCCTCCCGGGCCACGGCATCGGCCCGGGCCAGGCCCCCCGCGCCCAGCTCCCGTACCGCCTCCGCCAGCCTGGCCCGGGGCTCCGTGCCCACGGCCCCCCGGTGCACGGCGAGGAACTCCTCCGCCCCGGCGACGGAACTGCGCGCCACGAGCAGCGCCGCGGTGCCCAGCACCCCCGAGCGCGCCCCGTCCAGCCGCTCGGCGGCCCGGACGATCCGGCGCAGCGCGTCCAGCGGGTCGTACGGACCGGCCGTCAGCTCCTCGCGGACCGCCGCCAGCACCCCGTCGGCGTGGGCCAGCCGGGCGTGCAGCTCACCCGTGGTCAGCGAGGTCCGGCCGGTCCCGCGCCGGGCCGCCGCCAGCTCCGCCTCCGCGCCGGTGAGCGCCGCCGGCACCAGTCGGGCCGCCTCCCGCAGCTGCGCCGCGAGCCGCTCCACCCCGTCCACCAGCACCCCGGCCTGGACCACCGCGCCCTCCCCGGCGCGCAGCTGCCGGGCGGCCCGCGGCGCATCGCCCGTGTCGACGGCCTGGCGGGCCTCGTTGAGCCGTGCGGTGGCGAACACCAACCGGTCCTTGGCCTGTTCGACGTACCCGGTGACGGGCCCGCCCGCCGAGGGCGCGTACCGCTCCCGGAGGGCCGCCAGGGTCTGCTGGGCGGTCACCGCCCGCGCCGCCAGCTCCCGGAACCGCTCCTCGGCCGTCACCAGCGCGGCCCCCACTCCCCGTTCGCCGTCCGCCGGCTCCTCGCCCAGCCCGCGCAGCCGGTCCAGCGCCGCCGCCTCCGCGTCCAGCCGGCGCCCGGCCTCGGCGCAGCGGCCGACCACCCCGACCAGCGCCTGGCGCCGGGCACCCGGCTCCTCCGGAACGCCCTCCTCGTACCGCCGCCAGATCGCGAACGCCGCCGACAGCTCGGTCTCGGCGGCCCGCAGCGCGTGCGTGAACGGCTCGGTCCGCTTCTCCCCGAACAGCTCGCGCACGAAGGCCAGTTCCTCCCTGCTGGTGCGTACGCAGTCGTCGGCCAGGCGCAGCGCCGCCCGCGCCTGACGCTCGGAGTCGGCCGGCGCGGGCACGGGCGGGTGCGCCGAGACGGTCCCGGGAGTCGTCCGGGTCCGGGCCCGGCGGGTGCGCCGCAGATAGCCGTATCCGGCCACGGTCAGGGCCGCGACCCCGGCGATGAGCGGCAGCACGAGGTCGGCGGCCGACGTCCCGTCCTGCTGCGGGGCGGCGGCACTCGCCACCGTGCCGACGGGGGCCACGGGAACCGGAGTACGGGCCTCGGCCGTCATCACCGGCAACACCAGCCACCCGGCTCCCACCAGGGCGCCCAGCACGGCACGCGCCACCCGCACCCGTATGCGCGCGGTCGCGCGCCGGGGCCGGGCCCGGATCAGGGAGGACGTCACATTTCGGAGCGTATGGGCAGGTAGGCGGCTTCGCGAGCGGGACGGATACGGGTGGGGGACCAGGCGGACAGGGGGGCGGGATGGACGACAACCGGAACGACGAGAACCGGACCGGCGAAAACCGGACGGACGGAAACCGGGCCGAGGAGAACCGGACGGACGGAAACCGCCCGGATGGAAACCGGGCCGAGCAGAACCGGGCGGACAAAGACCGGAAGGACCGGACGAACGAGAACCTGACGGACGAGAAGCGCGCGGGCGAAGACCGGACGGACAAAGCCCCGGCGGAACCGGAGCCGGCGGAACCAGCCCCGGCGGAAGCAGCCCCGGCGGAAGCATCCCCCGCGCAGGAGACCCGCGAGGACGACACCCAGGACGCGGAGCACACAGCACAGGAACACCCCGCGGACGATCAGCAACGCCCCGCAGGCGATCAGCAACGTCCCGCGGACGATCAGGAACACTCCGCGGAGGACGCAACCGAACCGCGCCCCCGCCCCCGCCCTCGCTCCCGCAAGCGGCGGATCCTCCGTCTCCTCGCCGTCGTCCTCGCCCTCCTCCTGCTCCCGCTGCTCACCGCCGCGGCGGCCCTCCGGCTCAACTACACCGGCGACCCGGCCCCCGGCACCCACACCCGGCACAAGGACGCCCTCTGGCTGGGGCACGCCTGGGTGGACGGCCGGAAGACCGACCGGGACGTCGAGGCCCTCGCCCGTCGCCTGCGCGGCACCGGCATCCGCGATCTGTACGTCCACTCGGGCCCGCTGGAGCACGACGGCACCCTCCCCGCGTCGGCGTACCCGAAGGCCCGCTGGCTGACGGCGGCCGTCCACCGGGAGCTGCCCGGCGTCCGGGTCCAGGCCTGGCTCGGTGACGTGCTGGCCAGCGAGGGCCCGACGGGGCTGCGTCTGGAACGCCCGGCCACCCGCGCGGCGATCCTCGACTCGACCCGCGCCGTCCTCGCCGCCGGCTTCCAGGGCGCCCACTTCGACCTGGAGCCCCTGCACTCCGGCGACCGCCACTACCTCGGCCTCCTCGACGACCTGCGCGAGCTGACCCACGCCCGGGGGGCCGTGCTCTCCGTCGCCGCCCACCAGATCGACCCGCTGCCCGCCTTCCACTCCTTCTGGGGCACCACCACCGGCCACCCCAAGTGGTGGTCGCAGGCGTACTTCGCGCAGGTGGCGCGCCGGGTGGACCAGATCGCCGTCATGTCGTACGACACCATGCAGCCGCTGCAGAGCCTGTACGGCGGCTATGTGGCGCAGCAGACCAGCCTCGCGCTGGAGGTCACCCCGAAGAGCACCGACCTGCTCATGGGCCTGCCCTTCTACCACGAGAACCGGTTCGGCCACTGGGCGCACGCCGAGACCGTCCCGGCGGCCGTGCGGGGCGTACGGCTGGGCCTGTCCCGCACCGACGCGGACCGCGCCGACTTCGGCGTCGCCCTGTACGTCGACTTCGCCGCCACCGAAGATGACTGGACCGCCTATCGGAGGGACTGGGTCCGTACGCCATGACGCCTGCCCGCACCCACCTCACCCGGGACGACCTCGCCCCGCTCGCCCGCGCGGCCCTCGGCCGCACGCCCACCGCCGTCACCCGGCTGCGCGGCGGTTCGAGGAAGGGCGTCTACCGGCTCGCCCTCGACGACGGCACGACCGCGATCGCCTATGTCTGGTCCCCGGACGAGGACTACTGGCGGAGGCCCGACACCGACCTCCGCGACACCTTCTCGCACGCCTCCGGCATCGGCCTGTTCCTGGCGGCCCACCACCGGCTCACCGAGCTGGGCGTCCGCGTCCCGCGGCTGCTGTTCGCCGACCGGGAGGCCGTCCACCTGCCCGCGTACGCGGCGGTGGTCGAGGACATCCCGGGCGCGAACCTGGAGCGGCTGCTGCGGGACGATCCGGCGGCGGCCCGGGTGCCGCTGGCGCGGCTGGCCGGGGTGCTGGGCGTGCTGCGGGAGCACACGGCCGCCGGGCACGGCAAGGCGGTCCTGGTGGAGGAGGGCGGGACGGCGTCCGGGGGTTCCTGCGCGCAGGTCGCCGCCGACCGGGCGGTGCGCGACATCGCGGACGCCGCCGAGCGGGACCCCCGGGTGCGCGCGGTGCGCGCGGAGCTGACGCGGCGGGTGCGGGACCTCCAGGACGTCGTCGCACCGCGCGGCCACACCTCCCTCGTGCACGGCGAACTCGGCCCGGACCACGTCCTGGTGACCCCGGACGGCGACCCGGCGCTCATCGACATCGAGGGCCTGATGTACTTCGACGCCGAGTGGGAGCACGTCTTCCTCCAGCTCCGCTTCGGACCCGCCTACGACGTGCTGCGCGCCCCCGGCCTCGATCCGGACCGGCTGGCCCTGTACCGGCTCGCGATGCACCTCGGCCTGGTCGCCGGACCGCTGCGGCTGCTCGACGGCGACTTCCCGGAGCGCGCGGCCATGCGGGAGATCGCGGAGTTCAATCTGCGGCGGGCGCTCGCCCTCCTGCCGGCCGCCTCCTGATCTTCGAGCCGAGCCACACCAGCGGGTCGTACTTGCGGTCGACCGCGCGTTCCTTCAGCGGGATCAGCGCGTTGTCGGTGATCTTGATGCCCTCGGGGCAGACCTCCGTGCAGCACTTCGTGATGTTGCAGTAGCCGAGGCCGTGGTCGTCCTGGGCGGTGCGCCCGCGGTCCAGGCCGGTCTCCGCCGCCGCGTCCAGCGGGTGCATGTCGAGTTCGGCGACCCGCATCAGATAGCGCGGGCCGGCGAACGCTCGCTTGTTCTCCTCGTGGTCGCGCACCACATGGCAGGTGTTCTGGCACAGGAAGCACTCGATGCACTTGCGGAACTCCTGCGGGCGGTCCACGTCCTCCTGGAACATGCGGTACTCGCCGGGGCCGAGGCCGGGAGGCGGCACGAACGCCGGGACCTCGCGCGCCTTCTCGTAGTTGAAGCCGACGTCCGTCACCAGGTCCCGGATCACCGGGAAGGCGCGCAGCGGCGTGATCGTGATCGTCTCCGCGCGGTCGAAGACCGACATGCGGGTCATGCACAGCAGCCGCGGCCGGCCGTTGACCTCCGCCGAGCACGAACCGCACTTGCCCGCCTTGCAGTTCCAGCGCACGGCGAGGTCGGGCGCCTGGGTGGCCTGGAGACGGTGGACGATGTCCAGGACCACCTCGCCGTCGTGCACCTCGACCGTGAAGTCCTCAAGGCCGCCGCCCCGTTCGTCGCCCCGCCACACCTGGAAGCGGGCTTCGTAGCTGCTCACTCGTACAGCTCCTCTTCGGCGAGGTACTTGACCAGCTCCTCCTTCTCGAAGAGGGCGAGCAGGTCCGGGCGGATGGGGTCGGTGGTCTCGCGGGCGAGCCGGATCTGCCCCCGGGCCGGGTCGGTCGCCGCGAGGCCGCCGGTGGGGTCGGCGAGGGTGCACAGCAGGTTCACGTTGCGCCAGGCGCGGTCCATCGTCGGATGGTCCTCGCGGGTGTGCCCGCCGCGCGACTCGGTGCGCTCCAGTGCGGCCCGCGCCACGCACTCGCTGACCAGCAGCATGTTCCTGAGGTCCAGGGCGAGGTGCCAGCCGGGGTTGAACTGGCGGTGGCCCTCGACGCCGGCCCGCCGGGCCCGGGTGCGCAGCTCGGCCAGCTTGTGCAGGGCCTGCTCCATCTCGCCCTCCCGGCGGATGATGCCGACCAGGTCGTTCATCGTCTGCTGGAGTTCCTGGTGCAGGGTGTACGGGTTCTCCGGCGGGCCCGGCTCACCGCCCCCTCCCGCCTCCGCGGAGAAGGGCCGCAGCGCCTCGGCCGCCGCGGTGTCGACCTGGGCGTCGTCCACCGGCGGGCGCCGGGCGGCCAGCCCCTGCGCGTACTCGGCCGCGTGCCAGCCGGCCCGGCGCCCGAAGACCAGCAGGTCGGACAGGGAGTTGCCGCCGAGCCGGTTGGAGCCGTGCATGCCGCCGGCCACCTCGCCGGCCGCGTACAGCCCCGGCACCCCGCGGGCCGCCGCGGTGTCGGAGTCGACCGCGACGCCGCCCATCACGTAGTGGCAGGTCGGCCCGACCTCCATCGCCTCCGCCGTGATGTCGACGTCCGCCAGCTCCTTGAACTGGTGGTACATGGACGGCAGCCGCCGCCGGATCACCTCGGCGGGCATCCGGGTCGACACGTCCAGGAAGACCCCGCCGTGCGGGGAGCCCCGGCCCGCCTTCACCTCGGCGTTGATGGCGCGGGCCACCTCGTCGCGGGGGAGGAGTTCGGGCGGCCGGCGGTTGTGGTCCGGGTCCTCGTACCACCGGTCGGCCTCCTCCTCCGACTCGGCGTACTTCTCCTTGAAGACGTCCGGGACGTAGTCGAACATGAACCGCTTGCCCTCGGAGTTCCGCAGCACCCCGCCGTCCCCGCGCACCGACTCGGTGACGAGGATGCCCTTCACCGACGGCGGCCAGACCATGCCGGTCGGATGGAACTGCACGAACTCCATGTTCAGCAGCGGGGCGCCCGCCAGCAGCGCCAGCGCGTGGCCGTCGCCCGTGTACTCCCACGAGTTCGACGTGACCTTGAAGGACTTGCCGATGCCGCCGGTGGCGAGGACCACGGCGGGGGCCTCCAGGACGAAGAAGCGGCCGGTCTCGCGGTCGTACGCGAAGACGCCCGAGACGCGGCCGCCGTCCTTGAGGATCCGGGTGACCGTGCACTCCTGGAAGACCTTCAGCCGGGACTCGTAGTCCCCGGTCTCCTTGAAGTCCTCCTGCTGGAGCGCGACGATCTTCTGCTGGAGCGTGCGGATCAGCTCCAGGCCGGTGCGGTCGCCGACGTGCGCCAGGCGCGGGTACTCGTGCCCGCCGAAGTTCCGCTGCGAGATCCGGCCGTCCTTCGTCCGGTCGAACAGCGCGCCCCAGGTCTCCAGCTCCCACACCCGGTCCGGGGCCTCCTGCGCGTGCAGCTCGGCCATCCGCCACTGGTTCAGGAACTTGCCGCCGCGCATGGTGTCGCGGAAGTGCACCTGCCAGGTGTCGTGCTCGTTGGCGTTGGCCATCGCCGCCGCGATGCCGCCCTCGGCCATCACCGTGTGCGCCTTGCCGAACAGCGACTTGCAGATCACCGCCGTACGGGCGCCCCGCTCGCGCGCCTCGATGGCCGCGCGCAGGCCCGCGCCCCCGGCGCCGACCACGACGACGTCCCACTCCTGCCGGTCGACCACGGACATCAGTCAGTCCCTCACTGGATCTCTAGAAGAAGCGCGGATCGTCGAAGACGCCGGACGCGACGAGGTAGACGTAGAAGTCGGCGAGCGCCACGCTGACCAGGGACGTCCAGGCGAGCAGCATGTGCCGGGCGTTCAGCCTCCCGACGAACTGCCACGCCCGGTAGCGCACGGGGTGCTTCGAGAAGTGCTTGAGCTTGCCGCCGACGATGTGCCGGCAGGAGTGGCAGGAGAGGGTGTACGCCCAGATCAGCACGATGTTGGCCAGGAAGACCAGGGTGCCGAGGCCCATGTGCCCCCACTGGTACTGCTCGTCCCGGAAGGCCAGCACGGTGTCGTACGTCAGCACGCCGGCCACCAGCAGGGCGGCGTAGAAGAAGTACCGGTGGACGTTCTGCAGGACCAGCGGGAAGTGGGTCTCGCCGGTGTACGTGCGGTGCGGCTCGGCCACCGCGCAGGCGGGCGGGGACGCCCAGAAGGCGCGGTAGTAGGCCTTGCGGTAGTAGTAGCAGGTCAGCCGGAAGCCGAGCGGGAAGATCAGGATGATGATCGCGGGGGAGATGCCCCACCAGCCGCCGAAGAGATCGGCGTTCGGGCCCGCGCGCATGCTCCGGCAGTTCTCCGCCAGGCACGGTGAGTAGAAGGGCGAGACGTACGGCGCCGCGTAGTAGTCGGCGTTCGCGAAGGCCCGCCAGGTCGAGTAGACGACGAAGGCCAGCAGACCGGCCGCGGTGCAGGCGGGCGCCAGCCACCAGCGGTCGGTCCGCAGGTGCGGGGCGGCGATCGCGGCGCGCGTACGGCTGCGGACACCGCCGCTGTTCTGTTGGGGTTCCGTACCAGTAGCCAAGTCAGGACTCCGGTCGGTTGCGGTTTCTCAGGGGGCGCGGCGGTCGCGGGCGCCCAGTCCCTCGTCGTCCGAGTCCGTCCACAGGCTGATGTCGTACGGCGCGTCGGAGATGGTGACGAGGTCGGGCCGGCGCGGCGCGGCCGAGGCGGCGGCTGCCTCCCGGAGCAGTGCCACGCTCTCGCGGAGATGGTCGGCGTCCAGCCGGACCCGGCGTATCTCCAGGCCGCCGCTGCCGAGCTGGTGTTCCAGGCGGCCCAGCGACCGGTGCAGGTCGTCGAGACAGCGCTGGACGGCGTTGATGTCGTCGTGCACGGACATGACTTGCCCTCGCTTCCGCGGGTCCGGCGGGCCATGGACGGCAACGTTCATGCGCCTTGGAGTGTTGCGCCTCACGCCTGCCGATGTGAAGGGATGTGCAGCGATTGGCCGAGGCGTACGGGTGCATCGCCGGGTGTGTTGCGCCGCACGGGTGGGCTTACCGGCCGTCGCCGCCGTGTCGCCCGCTGTTGCCGGATCCTTTCCTCTTCAGTGGCCGCATAGATCTGATCAGCTCCATATACCGCCAAACGTGATCAGCTCCATATACCGACAAATGTGAGCATAAGGCCCGTGGCTCTCCGGAGGTAGCAGAGATGTCCTACGAAGTCCGGCAGCACCCCGCAGGGGCGCGGGGAACTGCGCGACCAGCCACGACGCGCCCGCAGACGAACGACGGCCCGACCCGGCACCTCCGCGCGCGCCGCGTGCAGCGGGCCCTCGTCTTCCTCGGCGCGGGCGCCCTCGCCGTCCCCCTGCTCGCCGGCTGCAGCGAAGAAGACCAGGCCGGCAGCCCGCTCGCACCGCAGGACATCGCCCCGGTCGCCCGGGACCTGGTCGCCGACGGCGGCACCCTGAAGTGGGCCGTCGACGCCGTACCGGAGACCCTCAACACCTTCCAGGCCGACGCCGACGCCGGCACCAGCCGGATCGCCCAGGCCGTGCTGCCGTCCATGTTCCGGCTCGACGCCTTCGGCCGTCCGGTGGCCAATCCGGCCTATCTGGAGTCGGCCAAGGTCATCGAGACAGAGCCGCGCCAAGTCGTGCTCTACAAGCTCAACCAGCAGGCCGTCTGGAGCGACGGCCGGGAGATCGGGGCCGCCGACTTCGTCGCGCAGTGGCGCGCCCTGTCCGGCAAGAACAGCGCTTACTGGACCGCCCGCAACGCCGGCTACGACCGCATCGCCAAGATCGAGCGCGGCGCCAGCGACCTGGAGGTCCGGGTCACCTTCTCCCGCCCCTACGCCGACTGGAAGTCGCTGTTCTCCCCGCTGTACCCGAAGGACGTCATGGGCACTCCGGACGCCTTCAACGACGGCGCCCGCCGCAAGCTGAAGGTCACCGCGGGGCCCTTCAAGGTGGAGAAGATCGACACCGCCAAGAAGGACGTCGTCCTCACCCGCAACCCGCGCTGGTGGGGCAAGCCCGCCAAGCTGAACCAGATCGTGCTGCACGCCGTCGCCCGCGACAAGCGGGCCGCCGCGCTCGCCGACGGCAGCGTGGACCTCGCCGAGATCGACGCCGCCGACGCCCAGCGGATCGACCTCGCCAACCGCGCGAAGGGCACCGGCACCCCGCTCCAGGGCGCCGGGGGCAAGACCTCCGTGAAGAAGCTGCGCGACTGGGCGCTCGCGCACGGCTTCGACTCCGACCAGGTGCGCGTCGGCAAGACGAAACTCCGCAAGGCCATCACCCGCTACCTGGAGCAGCAGCAGGAGCTGCGCGAGGTCGAGGTCCGCAAGTCCCTGGAGCCCACCTACACCCAGCTCGCCCTCAACGGCTCCACCGGCCCCCTCGCCGACGAGCGGGTCCGCCGGGCCGTCGCCCGCGCCCTGGACCGCACCGAACTGGCCCGGCTGGTGCTCACCCCGCTGGGGCTGCCCGCCGTCCCGGTCGGCAGCCACCTCGCCCTGTCCGGGCAGGCCGCCTACGCCGACAACAGCGGCGCGATCGGCGGCCAGGACGCCAAGGAGGCGCAGGCCCTGCTGGCCGACGCCGGCTGGGTGCGCGGCGGCCCGCTCAAGGAGCAGAAGAAGGGGGAGAAGGCGGCCGGCCCCGAGCGCCGCACCGAGGACGTCTCCGAGGGCGGCGACGACGGCGAGTACATCGTCGGGGAGGAGGACGACGGCAAGGGCCACGAGGACCGGCACGGCGACGGCAAGGGGCACGGGGGCGCGGACGGCGACGGCAAGGGCGAGCACGAGGAGTCCGCCGGCGAGGGGGAGTCCGCCGGTGACGGGGACGGGCACGGGTCCGAGCACGCCGACCGGCACCTCGCGCAGGAGGGCAAGCACGGCGGCGCGCCCGGCGCCTACGCCCCGAAGGGCACAGCCGCCCCGGCCGCCGCCCCGGCCGGGCCCCTCGCCAAGGACGGCAAGCCGCTCGCGCTGCGCTTCGTCCTGCCCTCCGGACCCGGCTCGGAGACCCTGAACTCGGTCGCCGAGCGGATCTCCGCGATGCTGGAGCAGGTCGGCATCCGCGCCACGATCACTAAGGTCTCGGACGAGAGCTACTTCAAGGACCACATCGCCGCCGGCGACTACGACCTCGCCCTGTACTCCTGGCCGTCCTCCGCCTTCCCGGCGACGGACGCCCGGCCCGTCTACGCCAAGCCGGTGCCGGCCGCGGACGGCTCGGTGAACGTCGAGCAGAACTACACCCGGGTCGGTACGGACCAGGTCGACCAGCTCTTCGACCAGGCCGCGACCACGCTGGACGAGGACGAGGCGCGGGACCTGATCCGCAAGGCCGACGCCCGCATCTGGGCGGCGGCGGGCTCCATCCCGCTGTACCAGCGGCCCCAGCTGGTCGGCGCCCGCAAGAACCTGGTCAACGCGGGCGCCTTCGGCTTCCAGACGCCGATCTACGAGGACATGGGCTTCCTGAAGAAGGGAGCCAAGGTCTCGCCCAGCCCTGACCAGGGCTGAGGCGGCCCGGCGAGCCCCGGCTGAAAAGGCCACGTACCATGGGGTGAGGCCGTGGCGTGTCCAGCCCGGCAGGGCCCGCGCGACACGGACGTACGCGCAGGGCAGTCCTCACACTCCGGGAGTACGCCACAATATGGCCACGCGCCACGACATCCGCAACGTCGCCATCGTCGCCCACGTCGACCACGGCAAGACCACCATCGTCGACGGCATGCTGAAGCAGGCCGGTGCCTTCGCCGCCCACCAGCTCGACCAGGTCGACGACCGCGTCATGGACTCGAACGACCTGGAGCGTGAGAAGGGCATCACGATCCTCGCCAAGAACACGGCGGTCAAGTACCACCCGAAGGACGGCGGGGAGCCCATCACCATCAACATCATCGACACCCCCGGCCACGCCGACTTCGGCGGCGAGGTCGAGCGCGGTCTGTCGATGGTCGACGGTGTCGTGCTGCTCGTCGACGCCTCCGAGGGCCCGCTGCCGCAGACCCGCTTCGTGCTGCGCAAGGCGCTCCAGGCCCGGCTGCCCGTCATCCTGTGCATCAACAAGACGGACCGCCCCGACGCCCGCATCGACGAGGTCGTCAACGAGACCTACGACCTCTTCCTCGACCTCGACGCGGACGAGGAGCAGATCGAGTTCCCGATCGTCTACGCCTGCGGCCGCGACGGCATCGCCTCGCTGACCAAGCCGGACAACGGCACGGTCCCGTCCGACTCCACCAGCCTGGAGCCGTTCTTCTCCACCATCCTGGAGCACATCCCGGCCCCGACCTACGACGAGGACGCGCCGCTCCAGGCCCACGTCACCAACCTCGACGCCGACAACTTCCTCGGCCGTATCGCGCTGCTCCGGGTCGAGCAGGGCGAGCTGCGCAAGGGCCAGACGGTCGCGTGGATCAAGCGCGACGGCTCCGTGCAGAACGTGCGCATCTCCGAGCTGATGATGACCGAGGCGCTGACCCGCAAGCCGGCCGAGAAGGCGGGCCCGGGTGACATCTGCGCGGTCGCCGGCATCCCGGACATCATGATCGGCGAGACCCTGGCCGACCCCGAGAACCCCGTCCCGCTGCCGCTGATCACGGTGGACGAGCCGGCGATCTCCATGGTGATCGGTACGAACACCTCGCCGCTGGTCGGCCGTGGCGGTACCGGCAAGGGCGCGGACGCGAAGGCGGCCGTGAAGGACCGCAAGGTCACCGCCCGCCAGGTCAAGGACCGCCTGGACCGCGAGCTGATCGGTAACGTCAGCCTCCGGGTCCTGGAGACCGAGCGTCCGGACGCCTGGGAGGTGCAGGGCCGTGGTGAGCTGGCGCTCGCCATCCTGGTCGAGACCATGCGCCGGGAGGGCTACGAGCTGACGGTCGGCAAGCCCCAGGTCGTCACCAAGGACGTCGACGGCAAGGTCTACGAGCCGGTCGAGCGCATGACGATCGACGTGCCCGAGGAGCACATGGGTGCCGTCACGCAGCTCATGGGTGTCCGCAAGGGCCGCATGGACAACATGTCCAACCACGGTTCCGGCTGGGTCCGCATGGAGTTCGTCGTGCCGTCCCGCGGTCTGATCGGCTTCCGCACCGAGTTCCTGACCCAGACCCGCGGCACGGGCATCGCCCACTCCATCCACGAGGGCCACGAGCCCTGGTTCGGCCCGCTGCAGACCCGCAACAACGGCTCTCTGGTCGCGGACCGCGCCGGTGCCGTCACCGCGTTCGCGATGACGAACCTCCAGGAGCGCGGCGTGCTCTTCGTGGAGCCGGGCACCGAGGTGTACGAGGGCATGATCGTCGGTGAGAACTCGCGCTCCGACGACATGGACGTCAACATCACCAAGGAGAAGAAGCTCACCAACATGCGGTCCTCGACGGCCGATGTGACCGAGTCGATCGTTCCGCCGCGCAAGCTGTCGCTGGAGCAGTCGCTGGAGTTCTGCCGCGACGACGAGTGCGTCGAGGTGACCCCGGAGGCCGTTCGCATCCGCAAGGTCGTGCTCGACCAGCGTGAGCGTGCCCGCGCCGCGAGCCGCGCCAAGCACAGCTGACCTTCCGGCACTTGAGCCCGGGTGCCCCCCATGGTGGGGGCATCCGGGCTTTTTGCAACCCGTTTTCGGGGCCCTCCTGTCCGACATGCGGAGATCGTCGCCCGATACCCATGTAACACGTCCGTTTCGCGCCTTCTTCCACCGAACACTTTGTCCAGATTTTGGAAGGTCCGGGCGAGAGCTGTGACTGAATTGAGATCTACGAGCGGTGGTCGGTGGTCGACCCATGGCAGATAGTTAGCCGCGTAGCGCTCGGGTCAATGGGTCTCGCGCTGTGGGGACAGCGCCGACTCACGAGCACCAGGGGGTGTCTGACCCTCCGTCAGGGGTGTCGGAGGGAAGACGGAAACCCTCTCCCGTTGGTGAACACGTGAAGTCATGAGGAGGGAACCCCAGTAACTACGCGCGTCCGACTGCGGTCACGCGCGTCCTCGGAGTACGCGGGCACCTCTCACGTTTATACCTGTGAAACGGACAAACCGTGACAAGTCCTATCGACATAGAGGGCGGCGGGGCTTCGGTCGTCGTCGACGGCGCACCAGGGCCGGAGACGAAGACCGAGGCCGTCAAGCTCGCGGGCCGGTCCCCCGGCCAGCTGATGTGGCTGCGCTTCAAACGCGACCGCACGGGCGTCATCTGCGCGGTGGTGGTGATCGGCTACTTCGTCGTCGCCCTGCTCGCACCGCTGCTCGTGAAGCTGCCGGGTACCGATCCGTACACCCTGTACGGCCAGGACCCCACCTACGCCGACCAGCCCGTCCTCGATGAATTCGGGCTTCCGCTCGGCTACTTGGGAGGGGTCTCGGGGGACCACTGGTTCGGCGTCGAGCCGCAGTACGGCCGCGACCTCTACGCCATGCTGCTGTACGGCATGCGCACCTCGCTGTACATGGCGCTCGGTATCACCGTGCTCATCATGGTCACCGGTGTCGTGATCGGCCTGATCGGGGGGTACTTCGGCGGTCGTACGGACTACTGGATCGGCCGCGGCACCGACTTCTTCCTCTCCTTCCCGCAACAGCTGTTCTTCATCGCCTTCATGCCCGTGGTGACGTCGTTCTTCGTGGATCCCCGCGACGAGACACCGACGTACTTCCGCGCCCTGGCCATGCTCATCGTGCTGTGGCTGCTGGGCTGGATGGGCATGGCCCGGCTGGTGCGGTCGACCGTACTGTCCCTGCGCGAGCGGGAGTTCGTGGAGGCGGCCAAGGTCTCGGGGGCCTCCCCGTGGCGGATCGTGCGCAAGGAGATCCTGCCCAACGTCGTCACCCCGATCCTGGTGCAGTTCACGTACCAACTGCCCAGCACCATCCTCAGCATCGCGTTCCTGTCCTTCGCGGGCGTCGGATTCGTCGAGCCGACCCCCGACTGGGGACGCCTGTTCGCCGCCGGCGCCCGGTACGCCGAACAGGACCCGGCGTTCATGTTCTTCCCCGGGGTGGCGCTGGTGATCTTCGTCCTGTGCTTCAACCTCCTCGGGGACTCCGTACGGGACGCGTTCGACCCCAAGTCCGGGCGGTAGGACGTCCGTTGGGTGGGGGGTGGCTGCCGCCCCCGCCGGCCTGCCCGGCCGGCGCCCGGCAGATCTCACGGATAACAACCGACAGGTAGGTGGATTCGCCACATGATGTCTCATCGCGCCCGCGGAGCGCGGGCCGTCGTGATCGCCATCGCGGCCGGCTCCCTGGCCCTCACGGCCTGCTCGAAGAACGAGGGCGGCAAATCCGGCAAGGACTCCAAGAAGGACCAGAAACAAGCGGCGGTCCAGTCGAAGGCGGTCACCTATGTCGACGCCGCGGGATCGACCGGCCCCGCCAAGGAGGTGCCCGGCGCCAAGCCGGGCGGCACGATCACGGTCTACCAGGAGCCGGGCCTGTCCCACCTGGACCCCGGCCAGATCTACGTCTCCGACTCCGGCCAGGTCGCCAACCTGCTCTTCCGCCGGCTGACCCAGTTCCAGGAGGACGACAAGGGCAACGTGTCGGTCGTCGGCGACCTCGCCACCGACTCCGGCAAGTCCTCCGACGGCGGCAAGACCTGGACGTACACGCTGAAGGACGGCGTCAAGGACGAGAACGGCAACCCCATCACCTCGGCCGACATCCGGCACAGCGTCGAGCGCCTGTACGCGAAGTTCATCTTCGACGGCCCGACCTACCTGCAGACCTGGCTGAGCGGCGCCGACTACCGCAAGGCCCTGCCCGGCGGCGGCTTCGACGGCAAGCACCTGCCGGCCTCGGTGCTGGACACCCCGGACGACAAGACCGTGGTCTTCCACTTCGACCAGCCGCGCCCGGACCTGCCGCAGACCCTCGCCATGGCCGGCTACGCCGTCGTCCCGGCGAAGGGCGACACCAAGGAGAAGTACGAGAAGAAGCCGGTCGCCACCGGCCCGTACAAGATCGCCGAGAACAAGGTCGGCAAGACCCTGAAGCTGGTGAAGAACACCAACTGGGACCCGAAGACCGACTCCGTGCGCCACCAGTACGTCGACGGCTTCACCTTCCAGTTCGGCGTCACCGAGTCCACCCAGACCAAGCGGCTGATCGCGGACGAGGGCGACAACAAGAACGCCATCCAGCTCACCGGCAGCGTCGACGCCACCCAGATCCAGGACGTCATCAACGACCCGGACGCGAGCAAGCGCACGGTCAAGGGCTACCAGCCCTACGTGATGACGCTGACCTTCAACCTCGACCGGGTCAAGGACAAGAAGGTCCGCGAGGCCGTCACCTACGCCGTCAACTCCAAGTCCCTCATCGCCGGCGAGGGCGGCGCCTACGGCGGTGACGTCGCGCCGAACTACTTCGCGCCGACCCTGCCCGGCTACGAGCCGAGCTACGACCCCTACGGCCGGCTGAAGACCCCGCAGGGCAACATCGCCAAGGCCAAGGAGATCCTGGGCGGCGTCCCGGCCGCCCAGAAGAAGCTCGTCTTCGCCTACCCCAACAGCGAGCAGGGCCAGCGCCGCAAGGTCGCCATCGAGGACGCGCTGACCAAGGTCGGCATCGACGTCGTCGCCAAGGAGGTCGACGCGGCGAGCTACTACGAGCAGATCGGCAAGCTCAAGAACCCGTACGACATCTACATCACCGGCTGGGGCCAGGACTGGCCGTCCCCGGGCACGGTCGTCACGCCGATCTACGACGGTTCGCAGGTCTTCGACGGTTCCGCCAACTACTCGCACGTCAAGGACCCCAAGGTCGACGCCCTCATCAAGAAGGCGCTGACCCAGGAGCCCGCCGAGGCCGCGTCGACCTGGAAGGAAGCCCAGCACTACCTGCTGGAGAACGTCATCCCGGCGGCCCCGCTGTGGTACACGAAGCAGTTCCAGCTCTCCGGCTCGAACGTGGGCGGCGCCCGCTACGGCTCGGTGTCCAGCCTCATCGACATCACCCGGCTGTACCTGAAGTCGTGACCCGCGGCTGACCACGGGGGCGCGCTCCGCAGCGGGCGCGCCCCCTGGCCGAGCGCACCCCACCCACCGTCTGTTGCAGAGAGCAGCCAGCCCGCCATGCTTCAGTTCATCATCCGGCGCACGGTCGGCGCCTTCGTCACGCTCTTCCTCATCGGGGCGGCGACGTTCTTCCTCTTCGTGGCCGCACCCTCCGACTACGCCTCCCTGGCCTGCGGCAAGGACTGTTCGCCCCAGCGGCTGGCGGACATCCGGGAGGCCCTGGGCCTGAACCTGCCCCTGGCCCAGCAGTTCTGGCACTTCATGTCCGGCATCGTGACGGGCCGCGACTTCCCGGCCGGGCACTGCTCGGCCCCCTGCCTGGGCGTGTCGTTCTACTCGGGGGACATGGTCTGGAGCACCATCATGGACCGGTTCCCGCTGACCCTCACCCTGACCGCCGGCGGCGCGGTCGTCTTCCTCCTCATCGGCGTCGGCGCGGGCATGCTCGCCGCCTACCGGCGCGGCACGCTGGTGGACAAGGTCGCCACCGGCGGGTCCATGGTGCTCAGTTCGTTCCAGATCTACTTCCTCGGCCCGGTCGTGCTGACCATCCTCGTCTACAGCACCGGCTGGATGGAGGACCCCAGGTACGTGCCCATCACCCAGGACCCCGTCGGCTGGTTCGTCGGAATGTCGATCCCGGTGTGCGTGATGGCCACGATCTTCACCGCGCAGTACACCCGTATGGCGCGGTCGTCCATGATCGAGCAGCTCGCCGAGGACCATGTGCGCACCGCCCGGGCCAAGGGCATGTCGCGCCGCTACGTCTTCCTGCGCTACGCCTGGCGCGGCTCGCTCATCCCGATCGTCACCGTGCTCGGCATCGACGTCAGCTCCATGCTGGGCGGCGCCGTCGTCACCGAACTGACCTTCTCCCTCCAGGGAATCGGCCGGCTCGCCGTGGACGGCGCGGTCAACAAGGACCTGCCGCTGACCATGGGGGTCATGCTGTTCGGCGCCTTCTTCATCCTGCTCATCAACATCCTGACCGACATCACCTACGCGTGGATCGACCCCCGCATCCGGCTCTCCTAGGAAGAACCAGCCATCGTGACCACAGTGACCAAGGCCGAGGGCGCACCGGCCCCGACCGGGCCGGACGGATTCCTCTCGGTGCGCGATCTCCAGGTGACGTTCTCCACCGAGGACGGCCCGGTCAAGGCCGTCGACGGGCTCTCCTTCGACCTGCACCGCGGGAGGACCCTCGGCATCGTAGGCGAGTCGGGCTCGGGCAAGTCGGTCACCAACCTGACGATCCTCGGGCTGCACGACCCGCTGTTCACCACGATCGACGGGGAGATCGTCCTCGACGGCAAGGAACTCATCACCGCCACCGAGAAGGAGATGGAGAAGCTCCGCGGCAACCGGGTGGCGATGATCTTCCAGGACCCGCTCACGGCGCTGTCGCCCTTCTACACCATCGGCCGGCAGATCGCCGAGCCGTACATGAAGCACACCGGCGCCTCCAAGAAGGCCGCCTGGGAGCGGGCCGTGGACATGCTCGCCAAGGTCGGCATCCCCAACCCCAAGGAACGCGCCCGGGACTACCCGCACCAGTTCTCCGGCGGTATGCGCCAGCGCGCGATGATCGCCATGGCGCTGGTCTGCGACCCGGACCTGCTGATCGCCGACGAGCCGACCACGGCCCTCGACGTGACCGTGCAGGCCCAGATCCTGGACCTGCTCAAGGACCTCCAGCGGGAGTTCGGCACGGCGATCGTCTTCATCACCCACGACCTCGGGGTCATCGCCGACATGGCCGACGACATCATGGTGATGTACGCGGGCCGGGCGGTGGAACGCGGCACGGTGACCGAGGTCCTCCGCTCGCCGCAGCACCCGTACACCTGGGGCCTGCTGAACTCCATGCCCCGGCTGGACTCCGACCTCGGGACCCCGCTCGCGCCCATTCCCGGCACCCCGCCGAGCCTGCTCACCCCGCCGCCGGGCTGCCGCTTCCATCCCCGGTGCACCTTCCGGGACCGGGTCGGCGGGAACCGCTGCGCCACCGAGCGCCCCCCGCTGGGCCCGGACCGCTCCTCCGCGTGCCACCTGAGCGCGGAGCAGAAGCAGACCATCTTCGTGGAAGAGATCAGGCCCCGACTGGGCTAGGAGGACAACCGCCATGAAAGAGGACCTGGTCCTCCCCGCCACCCGCGACGCTGCTGCGGACGCGCCCCCGGAACCGCTGCTGAAGGTGTCGGGGCTGGTCAAGCACTTCCCGGTCAAGGGAGGCTTCCCCGTCCGCCGCACGGTCGGCGCCGTGCAGGCCGTCGACGGTCTCGACTTCCAGGTCGCCGAGGGCGAGAGCTTCGGCCTGGTCGGTGAGTCGGGCTGCGGCAAGTCGACCACCGGCCGGCTGATCACCCGGCTGCTGGAGCCCACCGGCGGCACGATCACCTACCGCGGCCGCGACATCAGCCACGCGGGACGCAAGCAGCTGGCGCCGATCCGTTCCGAGATCCAGATGATCTTCCAGGACCCGTACTCGTCGCTGAACCCGCGGCAGACGGTCGGCAAGATCATCTCCGGTCCGATGGAGATCAACGGCATCAACCCGCCCGGCGGCCGGGAGAAGCGGGTCCGTGAACTCCTGGAGATCGTCGGCCTGAACCCGGAGCACTACAACCGGTTCCCGCACGAGTTCTCCGGCGGCCAGCGCCAGCGCATCGGCGTGGCCCGCGCCCTCGCCCTGGAACCCAAGCTGATCGTCGCCGACGAGCCGGTCTCCGCCCTGGACGTCTCCATCCAGGCCCAGGTCGTCAACCTGCTCCAGAAGGTCCAGCGGGAACTGGGCATCGCCTTCGTCTTCATCGCCCACGACCTGGCCGTCGTACGCCACTTCTCCCAGCGCGTCGCGGTCATGTACCTCGGCAAGATCATCGAGGTGGGCGACCGCGACTCCATCTACGCCCGCCCGCGCCACCCGTACACCCACGCCCTGCTGTCCGCCGTCCCCGAGGTGACCCTGACGGCGGAGGAGGGGCCCGCGCGCGAGCGCATCCGCCTCGCCGGCGACGTGCCGTCGCCCATCTCCCCGCCGTCCGGCTGCCGTTTCCGCACCCGCTGCTGGAAGGCGCAGGACAGGTGCGCTACCGAGGAGCCCCCGCTGGTCCGGATCGCCGGCAACCGGGACGGCCACCTGACGGCCTGCCACTTCCCGGAGGAGCCGACGATCGAGGCCCGCGAGGAGGACATCGTGCTCGATCCGGCGCTGGCGGCGCTGGAGGAGGGGAGTGCGGAGGGACCGGGGAAGAGCTGACGGGACGGGGCGACGGGCGCGTGGTCCGGGCCGGATGCGGGGCCGGTCCGGCCCGGGTGCCCGGCCGGCGGAAGGGCGCCCTCTATGCCTTCCGCGCCACGGTGACGATCTCGGGGGAGTCGGGGGTGAGCGGCCCCCGCCCCCAGTCCCCGTACTGCTCGACGACCCGCAGGCCGGCCTCGGTGAGGAAGTCCTCCAGTGCCCCGGCGTCGAGGAAGCGCAACACGCTGTGGACGACCCTGGGCGCGGGCCAGCCGTCGCCGTCGTAGGTCTCCGTGAACCGCACCCGGCCCCGGTCCGGGCCCTCGCCCCGCACCTCGTGCCACACCCGCACCGCGGTGCCGTCGGCGGCGACGATCTCGTGCACCCGGTCCGGGGTCCAGCGCTCCCAGGCCCGGGCGCCGGGGTTGCGGGTCTCGAAGACGAATCGGCCGCCGTCGCGGAGGGCCGCGCGGGCGGCGTGCAGACAGGTCCGGATGTCCTCGTCCGTCAGCAGTTCCTGGAAGGCGTGCCCGGTCATGACGACGAGGTCGAAGTCCTGTTCCCAGTGCCGGACCCGTACGTCGCCGAGGACCCACTCGATGTCCGGGCGCTCCCGGCGTGCCTGGACGAGCATCGCGGCGGCCGGATCGAGTCCCATCAGCCGCCCCCGGTGCCCCTCGGCCCGGGCCCGCCGCAGCAACTGCCCGGTGCCGCATCCGATGTCCAGCACGGAGCCGGCCTCCCGCAGCAGACCGAGGTAGAAGGCGTCCCCCGGCCCCCAGGGGTTGAGGCGGTCGTAGAGCGCGGCGAGCGAGAGATCGGCAAAGGCGTGATCCACCACCGCGGCAGTCTGACACACGATGCTGAACGGCGCGTCAGGAACCGGGGACCCGGCACACGGAAAGAGGGCCCGTGCCTTGGGGAGGCGCGGGCCCTCGTCCCCTGGACCGGACGTTCATGGGCTCGGGTCAATGGGCCGGTGAAAGTCCGCTCCGCAAGGGGGCGGCTGACGGAAAGGGGTGTGTCAGGCCGCCGCCTCGGGGTCCTTGGAGAGGCGCGGAGCGGGGACGGTGTCCACCGTTTCGGGGTAGTGGCAGGCCGTGAGGTGACCCGGCTTGTTGCCCTCCACCTGCGCCAGCGGCGGTGCCTCCGTCGCGCACTTCTCGGTCGCCTTCCAGCACCGGGTGCGGAAGCGGCAGCCGGACGGCGGGTTGATCGGCGACGGCACATCGCCGGTCAGGCGGATGCGCTCGCGCGGCTCCTCGTCCACCGTGGCCTCGGGCACGGCGGACAGCAGAGCCCGCGTGTAGGGGTGGCGCGGGTTGCCGTACAGATCCTCGCGGTCGGCGATCTCGACGATCTTACCCAGGTACATGACCGCGACGCGCTGTGAGAAGTGCCGCACGATCGCGAGGTCGTGGGCGATGAACACGAACGCGATGCCGAGTTCCCGCTGGACCTTCTGGAGCAGGTTGACGACCTGGGCCTGGATGGAGACGTCCAGGGCGGAGACCGGCTCGTCGGCGACGATCAGCTTGGGTTCCAGCGCGAGCGCGCGGGCCACGCCGATGCGCTGGCGCTGGCCGCCGGAGAACTCGTGCGGGAACCGGTTGTAGTGCTCCGGGTTGAGACCGACGATCTCCAGCAGCTCGCGCACGCGCTTCTCGTGGCCGCCGGGCGGGTTGATGCCGTTGATCTCCATCGGACCGGAGATGATCTTGCCGACCGTCTGCCGCGGGTTCAGCGAGGCGTACGGGTCCTGGAAGATCATCTGGATCTCGGAACGGATCGGCGCCAGCTGCTTGCGGCCGGCGTGCGTGATGTCCTGGCCCCGGTAGGTGATCGTGCCGCCGGTCGGCTCCAGCAGGCGCGTGATGAGCCGGCCGGTGGTCGACTTGCCGCAGCCCGACTCGCCGACCAGGCCCAGGCTCTCGCCCTCGGCGACCTGGAAGTCCAGGCCGTCGACGGCCTGG